>JAKBBS010000018.1 GCA_021808425.1 Actinomycetes bacterium
ACCGGCCACGGATACTGGCTCTTCGGATCAGACGGCGGAGTGTTCGCCTTCGGAGACGCCACCTACCAAGGATCCGTCCCAGGCGACAACATCCACATCAACAACATCGTCGCAGCAGCACCAACCCTTTGACGCCCTCGCGCTGCGACGCCTGACGCCTCCCGGCATGTGGGATCTTCTTCCGCTCAGACGCGCGCCATGTTGACGAACCGGGTGAAGTGATCCAGGAAGGCGAGCTGTATCTTGCCCGTCGGGCCGTTTCGGTGTTTGGCGATAATCACTTCGGCTGTTCCCTTGTCCTGCGACTCAGGGTTGTAAACCTCGTCGCGATAAAGGAACATGACGACGTCGGCATCCTGCTCCAATGACCCTGACTCGCGAAGGTCGGCAAGGACAGGCCGTTTGTCTGCACGCGCCTCGAGCTGGCGTGAAAGCTGCGAAAGTGCGACAACCGGGACTTCGAGCTCGCGGGCGAGTATCTTCAGCCCGCGGCTGATCGAGGAGACTTCAAGTTGGCGGTTCTCGTAGGAGCCGCCGGACATCAGCTGCAGGTAGTCGACAATTATGAGCCCGAGGCCGCCCTGGCGCGCTTTGAGGCGCCGCGCCTTAGCCCGGATCTCCATGACAGTCGTGTTCGGGTTGTCGTCGATGAAGAGTGGTGCGTCGCCGAGCCGGCCGACGGCCGCACTTATCTTCGGCCAGTCAGGCTCGTTCAGCTTCCCGTTGCGCATCCGATTGGCGTCCACACGCGACTCCGACACGAGCAGCCTATTGGTTATCTCGTCCCTGCCCATCTCCAAGGAGAAGACCAAGGTAGGTACGCGCGCCTCGACCGCGGCGTGAGCCGCAATACCGAGCGCAAACGACGTGTTGTGCACGATCATGTCGTCGGCAACAAAGTTGTGGGTTCCTGCAACGCTGAGGTCGTAGACCTGCTCCGACCCGTCAGCTACGATGGCTACGATCTCGTCCCAGTACACGTCTCCGTCCAAAGAGCCGGGACCGACCAGCTCGACCTCCCATCGAGGTTCGCTCCGATCGGATCCTCGCGACCCCCGCAGGGTCACCCTGGAAAGCAGCGAGAGTCGAAGAAGCAGGTGCGCTACGTCGCCAGCAGCCCGACGCGAGAAGCTCCGAAAGACGACGACCTCCTGGCTCGGATTCGACCCACCGCTCAGCGCCTCGCCTGCCGGTGGTCCCACCACCCGATCCGCCAGCTCCGACAGGAAGGTCCTGAGTTGCACAGCGCCCAAACCAAACGCACTTTCAGGCAACCCTAGATCTGAAGTACTCCCTTCGAGTCTGGCCCACCTTGACACTTCGCTTGCCAACTCGACAGGGTCACTGACAGTGCCACCGTTAGGATCACAGGCGCCTTCGGGCGTCGGAAGTGTCGCTGGAACTGCTATCTCGACGCCCGGAGCGAGATCCGCCAACTGGCGCCAACCTGATCGGGTGAGAAAAGGGTGGCTGGCAGTGGTCCGGATCCGCCTCCCGAGCCTCGTCCTAACCTTGAACACCGGCTTGAGACCGTCGTTGACGAATGCTCCTACGCGAGCGTCGCCAAGCGTCCGATTCGGAGCCAGACTGACCACCACGACGGGTTCGCAATCGTCGACGGCGCTGCGAACGAAGCACCCGTCTCCCATCGGGGCGCCGGCCAACCCGGGCACGCCGACTCTCCCGAAGGCGGCGGCGCCAGCGCGCGCCGGGACCGCTTCGCGACGTTCGCATATCTCTTCGATACTTCTAAGCGAGCCGGTGCTCGGGTCGAGGATCCGAGTGTCCCGACTGACACATTTACCCATAGCTGGACGCGCTCCTACGATTACCAACGCGTTTGGTTGAAGCCCGAAGAGCCGCTCGTCAAGGTCGATGAAACCCGTAGGCACCCCGGTGATCGACTCACCCCGGTCGTAAAGGTGTTCTAGACGGTCCATGCTTGCAGCGAGCAGTTCGCTGAGCGGCCGGAGGCTGTCGGTCACACGCCGCTCTGCTACGTCGAAGACGAGGCTCTCTGCCCTATCCATGGCAGCCACGACGTCGTCGGGAAGGCTGTAGCCCATCTCTGCGATCTCCCCGGCTACGGCTATCAGACGGCGCAGAAGGGCATGCTCCTCGACTATCCGGGCGTAGCGCGAGGCGTTAGTCGTGGCCGGAGTGTCGGCTTGCAGGGCAAGGAGGGCGGTGAGCCCGCCGGACAGGTCGAGGATGCCGGCTCTCGCCAGTTCGTCCGCCACCGTGACAGGGTCGGCCGGCTCACCCGAACTGTAGAGGGCACTGACCGCGTCGAAGATATGAGCATGAGCGGGCTTGTAGAAGTCCTCGGAGCTGCAGGTCTCCATGGCTGCTGCGATTGCGTCGCGAGATAGCAGCATCGCCCCGAGCAGAGATCTTTCGGCGTCGAGGTTGTGTGGCGGGATCCGCGAGCCGGTCGGCGCTGCATGGGGTGCCCCAGCGGATGCTTGACTGGCCGAAGGTTTGCGGCGTGCTGAATCTAGGTACTGAACCATGGATCTACCATCACAACCGATAGTGCCTGTGGATCAACAGACCCTCAAACTTGGGTGTTGCCAGTGGAGATCTCTGTGGATAACTGATTTTGTCTGTGGAAAAGGCCTTGTCGTCTGGCATTACAATGACTTTACGAGCCCCCTGTGACACTCCTGCGCTCCAACGATCTGCTCAGCATCGCCGCGCCGTGGTCAGCCGAACCGTGCTATCGTCGCCGAAGGGCGTTGCGACTCAGTCGAGCGCCGGAGACCGGCTACTTCCCCTGAGATCGTTTCGTTTCGACCTACATGAGCTTGAAGGTCGAACGAAACCCTAACGGTCGAGTTCTCCACAAGGTGTGTGAAACTCTGTGGACAACTGGCGCTTGGAGGGGCTGAACTCGGGTGAACGAAGCGGTTCAACTATGGACGGAATGTGCTGAGGTAATCAGACGGGAAGTCAAGGACGCCGTATGGAAGACCTGGTTCGAGGGTCTCGAACCTGTCAGCGTCGACACGAGCAGCATCACGGTTTCAGCTCCGAGCTCGATCGTTCGCGACCGCCTCGACGAGAGGTTCGCCGCACTCATCGAGAACGCTCTCACGACGGTCTGCAAAAGAAACCTCCACATCAACATCGTGGTCCGCAAGTCGCCGGAGGCCGATATGTCGCTTTTTGACGTCGCGGAGCTCGAGGTGAAACCGGACACGAAGGCGCCCCTCGACCACGCCAACGCCGGCCCACCTCTTCCGGCGTCCCCTCTGCCAGCTTCCGCCGCGGCAACGTCGCCGACGACGTCGAGCTCGCTCAACAAGCGCTACACCTTCGACGCTTTCGTGATCGGCTCGTCCAACCGTTTCGCCCACGCCGCCGCTCAGCGCGTAGCGGAGAGCCCTGCATCGAGCTACAACCCGCTCTTCATCTACGGGGACTCCGGCCTCGGCAAGACCCACCTGCTGCACGCAATCGGCCATTACGTGATCGAGAATTTCCAAGGCAAAAGGGTCCGCTACGTCTCGACCGAGACCTTCATGAACGACTTCGTCGACGCCATCCGAAACAACACCCAAATGACCTTCAAACGGGCATACCGGGAATGCGACGTCCTGCTCGTTGACGACATCCAGTTCATGGAAGGCAAGGAGTCACTCCAGGAGGAGTTTTTCCACACCTTCAACTGGCTCTACGAGAGCTCCAAGCAGATCGTCTTGTCAAGCGACCGGCACCCTAGATCGATCGCGACGCTAGAAGACCGCTTGAGAAGCCGCTTCGAGTGGGGCCTGACCACCGACGTGCAGCCCCCCGAACTCGAGACTCGGCTGGCTATCCTTCGCAAGAAAGCCGAGAGCGAGCGGATCCCGATCCCCGCTGAGGTCCTCGAGCTCATTGCGACGAACGTGCGCGACAACATCCGTGAGCTCGAAGGGGCCCTCATAAGAGTGTCGGCTTACTCGAGTCTCAACCGTCAAGCTCCAACTCTCGAGACGGCGACGAACATACTCTCCGACCTTCTCGAGGGAAACAGGCCCCGCCAGATCACCCCCAAACTCATCCTCGAGGAGACCTCGACGGCGTTCGGCTTCAGCGTAGAGGACATCTGCGGACCGAGCCGGAGGCGACCGCTCGTGAGAGCTCGTCAGATAAGCATGTACGTCTTTCGGGAGCTGACGGACTTCTCCTACCCGGCGATCGCCCGCGAGTTCGGCGGGCGCGACCACACCACGGTTATACACGCCGTCGACAAGGTGGCCAGTCTCATGAAGGAGAGCCGGCTCGTCTTCGATCAGGTCACCGACCTGATACAAAGCGTGAAAGGCGGAAGCTGACCTGTGGGTACGTTCGGGGACGCGGTGTGTCGGAGCCGTGTAGTTCATAGGGAAAAAGTTGCCTTCGTCCACAACGGTCCTCCTCGCAGCTCCGAACCTGTGGAACCATGGGGATGACAGGCCAGAATAAAAAGGGTCTCGGAGCAGCGCAGACATACAGTTGTCCACAATCCACAGGGCCTACTACTGACCCTGCCCAAATTATCTATTTAGAAGAACAGAAGCAGGAAGGCAGGCGCGGTGAAGTTCAGGTGTGAAAGAGACGTCTTTTTGGACACGGTCAGCAGCGCCGGGCGCGCCACGACAGCGCGCGGGTCGATGCCGATCCTCGGTGGTATACGCATGACAGTCGAGCAGGACCATTTGACCGTGACAGGCACCGACATCGATCTCACCATCACCGTCGCTTCGACTGTCAACGGCGTCGAGGACGGTGTCTCTGTCGCCCCGGCCCGGTTGATAACCGACATCGTGCGGTCGTTGGAACCTGGTGCCGTGACAGTCGAAGCAGAAGACGACGAACTGCATTTGACGTCGGGCAGAAGCAGGTTCTCTGTCAGGACGCATCAAGCGTCAGACTTTCCCCGCATTCCGGCTCCGCCGCTCGACGCTGCCGTAACCGGCATTGCAGGGTTGAGCGATGCCCTGCGCCAGGTAACGAGGGCGGCGTCGACGGAAGAAACCCGTCCTATCCTGACGGGCGTTTTGATCGCAGCGGAAGGCGAGGGACTCCGCCTTGTCGCGACGGACTCCTACAGGCTGGCGATGCGTGACCTTCCTGGGATATCGGTTCTTCGCGAGGGTCAGAGAGTCCTGATTCCTTCCCGGGCGCTAAACGAGGTCCAGCGTCTCCTTTCGTCGTCGAGCGACGTCGTCAACCTTCGCCTCGGAGACCACGAAGCCACCTTCGAGGTGGGCCAGGTGACCCTCACGACTAGGTTGATAGAAGGCGACTTTCCGAACTACCGGGCGTTGATACCCTCCGACTACCCGAACAGGCTTGTAGTAGGCAGAGAGGCGCTGCTCGACGCGATCAAGCGGGTGAAGCTTCTCGCCCGTGATGCTACGACGCCGGTGCGGATAGCTTTGCGGCCGACGTCGATCGAGCTGACAGTGGTGACCAACGACTGGGGTGCAGCGGTTGAGGAGGTCGACGCGAAATACGAGGGGTCCGAGATGACCGTCGCATTCAACCCTACTTACCTGATCGAAGGCGTCGAGGTGGTCGGCGGGGACGAGATCGCTCTGGACACGCTTGATGCGCTCAAGCCGGCAACCCTGCGCCCCGTCGGAAACGAGGACTACCTCTACCTTCTGATGCCCGTTCGAATCCCGTGACGACTCGGAATGCAAAACGCACGGTATTTTTTCGGAGCTCCAGATACCGCGATACTCGTCGCGTAGCAGTCCGGGGAGCGATGTGAAGGAGATCGGGGTTGTTCGTCGAGCATCTTTCTCTGGTCGACTTTCGTAGCTATCTCGAAGCCGAGTTGTCCCCCGCTCCGGTAGGGACAACCGTTATCAGAGGTTCTAACGGGTCTGGGAAGACGAACTTGATCGAGGCGATCGGATACCTTGCCACCGCCAAGTCGATTCGTGGCGCGCCAACGGACGCACTGCTTCGAATCGGCGCTCTTTCCGCAGTGCTGAGAGGCCGGATCGTCAACGCTGAGAGGGCACGCCGGGTTCACGTAGACGCGGAGCTCAAGAGCGTTGGCAGAGACGTGATCAAGATGGGAGGTCAGCCAATCCGGCGAGTCGGCGATCTTTCGGACGGACTTCTGGTGACGGTCTTTGCTCCAGACGACCTCGAGCTCGTCAAAGGGGGTCCAGGCTTCCGGCGCAGCTACATCGACGATCTGGCCGTTTCGTTGCTCGGACGTAGGGCATCCACCTTCGGCGAACTCGAGCGGGTCATCAAGCAACGTAACTCGCTACTGCGGTCCGTGTTCGCGAGTGGCTGGAGGCCCGGAAGGGCGTTGCCGGCGGATGTAGCGTCAACCCTCGACGTCTGGGATCACAAGCTGAGCGAGGTGGGCAGCGTGATAGCGACGATAAGGCATGACCTCACAGAGCAGTTGGACCCGATAGTCGGGCGTACCTACAGGCTTCTCGGAGGGACGAGCGACGCTACATCGGAGTCCACGGTTACGGTTTCTTACTGTCCCAGTTGGAGCGGGGCACTGGGCGAAGCTCTTGTAGCGTGTAGGGACGAAGACCTCCGCCGCGGTGTCACCACGATAGGCCCCCAGAGGGATGACCTGAACTTGAGAATTTCGGCTATGCCAGCCAGAACCCACGCCTCCCAGGGTGAGCAACGCACCGCCGCCCTCGCTCTGCGCCTCGCCGGGCACCTGCTGATCACGGAGTCGAGGGGCACTTCACCTGTCCTTTTGTTGGACGACGTGTTCTCCGAGCTCGACGACGCGAGGTCGTCTGCGCTGATGGAGATGCTGCCGCCTGGCCAGACGATACTGACGACGGCTGGAAGCATTCCTAGCGGGATGACACCCGCCGCTACGGTCATTGCGAGGGAAGGGAGGCTGGAGTCATGAGCACATGGCGGTCGTCGCGGACCCCCAGGTCACAGCAGGAACCGGTGCCTGTGGCCGACTCGCTCACGCGCATCACCCGGCGGTGGTCGATGGCGGACCCTTCGGCCCTCGCCGCTGTTTTTTCGCACTGGGAGAGCCTTGTCGGTGCGGAGATCTCCGACCACGCGAAACCCCGGTCGCTTCACGGCGGTGTGCTCGTCCTCGAGGTCGACCACCCCGCTTGGGCCTCGCAGCTGCGCTTCATGGCCGACGAGCTCGCCAGGACGATCAACTCCGCAACCGAACCGGGCCTGGTCGAGTCGGTGAGGGTGTTCGTCCGGCGAGAGGAGCGAGACGGAAGGCTACCCCGGCGCAGCTCTGACGCACCCCTCTGATAGGATGTAAGCGCAGTATTCAGGGCTGCTGACCTGCGGTTTCCTTCCTCACGGGATGGCCCAATCAGAGAATTCGAAAGGTCGCGTCCATGGCGATGCAGTTGACGGTGCAACAGAATCCCGGGCGTTCCAGATCCGGGAGCTATTCCGCGAGGGACATGACGGTCCTCGAAGGGCTCGATCCGGTACGCAAGCGTCCGGGCATGTACATCGGCTCGACCGGTCCCGAAGGGCTGCACCACCTCGTATGGGAGGTCGTGGACAATTCGGTCGACGAGGCGATGGCCGGGTACTGTTCGCGCATCGACGTCACGTTGACCGCTGACGGGGGATGCGTGGTCGTAGACGACGGCCGGGGCATACCCACGGACTTCAACTCTCAACAGAAGCTCACGGGCGTCGAGATAGCCCTTACCAAGCTGCACGGTGGCGGCAAGTTCGGCGGCGACGGCTATAAGGTCTCCGGAGGGCTCCACGGGGTAGGCGTTTCTGTCGTCAACGCTTTGTCCAGGCGTCTCGTGGTGGAGGTAGACCGTGACGGGCAGCGCCATCGCATGGAGTTCGCCGACGGTGGCAAGGCGCAGACAGGCCTCGAGGTGACCGGCCCAGCGCCGGGCGGGCGTACCGGTACCACCGTGGCCTTCTGGCCGGACGGCCGGATCTTCGACGAGACCGAGCTGCGGGCTCAGACTGTCAAGGAACGGTTGCAGGTCTACGCCTTCTTGAACGCAGGCCTCGAGATCCGCTTCGAGGACGAGCGAGCCTCTACCGAGCGGTCAGCGGCGTTCCGCTACGACGGCGGGATCATCGACTTCGTTCGCCACATCAACTCCTCCAAGGAACCCCTCTTCAAGAAGGTCGCGTACTTCACGGTTGGCGACGAGGAAGGCGACGTAGAAGTCTCGCTCCAGTACAACTCGGGTTTCTACGAAGGGATACACGGCTACGCGAACGGGATCTCGACCAGCGAGGGCGGCACCCATGTCGAGGGTTTCCGAAAGGCGCTCACCAACGTCGTCAACAAGTACGCCCGGGCTACGAACCTCCTAAAGGAGAAGGAGGAGAACCTTCTAGGCGAGGACATCCGGGAGGGCCTGACGGCGATAGTCGCGGTGAAACTTCGCGATCCGCAGTTCGAGGGCCAGACCAAAGCGAAGCTGGGCAACGTCCCGATTCGTTCTCTCGTCGAGCGGGCGACCAACGACAAGCTTGCCGAGTGGCTAGGGGAGAATCCTTCCGAGGCGCGCCAGATCGTCCAGAAGGCCCTGCAGGCTGCCCGGGCACGAGTCGCCGCACGCCAAGCGAGGGACGCGACGCGTCGCAAATCTGCGCTGGAGGGGGCCGGACTGCCGGGCAAGCTCACCGACTGCGCAACGAAGAACGCGCACGAGGCGGAGCTGTTCATAGTCGAAGGAGACTCCGCCGGCGGGTCGGCCGTCCGGGCCCGCGACCCGCGAACGCAGGCGATCCTGCCGATTAGAGGGAAGATTCTCAACGTAGAGCGCGCCCGTATCGACAAGATGCTGAAGAACAACGAGGTGCAGGCGCTCATCGCCGCCGTAGGCGCCGGGCTGTCGGACGACTTCGACGTGGCAAAAGCACGCTACGGCAAGGTGATCATCCTCGCCGACGCGGACGTCGACGGAAGTCACATACGCACCTTGCTCCTCACCTTCTTCTTCCGCCAGATGCGCCCGCTAATCGAGGAAGGCCACGTGTTCTGCGCCCAGCCGCCGCTCTTCTCGACGCTGGTCGGTAAGGAGAAGGCCTACCTGAAAGACGAGACTTCTCGGCAGCGTTTCCTTGCGCAGCACCCGAACCACAAGGCCGAGTTCAATCGGTTGAAGGGGTTGGGCGAGATGGACTGGCAGGAGCTCGGCTCGACGACTATGGACCAGGTCAAACGGACGCTACTGCGCGTCGACATCGAGCAAGCGGCGCTCGCTGACGAGGTGTGCTCGAAGTTGATGGGCGACGACGTGGAGCAGCGAAAGCATTTCATCTCCACAAACGCCGGCGACGTGAGGTTCCTGGACATCTGACGTGACTGACACGCCCCCCATCCCTCCTTCAGACGACGAACAACCAAGCGGCATCGAGCCGATCGAGATCCAGGAGGAGATGGAACGCTCCTTCCTCGACTATGCGATGTCGGTCATCGTCTCGCGTGCCCTGCCTGATGTCCGTGACGGCCTGAAACCGGTGCACCGCCGGATTCTCTTCGACATGCACGTGCAGGGATACCGCCCTGACCGGCCTCACGTGAAGTGCGCGAAGGTGACCGGCGACACGATGAGCCGTTTCCATCCGCACGGAAACACTGCGATCTACGACGCCCTCGCACGCATGGCTCAACCGTTCAGCCTGCGCCATCCGCTGATCGCTTTCCACGGTAACTACGGATCGGCCGACTTCCCGCCTGCCGCCGAACGCTACACAGAGAGCCGCCTGTCGCCGCTGGCAATGCACATGATCGAAGGTCTCGACGAGGAGACAGTCGACATGGTCCGCAACTACACAAACGAGGAAGACGAACCGTCCGTCCTTCCGTCGCGGTTCCCAAACCTTCTCGTCAACGGCAGCCAGGGGATCGCAGTCGGAATGGCGACGAACATCCCGCCCCACAACCTGGGCGAGGTTATCGACGCAACTATCCACCTGATAGACAATCCCGACGCTACCGCCGACGAGCTGATGCGCTTCGTCAAGGGCCCAGATTTTCCTACCGGGGCCCTCATCCTCGGCCGTCAGGGGATCATGGACGCCTACCGGACCGGCAGAGGCTCGATCAAGATGCGGGCGAAGGCGGAGATCGTCGAGGGACGCACAGGCGACGAGATCGTCATCAGCGAACTTCCCTACCAGGCGAGCCCGAAGGGAATCCTGGAGAAGATCGCCGAGCTCGTCAACGCCAAGGAGCTCGATGGCATCCGCGACATCCGCGACCTGAGCGCCGGCGACGACACGAAACTCGTCGTCTACCTCAAGCGCGACGCGGCAGCCAACGTCGTGCTCAACAATCTTTACAAGCACACGCCTCTGCAGACTTCCTTCGGCGTCAACATGGTCGCTCTGGTAGACGGGGTTCCCCGCACCCTGAACCTCGTCGGTGCGCTGAGCGCCTACGTCGCGCACCAGGTCGACGTGATAACCCGCCGTTCCCAGTACCGGCTGCGCAAGGCGAGGGACCGAGCCCACATCGTCGAGGGTTTGATCAAAGCCCTCGACATGATCGACGCGATCATCGCTGCGATCCGCGCGTCGGCGGACAGGCCGGCCGCGCGAACGGCCCTCATGGGAACGCCGTTCGAGTTCAGCGAGGTCCAGTCCGAGCACATTTTGGACATGTCCCTCTCGACACTCACCCGGCTCGGCCGCGCGCGCCTCGACGAGGAGCTGGCTCGCCTCCGTGAGACGATGGCGGAGCTGGAGGCGATCCTCGGCGACGAGGGCCGGCTCCGGGATGTTATCAAGACCGAGATGACGGCGATCCGCGATCAATTCGCTGACGCCCGGCGCGCCCAGATAACCCTCGACGACGGGGACATGTCCGCCGAGGACCTGATCGACGACGAGGAGCTCGTCGTCACGATGACCCGTGCCGGGTACGTCAAGGCGGTGCCAGCGTCGCAGTTCCGCACACAGGGCCGAGGCGGTCGGGGTGTCCAAGGAGCCAGGCTCAAAGACGAGGACCTCGTGATACGGGTCATTCACACGACAGCCCACGCGTACCTGCTGTTCTTCTCGAACCTGGGCAAGGTTTACCGGCTCCGGGCTTTCGAGGTTCCGGTCAAGGAGCGCACGGCGAGAGGCACGGCGATAGTCAACCTGCTGCCGCTCGACGCCGGTGAGCGGATCCAGACGCTCATCGACACCCGCGAGTTTCCGTCCGACCAGTACCTGCTTTTCGCCACGAAACATGGCCAGGTGAAAAAGACGACATTCTCCGAGTACGACAAGTCGCGCAGAGAGGGTTTCATCGCGATCAACCTCCGCGAAGGAGACGAGCTCGTGGGGGTGATCGTGACGAGCGGCAGCGACGACATCTTCATGGTGTCGAGAGCGGGGATGGCGATCCGATTCGACGAAGGAGAGGTCCGCTCGATGGGCCGCGACGCTGCAGGCGTCCGGGGTATGGCGCTTCGCGGCGGCGACGAAGTCGTTTCGATAGACCCTGCACGCGACGACGTTTCGATACTGATCGTGACTGAGGCGGGCTTCGGAAAGCGAACCCAGCTCCAGCATTTCAACCGTCAGGGCCGCGGCGGTGTCGGTGTAAGAGGTATCCGCCTGACGGCGCAGCGAGGCCAGGTGGTGGCGGCGTTCATGATCTCACTCGACGACGAGATACTGGTAACGTCGTCGGCCGGGGTTATGGTGAGGATGGCCGCACGCGAGATCTCGAGCCAAGGCCGGGACGCCACCGGGGTGCGTATAGTCACCTTGGACTCCGGCCAGGCGGTGGCATCTGTGGCACCGGTTCTTGCCGTGGAAGACGCCGGCTGATGGACGAACCCGCCGCAGGCCTGGGCGGCAATGGCCCCTCGTCAGGCGACGGCGGTCGCGGCCAGGTGCCCGGTGTGCGCTCGGCGGGGCCGGCAGGATCCGGCACCGGTTGGGGTTCCCCGGTGCCTGCCGGCTACGGATCGCTCAGGACGGGTTCGTCGGGCTTCGCCAACACCGACAGGGAGACGGCGCCGTCCGGCCGTTCCATGCGACCGGCGCTTTCGCCGCGTCGCGAGCCGCGGGCGGAGCTTCGAAGCGAACCTGAAGCCCCGACGACTCTGATGTCGCGTCGCGGTCCTGTCGAGGTTCGCCGCACTACGCTGAGCCACATCAGTATCGTCACGGTGATCAAAGTTTCGGTTGTGCTCTATCTGGTCTTTCTTGCGGTGATCGTTGTAGCGGCGATGCTTTTGTGGGTGGTCGCTGACCAGACCGGCGTCGTCACCTCTATCGACAAGTCCGTGCGGAGCCTGTTCAGCTTGAAGGCGTTCGCGCTTCATGCGTCGGCTGTTGCGAAATACACGGCGCTGGCGGGCGGCGTCCTCGGCTTGGCAGGCACACTCGCCAATATTCTGGCGGCGCTCATTTACAACTTGATCGCCGACGTCGTCGGCGGGATACGGCTGAGGACCGAAAGCACCGTTCTCGAATGAACCGCGAGGCGAAGTGCTAGTTCTCAGTCGAAGGCCTGACTCGTCGATCATCGTCGGCCACGACATAACCGTCACCGTCGAATACGTGGCAGGCGACGACGTCTGCCTACAGGTGAAGGGACCCGAAGACCTGGAGGTTCGCCGCGTCGAGGAGGTAGAGGTGGCGGAGATCCTCTCGAAACGGGGCCGGGCTTGGGACGCGTCGAGCATGTACGTGCTGTCGAAGCGGTCGAGGCCGGCGCTGTTGCTCAACGGCGAGATCCTCGTCGCCGTCCAATCGGTGAGCAACGAGTCGGTGCGGATCGGAATCGAAGCACCGCCGCACGTTCTCATATACCGCGAAGAGGTCTACCGCCAGATGCAGGACGCCAACAGGGGCGCCCTCAACGACCCGTCAGGCGACCTCGTAGGCTTGTCCGCTCTCAGACGCCAGAATCCTCCCGCTCCGATTCCCTGACAGTCACACCGGCAGCGCCTCGGCGACCCGATACGACGAGCGGTACTGGACGACCTGTGCTGCAGCGCCGGTGAAGCGGTTGACGACTATCGGTCCGAGCAGGTTCGCGGACGGCGTGGCCGGCGGACGCGGTACCGTAACCATCACAATCGTTACAACGTCGTCGGATGATCGCACTCCGAGTGCTTCTTGGTCCTCCTCGTCGATCTCGATGCTGTAGTCGGGATAGAGCAGGCCGGGCGCGACGACGGTGAATCCGACCCCCGGCTGGTCTGTCGATTTCAGCCTCGCGAACGGCAGGAAATCCTCGGCGAGGACGGACAGCTCGAAGTCCCGGACTTCGGGGAAGCCTGGCAGCCCGGACGCGAACGTCAGCTTCGACAAACCGGCGAGCCCGGGGACCATTGGTCCGCTCGCAGAGTCGTAGCTCATCTCGATCACACTATCTACAACAGTCGCTGGCAAAGGTCTTCTCCGGTTACAGGTACGATACGAGGGAATGCAGCTCTATTTGAGAGGTCGCCCATAGGCCGGCCTGGTAGGAGTTCTGCGCTTGCGTCAACGCTGTCGTGGCCTGCGCAACGTTGACGCTGTTCTGCGTTGAGATCTGAGTCTGCAGCGCCGTCTGCACGCTTGTCGCCTGCGTGGCATACGTTTGCACACTTTGATAAGCGGCTCCTAGCGAAGCGGCCTGGTTCGTCACGTTCTGGATGGCCGAGTCGAGCGCAGCGAGGTCGGTGGTGGTGGCGGTGTTGATGGACGCGGGTGTGCCGGTACTGACGTCGGCTATCAGTTTCGAGAGCACGCCGGTTGGTCCGAGCAGGCCGGTGCTCCCGGTTCCGAACACGGACGGCCCTGTCGCCGAGACGCTCACCGAAACGCCGGGGCCCACGGTACGGGTTGGTGCGGTCCCGCCGCCCACGTAGTTGCCGTTCGAGTCGTACGCGGTCGTGACGTTACCGGTTCCGGAGAAGATCGCCTGGTTCCCGTAGGTGGTGTTGGCAAGGGACAGGACCTGCTGCATTGTGGCATTGAGCGCCGCGGCGGTCCCAGCGACCGCCCCCTGCGGGTTGGCGAGGGAGTTGCCCGACAAGGACATGACCGACTGCTTCGCTGACTGCAAGGTGCTTATGAGCGAGTTCAACGTCGAGGCGCCGAGACCGAGCCATGCGGTGGCGTCCGAAGCGTTCGTCGAGTACTGCTGCGCTCGCGCAAGGCTTGAACTTGACGCAAGGAGCGACCCTGCCAACGTCGGATTATCCGACGGCTGGTTCACCAGGTTCCCAGTCGAAAGCTGCGCTTCGAGCGTTGCCTGTTGGGCCTGGTTGGCGTCGAGACTTGACAGTAGCTGCGAGGCTATGACGTTCGGCGTGTAGGAGATACCGGTGATCACGCTGGAAGACACGGCTGCTCCTCTCCGGCCAAGTGATTTGTAGGATCTGACATCGGGTTTCTCCTTAGACCGCCGCAAGTAGGGACTGAAGCGCCGTGTCGACCGTGGTAACGACCTTTGCGGCCGCCTGGTAGGTCGACTGGAAGTTCATCAGGTCCACGAGCGCAGCATTTTGATTCACGCCTGTCACGGCCTGGAGATTCTGTTGGGCAGTGTTTGCTGTTGTCGTCTGCGACTGCACCTGGCTGTTGATCTCGCTTACTTGGGAGCCGACGTTGACAACCGCTGCCTGCCAGGCGGCGTCCGGGCCGTTCGAGGAGTTGTAAAGGTTGGCTAGCGCCTGCGCGTTCGAGCCGTCGTTGGTTGCCGCGGGCAGACTCGCGCTAGCCGAGGTGGCTATCAGCGCCGGGTTGGCCGCGACGGCGGGATTGACGGTGAGGCCCGCCGCGCCGGAACCGGTGAACAGGGGCGGACCTGCAGTGCCTGAAGAGGTGAAGCCGGCTGCGAGCTGGGTGTTGACCACGGTCGCCAAGTTGTTGGCGACTGTGTCGACCTGCGACTGGTAGGACGGCAGGTACAAGTTGACCGCAGCGAGTAAGCCTGCCGCCGACCCGGACGCGGCGTTCAAAACGCTGTGGGTGCTTTGAGCTACGACCTGGGTGGACGAACCGGAGCCCTGCAGGGTGAGCGTGTCCGACCAGTTACCCTGAACGAGTGTGATGCCCCCGACGCTGACATCGATCGCGCCGGACGATCCCGTCCTCGACGTGGCGCCTATTTGTGACGAGAGTTGTGTCAAGATCTGGTTGCGCTGGTCGACCAAAGCGGACACCGACGAGCCGGTTGCACCTTGGGCCGTGACCTGTGAGTTGAGCGCCGCCACCTGGCTGAGCAGGGTGTTCGCCTGCGTAATCGTCCCTGCCAGCTGTGAGGAGGCGTTGGCTGTAACCGTGCTTATTTGACTTGACGCCTGTTGTAGATCGCTAACGACAACCTGGGCGGAGTCGACGACGCCCTGGCGGCCTGCTGAGCTGCTCGGATTCGCGGCCAGCTGATCCCACGACTGCCAGAAGGTCGACAGGTCGGGCCCTACCCCGGTAGTCGACGACGGGTTCCCGAACGCTAGCTGGGCCTGCTGAAGCACCTGCTGGAGAGCTGTGCTCTGCGCTGCGTTGGCTGAAGTCTGTGCGGCGTTAGCGGCGAGGAGGCTGTCGCTGTTTTGAGTGACAGAACCAACGGTCGCGCCGCCGCCTATTCCGAGAGGATCACCGGATGCTATCGCCGAAATGTTGGCGGTCTCAGCGATGTAACCGGGGGTGTTTGTGTTCGAAAGGTTCTGAGCGATGGTGTCCATCGCCGTCTGTGCAGCGTCGATGCCCGATGCGGCGATTGCCAGACCGAGATTACCCATGACCTCTAGGCCTTGAAGTCGTACGAGCGTAGGGCGCCCAGACCGTCCTGGCGGAATGCTCCGGACGCGTCGTAGGTCGGCTTCGCTCCGAGCAGCGCTAGGGCGTCGTTCGTTGCGGCAAGTCCGCTGGCGAGGAGCTGTCTGTTCTGGCGTGAGCAGCGCCGCACCTGGTCGAGGACGTTGCGGAGAGCCATTTGGCGCTGGCGGAGATGCTGGCCCGCAAGCTCGTCCTCAACGCGATCCGCAAGGTCGCTCAAAGTCGATCCTTGGGGCAGTTGGTGAGCGGCGTGGACTTTCCCTGCAGTGCCTTCACGCACATGTCCCACCCGGGTGAGCTCTCTTACCGCCTCTTCTACTTCGGAGGTGCACGCTGAAAGCCAGCGCTGCTCGCCCGCAGAGAGGATCAGGTGTTGTTCACGAAGCTTGAAGAGCAGCTGCTCGAGAGCACGCTGCTCCTGGTCCAAGCAGTTGAGTAGATCAGAGCAGTCGTCGTCTTGACCGTGCCTCGATTGCTCGTTCAATGCTGCTCCTCGCTGACAACTATCTCATTGGATCACGAACCCGGTGTAGTAAACGGCGCTCACCTGCTCGGCTGCTCCGTCGACCGTCCCGGTAATTTTCTGGCACTGCTTCAATATTGCGGTCTGGACCGCCTGGCGTTGCGCCGGAGCCAGCAAACCCTGGTAGGTCTGCTCACCGAGGATCTGGATCACCGAGTTCTCGATACGTGGCTGATCGTTCGAGATCGTCGTCGGGACCGCTACAGCAGTTAGTTGCAGCGATATCGACACTTGTACAAGGTGACCGTCGGAGAGGTTGACGGTCAGCTGGTCAAGTGGAAAGATCTTGCCGGCTGGGACCGCCTGCCCTGGCTTGTAAACTGTCTTCATCAGGATGCTTTTTGCTTCGTAACCTCCGATCAGCAGCACGACCAACCCAATTATCAGGAACAACTTTTTCTTGGATTTCTTCGGTGCTTCCTCGACTGTCTCGGCTGTTTTGGACTTCGACTTGACCGATTCGGCTGTGGCGCTCATGGTTGGCTCCCTGTAGAAGATAGGACTACGATATCTATGCGGCGGTTGAGCGCCATGTTCGCTGGAGTCGTGTTCGGCGCCACCGGCCGCGTCGAGCCGTAGCCTGTCGCCGACAGACGGGAGGAGGCGATCCCGTCGGTCTTCTCCAGGCGCAGCACCACGTTGACTGCTCTCACCGCTGACAGCTCCTCGTTCGAGGTGAAGACACCACCGACGATGGGCTGGTTGTCCGTGTAGCCCTCGACGTCAATGTGGTAAGGGTCGCTCCTTAGAACCGAGGCGACGGCGTCTATGACCTGCGTGCCGGCCGGCCCAAGGTTGGCTGAGTCCGAAGCGAAGAAGACCTTGTCCGCCAGCACCTGCACCACTAGTCCACGTGTCTGCTGGCTCAGGCTCACGTCGCCTTGGAGGCCTTGGCGGACGAGAGCGTTGTTGATCTGCGCCTGCAGTGCCACCAAAGACGCTTTAGGGACGGTGCCCGACGACGGCGGCGGCGGCAGTGTGGTCGTCGTAGTCGTCGGCCCGAGCGGGTTCGGGACGATCGACTTGTACTGGCTCCCGGCGGTTTGGGTGAGGCTTGCATTTTGGAGCAGCCCGGAACCGTTTGTCAGAACGCCCGGTTTAGGGTCGAAGCTCTGCTTCAGGCCCAAAGCCAGCGCCAGGAATTTCTTCTGGTTGATCGACGAGATAGCGAACAGAACGATGAACAGTGCGAGCAGGAGGGTGATCATGTCGGCGTAGGTGAGCAGCCATCGCTCGCCGTTCTCGACCTCCTCTTCGTGGCCTTCGTGGCGACCGCGCTTGGTCATGCCGCTAGCGCCTCATCCCTGGTGCCCGGGGGGAGATGAGACTCCATGCGGGCTTTGATCATGCGGGGGCTGCTCCCGGCCTGGACAGCGAGCATTCCGTCGACGATCATGCGTTTGCGCGAGACTTCCACCTGCGAAGCCCGCTTGAGCTTGTTCGAAATAGGCAGCCAGAAGACGTTTGCTGCCATGACACCCCAGAGTGTCGCCGTGAATGCAGATCCGATAGCGGCGCCGATAGTCGAAGGGTTGTTGAGGTTCTGCAGTACGTGGATCAGACCGACGACCGTGCCGATGATGCCGAGGGTTGGTGAGAAACCTCCCAGGTCCTGGAAGAACTTCGCGCCGATCTTGTGGTGCTGCTCCGTCGCCGCAATCTCGCCCTCCAGAATGTCCTGCATCTCCTCGGGATCTGTCCCGTCGACCGCAAGCTGGACGCACTGGCGCAGAAAAGGGTCGGTGATGTCCTTTGATGCGGCTTCGAGGGCGAGCAGCCCCTCCTTACGCGCTATCGACGCGAACTGGAAGATCTTCTCGATATCTTCCCCCGTGTTGGGGTCAGGGACACCGAACGCCGACATTAGGATCGACTTGATCTCCTTGACGTCGCGCTTCATGAAGCCGGCGGCTCCGACCGCGAGCGTGCCACCGAAGACCAGGATCAGCGGCGCCGGCATAAAGAGCACGGCAGGGTTGGAGCCGTCGAGGATCATGGCAAGAAACACGCATGCCAGCGCTCCCCCGACTGCCATCGGGGTCAACCGGTCGAGGCTGGCCTTCATCGAGGTTCGACCCCGGGACGATAGGGTTCCTCGGTGTGCTCGTCGATGTCCGAATCTGATTTGACCAGGCGGAGTCGCTTGCCTTCGCCGGGTCCGGGTGCGCTGTTCGCCAAGCGCAGAACACGCGCCTTAACCTCTACCATCTCGTCGATGATCTGATCCAGGGTCTCTTGTACCAGGTAGCGAGTCCCGTTGACGAGAGTTATGACGGTGTCAGGAGTCTCCTCTACCTTCTCGATCAGGTCGACGTTCACCGCTATGCGGTTCCCGTTGCCGAAATGTGTAAGCACTATCATCCGAGGTCCTCCTGAGGGGCGCTTCCGCGGGCGGAGGCGCTCCCGGATTCTCGGTGGACCCCAGAAACGGCTTGAGATACCCCATAGGGACGAAAGCCGCGTCCGGTGCAGAAACCCCCGTCACGGGCTGTCTTCGGTAGAGGCTGCGGTGGGGCCGTAATCGGTCGGTCCGGTGATCCCGGGCCGCTGCGTCAGGCGCGTCAGCTCGGCTCGGCGCGACTGATGCGAATAGGTGGTGGTCACCCAGCTGAGGACTGAGCCGAGGATCCAGCAGCCGACCAGCGCTACCAGGAAGCGTTCGCCGGCGGCGACAGTGCCGATGTCGCCGTTGAGGATTCCGGACACCATTGGAAGACTGACCAACACCGCCCCGGCAATGACGAGCTCGGGGTGCCGGACGCTCATCGCAGGGCTGAGCGCGTCTCAGTATTCTCCTGCGCGGCAGGAACGAACTGCGGCCACACGATAGGGCGGAGCTGCCTTCGTCGAGCGGCGGCGGTGCCTTCGTCCCCTCCGGCGGACGACCCGGTGCTCTTCTCGGCTGCAAGGGCACCGTTAGTGGCGGCCTCGCCCGGAGGATCGATGTCCGTGCTTGAAATCACCGACAGCTTCGGCCGGCCGAGGTCCTTGCAGTCATCGCTCAGCAGGTCTGCGATCGCCGCCACCCACCTTTGCGGTGTAGACGGAAAGTCCCCGATTCGAAGGACCGGTATGTCGAGACTGAGCACACGTGCCGGCGAGGAGGTCGACTCGACCCTGTCGACGACGATCGTATCCAGCCCGTCGAGAGCTTGTGCCCACCTGGCTATGTCCTCGGTCTTGTACATGGCGTCAACGACGCCGATCACCAGCGTCGGCCTAAGGGCGGCTAGCACGTGGCGTGCCCAGACCGTCGACGTGGCTCCGGTCGGTGAGTCGACGGCCACGATACCGACCCGGCCGCGCCGGAGGCTCGGTCCGAACTCCATGGCGTCAGCAGCGTCGCTGATCAGCAGCTCTTCTTTCACCGGAGTACCACCCTGTTGGGGGCGTGCGATGCCGATCAGTGACGGGTCGGAATCTATCTCGGCGGCGATTCGAGCTGCTTCAGCCGTCGCTCGGTCGCCGGCGCCGATCACGGCGATCAGCGATCCGGGACGTCTCGGGATGCTCGACGGGCTCGGCATCGCCTCGAGGAGTGTTGTCAGCGCCACAAGCGTGCTGGCTCCGGCACTGACAGCGTTTTCCACCCGTGTCGCCGACTGCGGGTCGAAGCCGACGTCGAGAAGTTCGCCGCGCAGGATCGAAGCGACAGGAAGCGATAAGTCACCTGCGTCACGGTTCAATGTGTCGCGGGCACCCGGCGAGTCGTCGAGGTCGGCTAGGTCCTCGACCGACAGACAGGTCGGAACGAACAGCTCCGAACCGAGGACATCCTTATCGTCGGCTTCGTAGCCGATGTATAGCGCTTGCGGCTCTGCCATCTCGATTGCTGGGTCGCCAACAGCGACAGGACGAGCGCTCGGAGCTGCCTCGACGGCACGACTCTCCAGCGGTAGTTTGGCCGGCGCAGGTGGCGCGCCCGCAATGTGAGCCACCCGGCTCAGAACCGCCTCGAACGACGGGTTCTCGTCCGGCGCCTTGCCGATGCCGAGTGCCTTGGCGGCGTCTGGGCCTCCGATGGCAGGAGCGTCCCGGTCCTCGCCGGTGGGAGCTTGGATGCCGGCAACGTGGTTCTCGTCCTGCGTCGAGTCTGCGACGTCCGCGAAGAGATCAATGGGTCGGCCTTTGGATGCGGGAGTCTCGGGGACGGGCTTTGACTGCGGCAGCTCACTTCGAGGAGATGGCACAGCGAAGTGCTTTCCCGTCTTGCGACGCTTCGCCTGCGGACGGCCGTCCGGTACTGGAACGACGCGACTTGCCGCCTTGGAAGCACCCCCGTCTGGGGTGTCGACTACTAGGCGGAACTGTTCGCGCTGGAACAACCCGAGGAACCCGCCGGACCTGAAGGTCTCGGCACGCGAGATCGTCGGGTCGTTCCCGTACTCGGAGCGGATCTTCTCGAGAAGAACCCGCACGTCAGGACCCTCAAACTGGCGCTGCAGTGACATTCACCACTCCTACTCTCTCCACGCGGACCTGAGGCCCGAGCTCGTTTACCGAAAGAACTGTGACCCGCCGCGCACCGACCGCCGTCAGTTGCTGTAAGGGAAGTCGAAGGCGGCTGGCGCAAACGAGGACGGCATCGCGGCCTGTCTCTTCGACCTGCGTAGCCATCGCTTGGACTTCACGCACCAGGGCCTCGGCGAGCTGGGCGTCGACCGCGAGATACGGACCCTGGTCGCTGCTACGCACCGCCTCTAGAAGTTGACGTTCGAGTAGCGCATCGAGTGTTATGGCTGCGACGGTGCCGTCTTTAGCGTGTTGCGCAGTGATCGCCGGCCCGAGAACCTGGCGCGCGGCTTCGAGCAGGCCTTCTGGGTCGCGGCTCACCCGGGCTTTCACGGTGACCGCTTCGAGGATGCGCACCAGATCGCGGATGGCGACGCCCTCATCTAGAAGAGAACAAAGCACCCGGTGGACATCGGTGAGGGTCAGCTGCGCTGTCGCCATCTCGTCTAGGATCGCCGGGTCGGTCGCTTTCAAACGGTCGAGTAGCTGGCGCACCTGCTGTGCCGACAGGAGTCTTCCAGCGTAGCGGACGCATATCTCCCCGAGGTGGGTCGTGATGACCGACGATCGATCAATGACGGTTGCGCCGGCGACGAGTGCCTGCTGGCGCGCTTCACTCGGAACCCACTTCGCGGCAAGCCCGAAGACTGGTTCGGTGCACGGCTCACCCGGAACTAACTCGAGCCCCTCGCCGATTGCGAGGAACCTTCCCGGTGGGGCGCTTCCGGCGGCGGCTTCTACACCGTTGATCCGGATCGAGTAGCTGTCGGGCTCCAACGTAACGTTGTCGCGGGTTCGGACCGAGGGGATGATCATCCCTCGCTCCAAGGCCAGTTTGCGTCGAAGGCCCTTGACGCGTTCGAGCAGGTCGCCGCCCCTGGTGGTGTCGACGAGGTCTATCAGGTTGGTGCCGATCTCCAACTCCAGCGGTTCTACCTTCATGTCGGCAGCCAACGCCTGGGGACTGTCAGGGTCTATTACAGCCGGCGCGCCGGATTCCACTGCGCCTGCGGACTCACGAACCGATGCGCTGGCCCTCCTCGAGAGCAGGAACAATACGAACGCGACAGCGAGAAAAGCGAAATGTGGGAGACCCGGGACGATGCCAAGAATGCCCATCGCCCCCGCCGCGACGGTGATCGCACGATGCTGGCGGAGGACTTGCGAGATCACGTCGGAGCCGAAGTCGTCCTCGTCTGTCGCTGCTCTTGTGACGATCAGACCGGTGGAGATCGACAGGAGCAGCGCCGGGATCTGCGACACTAGACCGTCGCCGACGCTGAGAAGGCTGTAGCGGTGCACCGCTTCGCTGAGAGGCAGGTGCTTCTGGACGATCCCGACGCTCAAACCGCCGATGAGGTTGATAGCTGTGATCACGATGGCGGCAATGGCGTCGCCTCGGACGAACTTTGAGGCTCCGTCCATAGCGCCGTAGAAGTCGGCTTCGTCGGCGATCTCTCGCCGCCGCCTGCCCGCCTCTGCCTGATCGATGACACCCGAGTTGAGGTCCGCGTCGATAGCCATCTGCTTGCCTGGCATTGCGTCGAGGGTGAAACGTGCGGCGACCTCCGCAACCCTGCCCGCCCCATTGGTCACAACGACGAACTGGATGACAATGAGGATCAGAAACACGACGAGGCCGACGACGATCTGGCCGCCGACCACAAAGTTTCCGAACGACGAGATGACCGCACCCGCATAGCCGTGAAGCAACACCAGTCGCGTGGCTGAAACGTTGAGCGCCAAGCGGAAAAGGGTCGCTACCAGCAGGATCGAGGGGAACACCGAGAACTCAAGGGGCTTCTTCACGTGCATCGTCATCAACAAGATGATCACCGCTGCAGAGATGTTGGCGCTGATGAGCACGTCTAGAACGATGCTCGGCATCGGCACCACCAGCATCACCACGATGGCGATGACTGCGGCGGGAACTCCTATGAGACCAGTACGGCTGCGCAAAGGGACCTCGGATCGAGCGTTGCGGGGTTCGGAACTGTATGGACCGTCCGTGGCCCCATCGGCTCGCCATCCTGGCGGTGCGCCAAGATTGGTATCGGCTCCTCTACATCCGGCCTTGAGGCTCACGTGGTCGCAGGAGGCTTTAGGAAAAGCGTTGCCCTACCGATATTTCCGTCATGCCCGAAGAGCCGCGTACGGGGTTACTCAACAGAATTCCTTCTCTGAAACCCATGTTCGACCCGCCGATCTCAGCGTCAAACCTGCCGGAGGTGCACTTCGACGATTTCCTTGCCTACTCGAAGGTATTCCACGACGCCAGGCGCTACACCAATCGAGGTCCACTCGTTCAGACGTTGGAGCGTCGCCTCGCCGACTTCCATGAGGTCGAGCACTGCGTCGCTGTCTCCAGCGGATTCTGGGGGATAGTGCTTGCCGTCGTGACGTGCGCACGTCCAGGCCGACGTCACGTTATACTTCCGTCACTCACCTACAGGCGCATGAGTGACGCAGTGGCGTGGGCAGGTTTCATCCCGAGGTTTTGCGATGTAGATCCGGCCAGCTTGGCAATGACAGCGGAACTGACGGCACAAATGGTTGACGACGACGTCGCACTCATCCTCGGCGTCCATCCAATGGTCAACACGTGCGACGTGGCTGGTCTAATCAAACTGTCCTCGGACAAGGAGATACCGCTCCTGTTCGATGCGGTGGAGTCCCCCTACGAGATACTGGCCGGACGGAGAATCGGTGGTTTCGGGAACGCCGAGGTGTTCTCTTTGCATGCCTCCAAGCTTCTTAGCGGCATGGAAGGTGGATACGTGACGACAAACGACTCTGCCCTCGCTGAACGTATCCGTCTCACAAGCGCCTTCGGGTTCAACGGCTACGACAACATTGCAATATTGGGTATGAACGCCAAGCTCAACGAAGTCCACGCCGCCTATGCGCTGGCGTGCCTCGACCATATCGAAGAACAGATCCCTCAGCACTACGAGAACTACGAGGAGTATCGCAGGGGGATTCAACACCTCGACGGGTTGCGTCTCGTAGCTTACGATCCCCAAACTCGACCCTCCTACCGCCAGATCGTCGTGGAGCTCCTTGACGCATGGCCGCACAGCCGGGACGACACTCTTGCTTCTCTGCAATCTGAGGGGGTTCTTGCGCGTCCGTACTACTCCCCTGCGCTGCATCAGGTCACCTCGACGTATCAGCGCGATATCAGGGAACTCCCCCTGACCGAGAGTCTTGCTGAGCGGTTCGTGCTGATGCCGTCCGGGGCCCGGGTATCCAGACGAGATGTGCGTCTGCTCGTCGACTATCTCGGGCATCTGAGAGAAGTTCCGGCTGCAGACGTTGGGCGGTCACGCATCGACGACACGGCTGTTGTACCCGGTTCAGCCTCCGCATGCCGAGCAAGCAGCGCCGGGTTGGCGCGCTTGGCGATCGAAGGTGGCCCACCAGCCTTCGACACGCCGATCCCTGTTGGCCAGCTCTACTTTCCGAGCTGGAGTCGTTACGAGCGGGTGATGCGGACCGTATTCGACAATAGGTGGTTTACAAATAGCGGACCCCTCTCACTCAGAGCCGAACAGGAACTTTCCGAGCTGTACGAGGTAGCGCACGTCGTCACCGTCGTGAACGCTACAACCGGACTCATGGCCGCGTTGAAGGCTTTGAATGTCTCCGGCCCGGTGATCGTGCCAGGATTTACCTTTGCTGCGACGGCACAGGCAGTTACATGGGCCGGGCTGGAGGTCGCATTCTGCGACGTCGACCCCGTCTCGCATCAGGTCACCGCTGAGACTTTGAAGAACTGTCTTGACGCCTGGCGTGGATCGAGGCCCGACGCCGTCATTGCGGTGGACCTGTGGGGAGGCGCGACCGACTCAGTCGCGCTGGAGTCGTTCTGTAGATCCCGGGGGCTGGCACTCCTGTTCGACTCGGCGCAGGCGACTGGAGTGAGGTTTCGCGGCGAGCCGCTCGGAAGTGGCGGGATGGCAAGAGTGTTTTCCTTTCACGCTACGAAAATCCTGAGTGCCGCAGAAGGTGGCTGCATCTGTACTGACGACGAGGGACTGGCCCATCGGCTGAGGAACGTGCGTTCAAGCTACGGGGTGACAGAAAAGCGCCCGGTACCGGTGACCCTGAATGGTCGCTTCTCCGAAGCGCAGGCCGCTCTCCTACTCGACAGTATCCCGGAGGTGGCAGGACGGATTGCGCGCAATCGGTTCCTTCTAGAGACTTATCGCGAGCTATTGGGAGACCTACCCGGGATAAGCGTTCACACCGATTCCGAGGGTGTGGTCGGCAATAGCTCCTATGCCGTGGTCGAAATCGACAGCGCGCATTTCGGAATCAACCGTGATATGACAGTAGCTGTCCTGAAGTCGGAGAACGTGCTCGCCCGCCGTTACTTCGCCCCCGGAGTGCATCAAACCCCTCCTTATTTGCAGCTTGGTGCTCCTCGTCTCCCTGTAACAGAGAAACTCTGCACGTCGGTCTTCCAGTTGCCGCTCGGTGCACACACTGACAGAACGACAGTCGAAAAGATATGTTCAATAGTAAGGAAGGCGCATCGTCGTGCCGACTCAATCGCAGCCCTAGTGCGCTGACATGCGACTTGGACTAATGCAGCCCTATTTCTTTCCCTACCCGGGCCACTTTGCTCTAATAGCAAACACTGACTCGTGGGTAGTGTTTGATACCTCCCAGTACACCCCCAAGCGCTGGATGAACCGCAATAGAGTCCTTCGAGAGGACGGTGGCTGGATCTGGCTTACACTTGCCGTTCGAACTCGGTCACATCGTGTCGCATCCAAAGATGTGGGTGTACATGACGTGGCTCGGACCAGGGATCTGATGATAGGCCGCCTGATGCACTACCGTCGAGCTGCTCCGTTCGCGGGGAAAGTAATCGATTTGGTTGCCGACGTCCTTGACGTGGAACCGGACGCCACGTTGGTGGATCTGAACGTGCGAAGCCTGTCAGCGGTGTGTAGCTACCTCGGAATACGCTTCGAGCCGAAGCGCCTTTCGGAGCTCGACATCGAATTCCGCCGGCCGAGCCACCCGGGGGGTTGGGCACCGGCTGTGGCAGCGGCGCTCGGCGCAGACGAATACCTGAACCCTGTCGGGGGAGCAGCGTTGTTCCGGTTGGCCGACTTCGACGAGCTCGGCGTCCGACCGCTGCTATGTCACACAACGCCGCTGCGCTACGACACGGGGCCCTACCGATTCGAGGAAGGACTCTCGATCATTGACGCCTTGATGTGGTGCCCACCCACACAGATCGTGGACTACCTGTCGTCTGCGACGGTGAGTCCGCTCGATGCACCGGCCGAGTCGCATGTCGCCTGAGATCTCAGTCTTGATACCGGCGTTCCGAGCGCGACATTTGGATCTCACTATTGCAAGCATCCTTGCTCAGTCCTACACCAACTTCGAGTTGATAATCAGTGACGACTCCGATGGTCCCGACGTCGAGGACGTAGTATCCAAGTGGTCAGACAATCGCATGCGTTACGTACGCAACCCGGACCGGCAAGTTCCCGGCGCGAACAGGGATAACCTGATCTTGCTGGCGGAAGGGCGCTATATAAAATTCGTCTTCGACGACGATTTCCTCCTCCCCCAATCACTTGAAGTGCTCGAGCAGGGGGCACGGCTGCTGGCGGCGGATCTGGTTTTTCACGCGCGCTATTTCGTGGACGAATGCGGTCGCCGGCTCGGGGAAGTCTCGGTTGTCCCTGCCGGCCAGGCGATCGTCCTCGATTCGTCGCTCGTATTCGTCAACATGGTCGGCGGGGCTCAGAATTTCATCGGCGAGCCGAGTAATATTATGATTAGGACGGACATGCTGCGTGAAATGGCGAACCCGTTCGGAGTCGATGGCGATCGGATGAGGTTCTTGACCGACGTTGCCTTGTACCTAAACGTAGCAGCCGGAGGGCGGCGCCTGGTCGGTACTGGATACACAGGCTCCGCTTTCAGACTCCACCGCGACCAGACGAGTGCTGTTGGTGGACCCGCCTACTCGGCGGGTCTCTTCGAGTGGGAGCTCTTCGCGAGGTGGGCTGCCGATCATGGATATCTCGACCGCGATTCAGCTGTCGCGGCAATCTCCGCAAGGCGCTTGAGTTATCTTCCGCACGCCCACGACTATCCGGAGCTTTTCGCCTTGGCGTCTGTACCACCAGACCCCGGGCCCCAAGAACTCTTTCTCGACCAAGAGTTCACAGCGGTACTAAGGGCGGCGTGGAGCGCAGTCGACCAACGAAACGCCCAGCAGAAGTTGGCTGCGTGACCGCCGATCGCGTCGCGCGAGGCTTAGCGGGAAGTGCAGGGGGCAGGCAGGTGGAGAGCCATCCTTGTTACCGAATTCCGCCCACATCGACGACAAGGAGCGACTTTTGGCGTCAGGTCAGGAGAACGATCGGAGGTGAGCCCGTTGCGGAGCAGCAGGTCGACATGATCATCGCAGCGATTGGTGACGCCTTGAGTTTGGATTCCAGCGACAGGCTTGTCGACTTGGCGTGTGGCAACGGAGCTCTCACATCCCGGCTGTATCCGTATTGCGCCGCCAGCGTCGGGGTCGACTCTTCAGAATACCTGATATCGGTAGCCGACGAGTTCTTCTCCGAGGGAGAGGCACGCACGTTTGTCCTCGACGACGTCGCTCACTTCGCATCAAACGCTGAGGACGCCGAGAGCTTTGATAAGGCTCTTTGTTACGGTAGTTTCGCCTATCTGAGCGACAGCGACGCAGCTGACATGCTTCGGGGACTCAGCACCAGGTTTCCTCGCTTATCGACGGTGTTTCTCGGAAACTTGCCCGACCGGGACCTGATTCATAGGTTCTACTACAACGGCCGAGTTCCCTCTAACGACGTACTGGCCGACCCAATGACGTCCATCGGCGTGTGGCGTTCCGAACTCGACATAGCCCGGCTGGCTGGCCAAGCGGGTTGGAGCGTTACCATCACGCGGATGCCGGCCGAGTTCTACGCGTCGCATTACCGCTTCGATGTAAAGTTAACTCGGGCGTGATTCGAGGAGAGTGCGTGCGAGTAGCACGCGGCGGCTAGGTAAAATAGCACAGCCTACGCGGAGACGAGATGTCCTGAGGGAAGGGGCCGCAGCGGAGACCATCGAGATTGCCACCGTCGCACAAACGTGTCTATGTTGTGCTGAAGGCGGCTATAGCGCTCAGGGCCTGACTGTGACTCGAGGTGCACGAGAGTGGAACCAGGCTCATAGACAACGCTCCATCCGCTAGCGCGAGCGCTCAGACACAAGTCGAGGTCCTCATTCCCGTTCCAGTACTCCTCGCTGAAGCCGCCTATCTCCTCGAAGCAGGAGCGGCGTATGCAAAGCGCGGCACCCGTTACGGCCTCGACCTCGCTAAGGACGTTTGCCGGAGGATGACCGGCTTGCTCGCCGACGAAACGGTGTTGGCCTTGTAGTCGACCGCCGCTATCAATGGTCACGTCGACGCCTCCATGCTGTATGGTTCCGTCGGGGTAGAGCAATCTGGCGCCGGCGATCCCGACGCTGCCCTCCTCGTCGAGTAGATCGAGTAGAGCATCAAGCCAGCCTGGAAGAGCAGTGATGTCGTTGTTCAAGAACACGAAGACGTCACTTGATGCTACGGAGGCACCTTGATTGCACGCTCTTGCAAAACCGAGGTTCGTGCTATTGCGGATGACTCTCAACCCCCCTCCGGGGCTGCTGTCTAGCAGTCTGGTGTCGTCGGTGGACCCGTTATCGACGATGACGAGTTCGACCTCACCCATGTTCGTAGTTTCCGCAACGCTCTTCAGGCAGCCAGCTGTCAGGTCCGCTCGGTTGAAGCAGGGAACGACTATGGTTGCACGAGGAGGCGAACCCTGTTTGCTTCGCCGATGAGCGTTTGCCTGCAATGGCTCTTGAGGGTAAGAGCCGACTGTGCGTTGTCCGACACCACTGGCAGCTGAAACCAGGTCCGGCGCGAGCGATGAGGCCTCGATTTCGATCCTATGGCGCTCGATGTCGAGTGAATCCTGCCAAGCAGAGTCGAATGCTTGGTGCGCGCGATCGTCTTTGAAGGCAGCCCAAGCGACGGCCGCCGCTCTCGCGCGCAGGACAGGGGGAGCGTCGGAAAGTGCCTGAGCAATAAGAGGGCAAGATGCCGCCTGGCCTGCCTGGCGCAACCTTGCTGACCAGACCATCGCTCTTTCGATCGGCAGACGAGGCGCTAGCGCAGCGGCCGTGGCGAGCAGGATCTGGGGCGCTACGCCACTTGGAACCCACGCTTCAAGCACGTTGTCGGCTACGTCCGGTCGCAGCTGCAGGACCTGTGCCATGAAGAGCTTGACTCGATCAGCTGGTATCAGCCCCGCCAGCAAGCTAAACGGCCGGTCACCTTTCGCCATGAAGTCGATGAGGGAACCAAGATGGGTGTCGAGAACTCCATCCTCTCCCAAGGTGGACATGAGGACGTCGGCGGCCTCAGCGAATCGTCCTAGAGCGGCGAGCCCCTGCGCCTTGTGGGCTGCTACCGTGCCTGGGGATGGGGCGAATCCGTCGGCGTCGCTGTGGCCACAAACGACTCCGTCGAGAATCTCCAAAGCCTTCTCGTAGTTGCCGATGGCAAGGTAAAGCGGTGCTTCGAGCGAGGAGACGGTGTTCGCGTCGCCGCCTTCGTCGCGAAGTCGTAAGCACCACTCCAATGCGTCCACATGGCAACCTACCACTGACATTGCGCTGATACCGCTTTGAAGCGCTAGGCGGCGGGTGATGGCGCTCTTGGTGCATTCGAGGGCCTCGGATAGGCGCTCCAGTCCCTCCTCAAGACGCCCTGCGAGGATCAGTGATCGACCGAGTGATGTTAAGGAGTAACCGGGGTCCCAACTGTCGGCGTCGTCGACCTCCGCTTGGGCCAATCGAATGTTTCGTTCCGCCTTGTTTCTCTCGAGCAGCGCCGCAGCCATGTAGCCCGTGTGGCGGATCCAAGCGCCGCTCGAAAGCTCTGCTTGGACGATAGGGTCGTGGCTCACTCTGAGGGCAATCTGCTCGTGAAGGCGACCAGTCCACTCGCAACGTTCACGACGGAAAAGCCGTGCAGCGTGGTGAGAGAAGCTCG
>JAKBBS010000195.1 GCA_021808425.1 Actinomycetes bacterium
CCGAACTGGACGACAGACTGCATCCTACACCTCAACAGCGATACGTGCGGTTGCTACGACTCAGTCAGCGGCTCCTGGGTATTTAAGAAAGCGAGGCCAGATCGCGCGGACTATCCCTGTTACCACCTCAGGTGTAACGGCAGCCCAACTGACATGTGAAGGGAAAGCCGATTATCGATGGCGGGATCGTTGCGAGAGCGCCATTGGCTCAGCGTGGACCACGAAAGCCCCATCGCCAAGCGGAGGCACCCTATCTCGGATCGGGCACTCAACCCGGAACGGTGTCGCTGACCTTCATCGGAGGATCTGATGGCATATCTCGCAGACCCAGCTTCCATGCGAAATCACAGACGGTGGCATGGCGGATGGCAAGTAAGTCATTCGACATGCGGGGCAAGTGACAGAAGTCTTTTCGAGGACCATCCGATCGCCCGGCTCGGACCTGGTTCGCCTTCGTTGTCCCCGCTTAACGCGGGCCGCCTGCGACGAGCGGGCAAGAGCGTCTGAGTAGGCATCACTAAGATTAGTGATTGCCCGGGTGGGGCGGTCGATCATGACGGCGCGTTTGGGAGCGATCATCGTGGCAGCTGAGGAGGCTGAGGGGGCTGATTTGGCTGGGGTTTCCATTGGAAACCGCCGATCTGCCCTCGATGCCAAGGGCGGCTGTCATTCGATGCGAACAACACCGTCACCTTACCTCGCGTCGGCTCATCAGCGCGGGAGTTGAACTGGGGGACGAGTCTAGAATAGGTGCCGGGTGGGTTGTCAGTAGATCAACTCAGAGAGCGAACCGTTAAGTGCACGACCGATAGGCCCGTAGGTCGGGGCGGCCCAGCCGACGCAGTCGATCTGATGAGGTCGAGTTCCTAGAGGCATCAGGCCACCCTGAAACTAGGGCTCGGATTCCCCACGCTCCCAAAGTCGGGACTTGAGCGAGGCCCAGCGGGACGCCCTCGAAACCGGCTCGGCTGCGACAGCCAACGTGCTTCGGCCAACCGGAGCAGAAGGAGCGGCCTGCACGGAGATCGGACAAGATCCGCCAGCACTCCAGGTGACCGTCCAAGCGGCGCCGTTCATACGGAAGTCCTCGGTGTGAGTAGCACACATCTGGATCGGACCGGGCAGGTCCTCTCTGACCACTGAAGCAGCGGCACGGCGCCCGCATCCGTCGACTCGACACATGACAGGCGGCTCTACGGTCACAACTCGACCCACGATCCAGACTCAGGCGACGGTCTCGATGTCAACGACCATTTCTCCTCATACGATTCGTCGCCGAGTGTCTTCCTTGTCCTTCTTCTCGCGGCGCTTTTCTTTGAGCGACTTCGACGGTTTCTTGGTCATCGTCTTGCGGGGAGACTTGTCTGCCATGTCTACCCCCTTTCCTTGCCCCACCTTACCGCTTCTGCACCCCTTGCAACGAAACGGCGGTCTCGTCGATCAGCCGGGTCGGCTTGCACATATAGCCCCTGTGTTCGGGGTCGAGGCCGTGGGTTGCCGCGGCGTGCCGCTTAGCGCGCAGTCTCGGCGAAAGCTCGTCATCTATCAGCAACGTGGGGCCCAACCGGAGCCCGCCTCGGTCGGCTAGGCCGGAAGTTCGAGGCGGGACGCTGCGCCTGACGCTAGCGTGGCGCCATGGGCCGAGAACAAGCCTCGCATACGGGGGAGCTGGCATTAGAGCCACTCAGCGACTTCGGGGTGGACACGATGTTCACCCTCAACGGAGGACATGTGTGGCCGCTCTACGATGCTGCGCTGAAAGTCGGGATGCGTATCGTTGACACCCGGCACGAACAGACGGCCACCTGGGCGGCAGAAGCATGGGCAAAGCTGACGAGGAGTGCCGGCCTCGCAGTTCTCACCGCTGGCCCTGGTGTGACCAACGGCGTGAGCGCCGTCACCTCCGCCTATTTCAACGGGTCTCCTATCGTAGTCCTCGGGGGCAGGGCTCCCCAGGGACGCTGGGGGTCGGGGTCTCTGCAGGAACTCGATCACGTGCCGATCCTCAAGTCGGTAACGAAGATGGCGACCACGGCATTCGAACCAGCCGGTGTCGCCGATACGGTTCGCTCAGCTCTTCGGGTCGCCACTACCGCTCACCGAGGCCCCGTCTTCGTGGATTTTCCGATGGACGTGCTGTTCTCCCCACCGGGCTCCCTGCCACCGGGCTCCCTACCACCGGCAAAGTCACAACTCGAAGGCCGAGCCCTACACTCCCCGGAGGCAGATGCGCCCGACGAAAGTGCCGTCAGCACCGTCGCAGCGATGATCGCAACGGCACAAAGCCCGGCGATGATCGCTGGCAGTGACGTCTACTGGGCAGGTGCGTGGGACGCCTTGCGTAGGGCTGTCGAGGCGATGGAGGTGCCCTGCTTCGCAAATGGGATGGGGCGAGGTTGCCTACCAGCGGATCATCATTTGGCTTTCAGCCGCACCCGAGGCGTTCTCAACCGGGAGGCCGACCTTGTAGTAGTTGTCGGCACACCGCTCGATTTCCGTCTCGGATTCGGCCGTTTCGGCGACGCTCGCGTGGTGCACATCGTCGACAGTGACGAGGTGCGCTCCCCAATGGCGACCACCGCGGTCAGCCTCGCAGGTGATCTCAACCTGATACTCGATGCCATCGCCGCTTGGAAGGGTCCGAGACGCAGCCACCGCGATTGGCTTAGCCGTTTGAGAGATGCCGAAAGTGCTTCGATCGCAGCTGACCGCGACAAGATGACGGCGGCGTCCGATCCGATCAAACCCACCCGGATCTTCGGTGAGTTGTCCGCCCGCATGGAGCGCGACACGGTTGTCATCTGTGACGGAGGCGACTTCGCTTCTTATGCAGGAAAATACGTTTCGTCGTTCGCACCCGGGCGCTGGCTCGACACGGGCCCGTACGGCTGCCTGGGAAACGGCATAGGCTACTCTGTGGCCGCGCGCCTCGCGAAGCCTGACTCCCAGGTCGTAGCGATACTCGGAGACGGAGCAGCCGGATTTGCCTTGAGCGACATCGACACTCTCGTGCGTCACAATCTGCCGGTCGTGTTGATCGTCGGCAACAACGGCATTTGGGGTCTCGAGAAACACCCGATGCGTGCCGTCTACGGTTACGACGTCGCGTGTGACCTTCAGCCCGGGACGCGCTATGACCTGGTCGCCCAAGCTTTAGGCGCAGGCGGAGAGACGGTCGAGAAAGCCGACCAGATAGGTCCCGCCTTAGACCGCGCCTTTCGATCTGGCGTCCCCTACCTCCTCAACATCTTGACGGACCCCGCAGACCAGTACCCGAGAAGCTCGAATTTGGGATGACAAGCGCTTTCGCCGCGCCTGGTCCGACTGCAGCCCGCAGGCAGACTTCCACGTGATCACGATCGGGCACTGGAATTCTTGGCGGCACGCCCGGCCGCTGCGGACCCGCGCACGGCGAATCACGCTTCGGCTATCACTGGCTCTAGCGCTGCTGGGAGCCTTCGTTGCGTCACTTGCCACGGCGTCGTCCGGACCTGCTCTCGTCGTCAACGGCTGCATCACCGTCGGTACGCTCTACGCCAGTTCAGGCCAGTTCGCAGGAGCGTCGATGGCAGAATTCGCCGGACTAAGGGCGTGGGTTCGAATCGAAGATGCTCGCGGCGGTGTGTGGGTCGGGTCACTCCACAAGCGGATCCCCGTCAAGCTGCTCGCCTATGACGACCACAGCTCCGTCAGCCAAGCGTCAGCTCTCTACCTCAAGCTCCTTTCCGACAAAGCGGTAAGGCTGCTCGTAAGCGACTTCGGAACAGTTCTCACTGCACCAGCTGTTCCAGTAGCGAAGGAACACCGAATCTTGCTGTTCGACCAAACTGGGACTGCATCAGAGTTCTTCGGCGGTTCCGATCCGTACATCGTTCTTTGCGATCTGACCGCTTCGCAGGTGTGGCCTATCCCTCTCGCTCATTTTCTGATCGCGGAGAACTTCCGAAGGAGCGCCGTCGTCTACGACCTGAACGGTTTCGATGCCACGCAGGATCAGACGATAGTCTCGACGCTGACGAAAGCTGGCAACGCGCCGATAGCCAATGTATCTGTTCCGACGACGACCACGGACTACGCTTCAGCCCTTGACAGTCTCGCCACGCTCAGGCCCGATGCCGTAATAGAGCTGGGCTACCAACTCAATGACCAAGCATTCCTCACTGCGATTAGACATTCGGCGCTCCACGCCAAGGTCGTTTTCACGGCTAACCCAGGCCAACTAGGTAACGTGCTGCTTGCAGCAGACGGACCCGCAGCCCTAAACGGTACTTATACTTACGCGCTCCCGCCGACGGTGTCCTATCGCAACGTGAACGCCGGGATGCTCGAAGGACAATTCGAGTCCATATTCGAGTCGAACGGACACACGTCAATCAACTTCCTGAACCTTGCGGGGTATAACACTGGTGTCATAATCCAGTCCGCGCTCACCAACGCCACCTCCACGAGTGAGCTCGGAATCCGAGAAGCGCTCAATTCTGAATCAGGTAACCTGAAAACGCTTCTTGGAACATGGCGAATCAACTCTGCTGGAGCACAGGTTGCAATCCTGCCGCCGGTTGCAATGATTTCAGGATCCACCGCCAAACATTTGTCAGCACACGTCGTGTACCCGTTGCCGGCGCATAGTTCGCAATCTGAGACAGCCGCAACACCGCCGTGACCTACTGGATGCTCACCGCCGCGTAGCCGCCTTCCTTACGGTGACCCGCTGAGTGGCGACCCCGTCGGCACGAGCCCTTTGGCAAGAAGCTCCCCGGGCGTTCCGTCGGCGACAATCCTCCCGGCATCAATGACTACCGTCCTGTCAGCGATCGCCATGCTGCGACCAATGTTCTGATCGACCAGCAGCATCGAAACCCCTCCCGACACCAGGTCCGGGAACTGACCAAGTAGTTCGTCAGCTGCCAACGGCGATAGGCCGACAAAGATCTCGTCAAGGAGCAGAACGCATGGATCCGCCATTAGAGCCCTTCCAAGGCAGCACAGCTGTCGGTCCGCTGACGCCAAGGTTCCAGCGCTGGCACCGAGAATATCGGTAAGCGCCGGCAGCCTGTCGATGACGCCGTCAATGGAGACGCGTGAGCGACCCCAACCGCCGACGATCAGGTTTTCTCGGACAGTAAGGCTCGGGAAGACGCGGTGCCCCTCTGGGACGTGAACCAAGCCATAGTTCCGGCGATCCTCAGGCCCCAGCGAGCTGACGTCGACTCCACGAATGATAACCGACCCTTCCGACATCGCTCGAAGCCCGGACAGGGTGTTGAGAAGGGTTGTCTTACCGGCACCGTTCCGGCCGACGAGAGCGACAAGCTCACATCTCTCGATCCGAAAATTAGCCCCTTTGATTATCGGTGTTCCGGAAAGCTTTACCCACAGGTTCCGGGCCTCGACAAGCGCTACGTTGCTACCTTCGGACCGAAGACTACCGAGCGGCATAAGGATCACCTCGATCACCGTTCGTCACGGCGCAAGCGTTTTCGGTCACAATCGCAGCCTGGTGAGTCGATTCGAGCCGAGATAGGGCTCGAGTAGCGCCGGATCGGTCAGGACGTCTTCGCTCGTTCCGTGGCGCACCACTCGGCCTGCGTCTAGGAACGCGACGCTGTCAGCTATCGCCCACACGGCGCTCACTAGGTGTTCCACGACGATCACGGTCGATCCACCCGATGCCAGGTTGCAAACCGCGTCGACAACTACTTCTACCTCCTCCGACGAAAGGCCTGCAAGGGGCTCGTCGAAGATAGCGATCTTCGGGCGCATCGCGATGACTCTGGCGATTTCAAGTCGTCGGATACCGCCGGTCGACAGCTGCCCCGGCCGGCATTGGCGCTGTTCCAACAACCGCAACTTTACAAGCGCATTCCATGCACCCGCCTGTGCGTGGATTCGTCCTAGTCGTGGAGTCGCCCCATATGCTGCGGCGAGGCCGACTTGGTCCGCGACGCTCAACCAGTGGACGGGTCTCGGCACCTGAAAACTCCTTGCCACGCCCATCCCTGCAAGCTTGGACGGTCCCGTCGCGCGCGTCGAGCGGCCATCGATCAGAACTTCGCCGCCGTCCGGGCGGGCCAGCGCGCAAATGCAGTCCAGGAGAGTCGTCTTGCCTGCGCCGTTCGGTCCGATAAGAGCAAG
>JAKBBS010000196.1 GCA_021808425.1 Actinomycetes bacterium
CCACCGGGATCGACCCGGAGCGCTACAGCGGCTTCGCGTTCGGTTTCGGCATCGACCGCCTCGCCCAGGTCAGGACGTCACTCGCGGACATGCGGGTGCTCCTCGACAACGACATCCGTTTTCTCTCACAGTTCTAGGAGTCGACCATGCGAGCCCCTCTTTCCTGGCTGCGTGACTACGCACCCCTGGACGCTCCGCTCCAGCGTCTCGTCGAGGTCCTCGGCGAGATCGGCCTCGTCGTCGAATCAGCCGATGCCGTCGGTGAGGGCATCGCCGACGTGGTCGTCGCGCGGGTGGCGGACATCCGCCGTCACCCCGACGCGGACCGCATCCGCATCGTCGACGTCGACGCCGGTGACGGCAAACCTCTTCAGATCATCTGCGGAGCATGGAACTTCGACGTCGGCGACCTCGTCCCGCTCGCCCCTGTCGGAGCGGTCCTCCCCGGCGATTTCAAGATCTCCAAGCGCAAGATGCGCGGCGAGGAGTCCAACGGGATGCTCTGCTCCGCGACCGAGCTGGACCTGCCCCATCCCGGCGGCTCCGACGGCCTCCTCGTGCTCGCTCCCGGTAGCGCAGAGCCGGGTACGCCTCTAGGCGAGGCGTTGGGCATCTACCCGGACGTCGTGTTCGACCTCGACGTCACACCGAACCGACCAGATGCTCTGTGCATGGCGGGGATCGCGAGAGACCTGGCGGCGGCGCTCGGCGAGCAGTGGTCCTGGCCATCCGGCGCACCCGCCGGGGACGCCGATGCGGACGTGGCGGTCGCACCTTTGACGGTGCACGGGGCAGACGTGCACGGGGCAGGGGTCTGCCGGCGTTTCGTCGCTACCGTCATCGAGGGTGTCCCGGCCGGACCGTCGCCTGCGTGGATGGGGCGGCGACTCACCCTTGCGGGCATGCGACCGATAAGCGGCGTTGTCGACGTCTCGAACTACGTGATGCTCGACGTCGGCCAGCCGAACCACGCCTACGACTTGGACCGCCTCGGCGGAGGCGGCCTGTCGGTGCGTCAAGGCCGGCCCGGGGAGACTGTCCGCACCCTCGACGGGGTTACCCGCGACGTCGGGCCGAGCGACTGCCTCATATGCGACGCCCTGGACGGGCCCGTCGGCATCGCGGGAGTGATGGGCGCCGCTTCGGCCGAGGTGGACGAATCCACGAGCAGGGTTCTGCTGGAATGTGCCTACTTCGACCCGACTGCGATAGCCAGGACCGGCAAGCGGCTCGGGCTCACCTCGGAGGCGAGGACACGCTTCGAGCGGGGCATCGACCCGGAGGTGGCAGGCCGGGCGGTGGAGCGCTTCGTCGGGCTGCTGCGACTGTTGCCGGGAGGCGACTCCGTGCGCTTCGGCCGGCCAGGCGAATTTCGTGACGGCGCAGGCCTGCCCAGCGCCCCGGTCATTTCGCTTCGAACCGAGCGCGTCAACGCGCTCCTCGGTACGGAGCTCGGTGACGCAGCCGTCGAAGGTCTGCTCACGCCGCTCGGTTTCGCCGTCGAGGGATCCGGACCCGGCGTCGCGAAAGTGACAGTCCCGACGTGGCGCCTCGAGTGCAGCCGCGAGATCGACCTCGTCGAAGAAGTAGCGCGGATGTGGGGGTACAGGCGGATAGCACGCACGATGCCGCCTTTTCGTAGACGCCCCGGGGCGTCTCGCAGCGAGACAGCCGCGCAGCGCCGCCGAGTCCGCCAGCTTCTTTCCGGTGCCGGCTTCGACGAGGCTTGGACCACGACTTTCCTGGCGCCCGACGACCTCGGGCGCTCCGGTCTCGGCGAGGAGGCTGTCGAAGTGCAGAACCCTCTAGACGCCTCGGAGTCGATACTGCGCCCGTCGCTGCTTCCCGGCCTTTTGAAGGCGCTCCGCTTCAACGTGGACCGCCAGAGCGCCGACCTGGCTCTCTTCGAGGTGGGTCGGGTGTTCGCCATCCCCGACGCCGGCGCGACCGTGCCATTCGAGGAGGAACGCCTCGGGGCGGCAGTTCTTGCCCCGCGCGAGGCGGGCCCGGAGGCGGCGGTCGAGGCTGCCGTTCGCAGCTGGGTCCTTCTGGCAGAGTCGCTTCGCTTGGAGGCACCATCGCTTATCGCCGGGCACGTCGCCGGTCTTCACCCGGGACGCGCCGCCGTGCTCGCCTGCTCCGGCACGGTCGTGGGATCCGTCGGGGAGGTAGCTGGCGAGGTCGCCTCGGCGTACGGGCTTCCTGGGCGAGTCGGGTGGCTGGAACTTTCGCTCGATGCTCTCGTCAGCGCACCCCGGACCGGCCTGCACGCCCGGGAGGTCAGCCGTTTTCCGGCGGCCGACATCGACCTGGCGTTCGTGGTACCAGCACGGGTGGCCGCGAGCGACCTCGTAGGAGCCTTGCGAAGCGCTTCTGACGTCGTCGAGGACGTGACCCTCTTCGACGTGTACCGTTCCGTGACGCTCGGCGACGGGAACAGGGGTTTGACCTTCCGGGTCCGCTTGCGGGCCCCCGACCGAACCCTTCGCGACGACGAGATCGCGGATGTTCGCCGGTCGATGATCGAAGCAGCCGGCAACCTCGGGGCTATTCTTCGCTCCTGACGCGCCTCGCCCGACGCGCCTCGCCCGACGCGCCTCGCCCGACGCGCCTCGCCCGACGCGCCTCGCCCGGCGCGCCTCGCCCGACGCGCCTCGCCCGGCGCGGCCGACGAAGGGGTTGCCGGTGGATCCCAGTAGTCGCATCTGTATGCACAAGTGTGTATAATGCGTGAATGAGTTCGAAGCGGTCGGTCGGGGTGTTCGGGGCGTCGGGCTTCGTAGGTGCCGAACTTCTGCGGCTTCTCGGCGGCCACCCTGGCTTCGAGGTGGCGATGGCAACGGCCGACAGCCAGATCGGCGCCCGGGTGGGCGACGTATATCCAAACCTGGCCGCCGCCTACGCCAACATGTCCTACACGAAGCCCGACCCGTCGTCGGCGCAAGGCCTCGACGTCGTGTTCCTCGCGATGGCGCACGGAGTCTCGCAGCACCTCGTGCCCGAATTGCGGCCGACAGTCGGCCTCGTCGTGGATCTGGCAGCGGACTTCCGTTTGCGCGACCCGGCCCTTTACCCGCAGTGGTACGGCGAGGAGCACGCCTGCCCGGAACTGCTCGACGAGGCCGTCTACGGGATACCTGAGCTCTTCCGCCCCGCTCTGAAAGGCGCGTCGCTCGTCGCGGCAGCGGGATGCTACGTGACGGCGGCGTCGCTTGCTCTTGCTCCGCTCGTGCGCGCAGGCGCCATCGCAACCGAAGGGGTCGTCGTCGACGCGGCTAGCGGGGTCTCCGGGGCAGGTCGGGCTGCGAAGGCAAACACGCATTTCAACGCGGTCGACGAGGACTTCACCGCTTACGGCCTTCTCGCCCACCGCCACACACCCGAGATCGAGCAGGCCACCGGCGCCCAGGTGCTCTTCACCCCGCACCTCGCCCCGATGAACCGCGGCATCCTCGCCACCTGCTATGCGAGGCCGACGTCGGACGCCGACCCGCTGGAGGTGCTCGCCGAGTTCTACCGCAACGAGCCGTTCGTGGTCGTGTCGGAGCGTTCGCCTTCGACGAAGGCGACACTCGGAGCGAATACGGCGCATATCACGGCACGGCGCGACGAGCGCACCGGTTGGGTGATGTCGATATGCGCGCTGGACAACCTGACAAAAGGCGCTGCCGGCCAAGCTGTGCAGTGCGCGAACGTGGCCCTCGGCCTCGACGAGACCGAGGGCCTCCCGATGGTCGGCCTGTACCCGTGAGCAACTTGGAGGCTTCACTCAAAGCGGAGGTCCTCGTCGAAGCTCTGCCCTACATACGGCGCTTCTGGGGGCAGGTGGTGGTCGTCAAGTACGGCGGCAACGCCCTCGCGGCGGCAGGAGCAGCAGCGGGAGCAGGAACAGGGGCTCAGGGCAGCGACGACGGCCTGCAGTCGTTTTGCACCGACATCGTCTTGATGCGGTCGGTGGGTATGCGACCTCTCGTCGTGCACGGCGGCGGACCGCAGATCGGCGAGCTGATGACACGACTCGGCAAAGTCCCCGAGTTCGTCGACGGCCTTCGGGTCACCGACTCGGACACTCTCGACATCGCTCGCATGGTCCTCGTCGGCAAAGTCAACCGCGACATCGTCGCCGCCATCAACCGCCACGGCCCGCTCGCGGTCGGCGTGTCCGGCGAGGACGCCGGTGTGATTACGGCGCGCGCCAAGGATCCCAAGCTCGGCTTCGTCGGCGACGTGAGCGCTGTGAGGCCGGAGCTCCTGGAGCGGCTGATGGCGGAAGACCTGATCCCCGTCGTCGCCACCATAGGATCCGACGACAAAGGACAGTCGTACAACATCAACGCGGACACCGCAGCAGGCGCCATCGCGGCTGCGTTGCGGGCGGCGAAGCTCGTCTATCTCACAGACGTCGACGGTATCCGCACGGACCGCGGCGACCCGTCTACCCGCCGTTCAACGCTCCGCGACAGCGAGCTGGCCGACATGATCTCGACGGGCGTAATCGACGGCGGGATGATACCGAAGGCCCGCTCGGCGATGCAGGCGGTGGCAGGCGGTGTCGGCAGTGTTCACATCCTCGACGGGAGCGCACCCCACGCGCTCCTCCTCGAGATCTTCACCCGGGAGGGCATAGGAACAATGGTGGTCAACTCATGAGCCTGATGGGAACGTACCCGCCGCAGGCGGTCACGTTCGTCAAAGGATCCGGCAGCGAGCTTTGGGACGACCAGGGGCGGCGCTACCTCGACTTCCTCGGCGGTTTGGCGGTCACCTCGCTCGGACACGCCCACCCAGAGGTCGCAAGGGCGCTGTCTGAGCAGGCTTCGACCCTGCTGCACGTGTCCAACCTCTTCGGCTCGCTGCCGCAGCGCGAGCTCGCCGCGACGCTCGACAGGTTGATCGACAGCGGCCCCGGCCAGGTGTTTCTCGCGAACAGCGGCGCGGAGGCGAACGAGGCGGCGATCAAGCTCGCCAGGCGATGGGGCGGACGGGGGCGCCACGTCGTGGTCAGCGCGTACGGCTCTTTTCACGGCAGGACACTCGCGACCCTTCACGCTACGGGCCAGCCCTCCAAGCACGAGGCGTTCCAGCCGCTCCCCGAAGGCTTCCGCCACGTCGCTTGGAGGGACGCCGACGACATGCGCCGGGCGGTCGACCCGACGGTCGCGGCCGTGCTCATCGAGGTCGTCCAAGGTGAAGGAGGCGTCAACCTGGCAGGCGCCGAGTACATACAAGAGGTTCGCCGGATATGCGACGAGACGGGCGCGCTGCTCATGTTCGACGAGGTCCAGACGGGCCTCGGGCGAACCGGAAGGTGGTTCGCGTTCCAACGCTACGGGGTGCGGGCAGACGTGGTGACAGTCGCCAAGTCGCTCGGCAACGGCGTTCCGATCGGCGCGTGCTGGGCGCGCGACGAGGTAGCGGACGCTTTCAAGCCAGGCGACCACGGCTCGACGTTCGGCGGCCAGCCGCTCGCCGTGTCGGCCGCCCTCGCGACGCTTCGAGTGATGGAGCAGATCGACGCCCCAGCGCAAGCTGAGGCCAAGGGCGCCTACCTGCGTAAACGGCTGAGCGAGCTGGCCGCCGTGCGTGAGGTCCGCGGCCTCGGGCTTCTCCTCGCAGCGGAGCTGGCCGAAGGGATCCCTGCGCAGCCTGTCGCCGCCGCCGCGCTCGAAGCCGGTCTGGTCGTAAACGCCGTCACCCCGACGGCGCTGCGCTTCGCCCCATCGCTTTTGGTGACCGACGACGAGATCGACGAGGCCGTCGCGATCCTGGCGGGGGTTCTGCAGTGAGGCACGTGCTCGAGATAGACGACCTGTCCGAGTCGGAGCTTGCCGAGATCCTCGACCTCGCCTCCGAACGCAGCCCACAAGCCGTCCTCGCGGGCAAAGGTGTCGCGCTTATCTTCGAGAAGCCTTCCAACCGGACGCGAAACGCCTGCGAGATGGCCGTCGTAGCGCTGGGAGGCCACCCTGTTGTCATGAGAGGTGACGATATAGGCCTCGGCGAGCGCGAGACCGTCGAGGACGTCACCCGGGTGCTGGCCCGCTACCACGCTCTCGTGTGCGCGAGGGTCTTCGAGCACCGCCACCTGGAGGCGATGGCCGCCGTCGGGGAGGTGCCGGTAGTG
>JAKBBS010000197.1 GCA_021808425.1 Actinomycetes bacterium
TGTGCGTCTACGGCGACCAGCCCGCCTCAGGAAGTCGGTCCAGCGATCTCAACGTGGCAGGGATGCTCGACGAGGTACGGGAGTTCGGAGGGTCGGAGACCTTCGCCGGTCACGGCCCGTTCTCGGTCGGCGTGACGACCCGTCTCTCAGCCCTGCCCACCTGGAAGCACCAAGCGGACTTCCTCTTCGTCCAGGCCTCGTTCGACCTCGAAGCGCTGCTGCGATGGCGGGACTTGCTGCGCTTTGACGGCCCGGTGTTCGCCGGTGTCCTCGTCGTGGCCAGCGTCGGCATGGCCAAGACGCTCCGCGACGCGACCAGCCAGATCGACCTCCCGGCCAGCCTCCTGGAACGGCTCGAAACGGACCCGGACGCAGGCGTCGATGTGGCCTGCTCGCTCATGGACGACGTCAAGGCCAGCGGCGCCTTCGACGGCGTACACCTCGTTCCCGTCGGGCGATACCGAACGGTGGCTTCCTGCTTGGAGAACCGCGGCTGGAGCGGCCGTCCCTAGAAGTGGCCGGTGAATACCCGGTCGAAAGCGCCGTCGGCGACCAGGAGGTGCAGGGCGTCCCCGACAACGGCCAGGCGAGCCCAGTCGGAAGACGAGACTGGGCGATCGCAACCATCGCCGATCTCTGGTCGAGCCCCACGACCTAACCGCGGAGGTGCTGGGTCAAGATCCCGGTACCGCAGGCCAGGTCCAGGTGCGGGTCGGAGGCAGGCTTCCGACCAGGTCGACCACTTGGGCCACCTCATAGCTTCAGCCCGACCGGCCTCGAAGAGGGAGCAGGCCCTCGCCCGTGTACCACTCCTCGTACTCGCCGCCCCGCTGCTCGTAGTAGGCGCCCGTCGCTCGATCCGTGGCGAAAGCCGGTGTCGCACGACAACCAGACATGTCACGCCGCCGGGGACTGATCATTGCCGAGGCGAAGACTCGGATCACCGGATCTGTCGCTACGGCTCCCGCGTAGCGGTCTCGTCTTCCTTGTTGGTTCTCCGTGACCGCGGCCACCATCGAAACAGGTAGCCGACAACCGCGACGACGATCGCCGCCCCGGGACCAGCATGCACGAGGAACACCCCGACCAGGCTGGGCCCTCCCCAGCTATCCCGGTAGCTGGCGGGGTTCGAGTAGTCCACGGTGAAGAACTCCGCGACTGCTCTGCCGACGAGGTACAGGGCAACGATACCGCCAAGCCCGTAGCCCACCGATCTGACGACCCGTCCGGGAGCGAGCCGACCTCGCGACCTCGCGAGCTGCCGAGGCGACGGGCGGATCACAGCGAGGGCGAGGAGGCCAAGCAGGACCAAGAGGAGAACGACCCAGACGACGACGTGGCCGACGACAACGCCGGTCACGAGCGAGCAGACGGACGAAGCGACCGATCGCGACCGGCCCGGATCATCAACGCGGTCCAAGGGGCGAAGAGGGCGAGGAGCGCCACCGTCTCGGCCGGGGTGCGGGGCACCCACACGATGTTGACGGCCAGCCCCATCTTGCGGGCGACGATCTCGACGCCGATCGACATCAGCACCGCCGCACCCACAAAGAACCTTGTTCGATGGGCACTGGTGTGGAGCTTGGCCGCTTGGGCGAGCACGTCGAGGACGACGCGAGGGGTGAGACGGGTCTGCTCCAACAGCGCGGCGAACTCCTCGCAGTAGGTGCGGCGCCACGCCTTCGGGTAGCAGGCGAGGATCAGGCGGATCACGACAGACCTCCGAGTCGGAGCTGCCCGGCGGTGACGATGCGCTCCCAACTTGCCAGTTGGTGGGCGAGCGCCGCTCTGCCGGCCCCCGTGATCCGATACGGACGGCGACGGTCGTCACTCGGAACCGGCTCGATCAGCCCGCGCTCGACCAGCTTGGTCAGCGAGCCGTACAAGGTGCCCGGTCCGAGCCGCACGCCGGTCTGCTCGAACACGTCCGTGGTGATCGCGTAGCCGTGCTTGGGCCCGTCGCTCAGCGACAGGAGCACCAGCACACCTGGCTCCCCGAAACGAGCGAGCCCGTCGTCCCCCCGTCCTTGCCTCGCCATACGCTGCATCATATGGCGTAGTAGGTGCGGGTTCAAGGCGGCAGCCAGACCGAGCGGCTTCACGGGATTCCCTGGACATGTACGGGTCGCTGCGGTCTCGTCAGCAGGCCCTCTTCAGCCGACAGTTTTGTTATACGATACTCTAGTGGAGGTTCGAGACTCGGCACTCAAACACGGCTGTAGCGCCGACGACATCCGCCACGCCATCACCAACGCGCTCGCTATCTACGACGACCTGGACGATCCCTACGCGCTCTACCTCGGCCCCGACACTGCCGGCACCCTGCTCGAGGTGTTGACCGCCATCGACGCGCTGGGCGAGGAGATCGCCTTCCACGCCATGCCGATGCGCCGAAAGTACAGGAGGCTGCTCCCATGACCGAACCCCGCAAAGCCAAGACCGGAGAGACGATGGACGAGAACTTCTGGCGGCGGGCCGAAGAGAAGGCCGATGCCGGCCTCGATCCCTCCCGGCTGCGACGCCGAGTCGGTCGCCCTACTCTCGGTGATGAGCCGGCAGGGCTGACGGCCGTCCGTCTCCCGCCCGAGGTCCGCCGGGCACTCGACGATCGGGCCGCCGAAGAGCACACCTCCTCTAGCGAGGTCATCCGCCGCGCCCTGGAGCAGTACCTCGCGAGTTAGCAGGTCAGCTCAGACAACGTGCAGAGACCGGCCAGCAGGTCACCCGAGTTCGAATAGCGACAACGCAACACCACCACGTTGACCAGCACTTTTGCCGCGGCAGGCGGCTGGTTGGGTGGACTCGAAATGGGTGTCGTGCGCGATCTCGACGCTAAAAGCGGCCACCTGTGACAGCGGGACCTGTGATTTTGCGTCATTCGCCGCGGGCAGCGGCGCTGTCGCCGAGGAGGCGCTCCAGGGGCTCGGCAGCTTTGGTGACGACCGGTCGGACCCTGTGGGCATCGGACCCGGGCTGTACGCCGGGCGGCGAACCAACGTGGGCTCGGCCTTGACGCCGGCCTCCGCCCCGGGCCCCTCGCAGAACACCCACATGCAGCCCGGGCGTGGAGGGTAACCCAGCATACATAAAGCGGACCACCGTCAGGCTTCCCGACGAGCTCGATGCTCGTCTCCGTCACGAGGCCGAGCGACGAGGTTTAAACCATGTCCGAACTCACTCGAGAAGCGATCGAGGATCACCTAGGCGGTCGAACGGGTCGACGGAAGTTGATCGCCGCCGGCGCTGGCAGGAGCGGTTCACGCGACGTCTCAATCCGCGTCGAAGAGATCTCGTACCCATCCTGGTAGTTACCGAATTGGTCTACTTGCTCGGCACCCGACTCGGCCACGACGCCGAAGTCCGGTTCCTGGGACACCTCGCCGCCGGCAATCTGGTCCCCGAACATGTCGCAGCGGAAGACTGGCTACGCATCGCCGAACTCGTCCAGATCTACCACGATCTCTCATTGGGATCGATTGACAGTTCCGTCATGAATACCCCGGTCGAAAGCGCCGTCGGCGACCAGGAAGTGCAGGGCGTTGACGCGATCATGAAGACCTCGAGGGAGAGACCGAGGCTGTGCGGAAGATGCGAGCCGGCCGGGACCGGATCAGCGAGAGCAGCACCCATCCGAGCGAAAGCGCTCGGTAGGATCGGGTCTCTTGGCACGGGGCGGGTGCTGTCTTCGGAAGTGAACAGCACCACGTCGTGGCCGGAGCGCTCAAGTCCGCTGGCCAACACATCGAGGACAGCTTCGGTTCCACCGTAGGCGGTATGTGGGACCGCCACCCACGGTGGCGCGACGACGACTATGCGCATATCCGACGGTCTCGTTTCGGGTTGTCGAGCCGACCGCGAGGACCGCAGATGGGCGAATCACCGGAGCAATAGGCTGTCGACCCGAGCTATTGGGGAAGAAGGAGCTGGTAGAGGAATCGATTCGCCGCCCCCCAATGCCGAGTGCTTTCGCGTCTTACACCCGGCGAACCCATTTCAGAGCTCACCCAGAGCGGCCCGCGGCGAGCCGGGGCTTCAGGGGTGGGACAATGGTCCTTGTCGGACCGGGAAGGAGTTCACCATGGCCGCCACCTCGGCCTTTTCGGGCCTGACCGCTCTCGGATGGGATCACCGGTGGATCTCAGCGTTGGCCGATGTTGGAAACCCGCTCCTGTGGCCGGCCCGCGTGTCGAGGGTGGACCGCGGCGCGTGCACTGCCATGACAGGATCGGCCAAGGTCCGGATCTCCATGGAGCGTGACATCGAGGTGGCAGTCGGCGACTGGGTCGGTGTCGCAGGATCTGTGGCCGACACGACGGCGCGAATCGCGACCGTGCTGCCCCGTCGTGCCGCGTTCCGCCGAACTCGTCCCACAAAGGGTGCCGGGACGAAGGTCGTAGCCGCGAACATCGACACGGTCTTCGTATGCGACGCACTCAACGGGGGCCTCAGCCTTCGCCACCTCGAGCGGTTCCTGGCCCTCGTGTGGCAAAGCGGCGCCACCCCTGTGGTGGTCATCACCAAGTCTGACGCGGCCCTGGTACAAGACAGGACCGACGCCGTGAATTCGGCCAAGACCGTGTCCGGAGGAGTCAGCGTGGTGGTGGCAAGTTCGGTGACTGCTGACGGTGTGCTCGAATTGGAGCCGTATCTGATTCCGGGTCGCACCGTGGCGCTGCTGGGCCTGTCCGGGGCAGGAAAATCGACGTTAGCGAACCGGCTGGCGGGTGCTGAGATCCTGAGGACCGGCGCGGTGCGTGGCGACAGCAGCGGACGCCACACGACAAGTCACCGTGAGCTGGTGTTGCTTCCCCAAGGCGGTCTTCTGATCGACACTCCAGGGATGCGGGCGCTTTCGGTGCTCGGAGCGGCAACCGGGGTGGAGCAGGCGTTCGGCGATGTCGAAGCGCTTGCCGGCTACTGTAGGTACCCTAACTGCTCACACTCGGGCGAATCGGGATGCGCCATCGCCGCCGCACTCGCCGACCGGCAGCTACAGCCCGGCCGCTTCGAAGCCTGGCTCCGTTTGAGGGCCGAGATGGCCCCATCGAAAGAACATGACGCCCGTGGCGACATCGCCGAGCGCAAGCGGCGCAAGGCGGCGAAGTTCGCGGCACGCCGAGAATCGAATAGGTAGCGGCTTGCGACAGGTCAAGGTCCGCACCGTTGATGGTCACTTCGAGCCACGTCGGCAGTCCCCAGAACCTCAGGCAGTCCCCAGAACCTCAGGCAGAGATCGATCCGCAGACCGCCGGAGAACGGCGCGGAGGTCTCGCAGGCTGACCGGCTTGACGAGGTAGGCGTCAGCACCGCGCTCGAGGGCGCCTCGCTTCACAGCTGCCGTTGCGTGGAATGAGCAGACGATGATCGCCAAGGAGGGATAGTCGTCCCGGAGGGCGCTGATCGTGTCCAGTCCTTGAGTAAGCGGCAGCTGAATCTCAAGCAGTACCGCGTTTGCTTGCAGGCGGTCAACGGCTTCCACTGCGCCGACCGGGCCGTCTGCGTGTCCGACCACGAGCACGTCGCCGGCCTGCTCCAAGACGTAAGTCATCAGTTGTCGACGATCTTCGCGACCGTCGATCATCACCAGTCGGAATTTGAAGTCGGAATTTCGACTTGCGCCCATGTCGGCGGTGACAGCCGATGCCGTAGTTGGGGTTCCCATCGGAACCGCCGATCTGCCTCTGAGTCCGAGGCGCCATCGCCCGAACTGGACGACAGACGGCATCCTACACCTCAACAGCGATACGTGCGGTTGCTACGACTCAGTCAGCGGCTCCTGGGTATTTAAGAAAGCGAGGCCAGATCGCGCGGACTATCCCTGTTACCACCTCAGGAGTAACGGCAGCCCAACTGACATGTGAAGGGAAATCCGATTATCGAAGGCGGGATCGTTGCGAGAGCGCCATTGGCTCAGCGTGGACCACGAAAGCCCCATCGCCAAGCAGAGGCACCCTATATCGGATCGGGCACTCAACCCGGAACGGTGTCGCTGACCTTCATCGGAGGATCTGATGGCATATCTCGCAGACCCAGCT
>JAKBBS010000198.1 GCA_021808425.1 Actinomycetes bacterium
GAATCCCCAGACGCGGGTCCGGTACGCGCCGCGCTGTCCTCACTCGACAGCGAACCAGCTGTCGACCCTGCGCCTGCGGATCCGTCTCCGTCAACGACGGCACCCCCTGAGGCGTCGCTACCGGCATCTCGGCTACCGGCATCTCCAGCGCCGTCAGCGTCTCCAGCGCCGCCAGCCGATGCGCCCGGGCCGGCGTCACCCGACACAAGGTCGGCTTCGAGAGCGTCCACGAACTGGCCGATCAGCTTAGAGCTGACGTCAGCGAGGACTCCCCTGCCGAACTGCGCAACTTTTCCTGTCACGGTGAGCTCAGTCCCGACGCTGACCTTGGTCCCCTCCCCGTCCGGGGTCATCGTCGCCGTGATCAGAGCGCTGGCATTGCCCTGCCCACGCGTGTCACGTCCGGTGGCCTTCAAAACCACCCGTCCTGCCGCTTCGTCCTTGTCGACAAAGGTTGCAGTGCCTTTGTACTGAGCTGTGATCGGGCCAACCTTGACCTTGACCACCCCGCGGTACTCGTCACCCTCGACCTCTTGGAGCTGGGCGCCGGGGAGCATCGGTGCGATCCTCTCGACATCTGTCAGGACCTTCCATGCGTCGGCTACCGGCACGGCTACGCGGAATTCGTTGTTTAGCTCCACCTGATCAGATCCTCTCTAGTGTCAATGTCTGCTGCTTCACCCGGGCACGGGACCTCCTCGACGAGGTCCGGACGGCTCCGGATAAGACTGCGCGCTCCTTCATCACCCGACACTGGAAGCAGCTGCCATACGGATGAAGACAGCCTGACCGGGTTGCGCCTATCACCATTGTAGGTCGCTACTGCGACGGGACTCGACGAGGACGCCACGTTCCTCCACGCTTGAGCCTCGACGAGCGGTTGATCCCCTAGGCCGACGACCACCGCTTCGATGCCCAGGTCGCGCGCAGCGCAGACGGCGGTTTGCAGCGAAGACGCCTGACCGCTCTTCCAGTCGGGGTTGCGCAGCAAAGACACCCCGCCCGGCAGCGCTCCGGCCAGTTCCACTGCCCCAGCTATAACCAAAGTCTCACCGACCCCCGAACTTATGGCCGCCTGCGCTGCCCACCAGACCACCGTGCGGCCTTTGAACGGCGCCAGCAGCTTGTGGCGCGCCTCGTCGGAGGTCATGAACCTGCTTCCTGCCCCGGCGGCGAGCAGGACCGCCGCTGTCGACGTCATGGCCGGTTTCAGCACGATCCGCGCCGTACGCGCCCCGTCAGGGCTCGGTTACCCGGACCCGATCGCGATGTATCGGACCCTCCTGGTCCCGCAGCGATTGCGGGCGCCGGCCGGCGCGAAAGGCAATAATTTCGCCGCAGATAGCTACAGCCGTCTCCTCCGGCGTGCGGGCTCCGATGTCCAGGCCGATAGGCGCCATTATCCGCGCCAGGCTCGCCTCGTCGACACCCGCAGCACGCAGCCTGTCTGTCCGCTCGTCGGTCGTTCGCCGCGAACCCATCGCACCCAGGTAGCCGACGGAAGTTCCGAGAGCCGAAACGATCGCCGGCACGTCGAACTTCGGGTCGTGCGTCAGAACGCACACTGCGTCGCGGGGACCCAACGTGGCGCCTACTTCGCCGAGGTGGCGGTCGGGCCAGGAAACGATCACCTCGTCGGCTTGAGGAAACCTCGCCCGGGTCGCGAACACCGGGCGGGCGTCACAGACGGTCACCCGGTAGCCGAGGACTTTCGCGACCTTGACAAGCGACGCGGTGAAGTCGACGGCACCGAAGATGATCATCCTCGGCGGAGCGGCAAAAGACTCGATGAACACCGACACCGCCCTCTCTCGCGCTTCGCCCCGAAGGCCGTAGTGGCGGGTCACGGTCATGCCTGCGGCGAGCTCACCGAGTGCGTCGCGTCCTGCTACCCGGTCCAGGTCCGGGTTTCCGAGCGAGCCGAGAATCTCGACTGGCGGACCAGGGCGCACCACCAGCTTGGAGCCAAGCGCGTCGGCGGGTCCTTCGATGACCTCGGCGAGCGCTACCGGCCTTTCCGCTTTGATGTCCGCCGCTAGCACGTCGAACATCCCGGTCACCACCCGAGGGGCTCGACGAACACCGAGATGATGCCGCCGCATGTCAGGCCTACGGCGAAGGCTTCGTCGTCGGAGTAACCGAAAGTGCACAGTTTCGCCGGAGCAGCCCCCGAGAGCACACCGAGGGCCTCGGTCACGACCGCTCCCTCGACGCATCCTCCTGACACCGATCCCGCCACCTCCCCGTCTTCAGAGACCGCCATGGCGGCGCCGGGCAGCCTCGGCCCGGAACCCTCCACAGCGACGACCCGGGCGAGCGCTACCCGCTTGCCTTGTGCCTGCCAACGTTCGATGTCATCTAGGATCTCTCTCACTGCGATCGCACTCCCTGTGTCGGCCCGGACGCTCGGCCGGGCGTTCTGGCGGGCCCGACAACGATTCGGGCGAGCTCTTCTAGTGAGGATACCGAGTGGCCCTCCAAGAACACGTCTACGTGCGGGAGAGCAGCCGCCATCCCGCGCGCCAACGGGGCGTATCCGGGTGTGGCTTTGAGCGGGTTCACCCAGACCACCCTGTGCGCTACCCGCGCGAGGCGCCCCATCTCTGCGTCCATAACCTCCGGGTCGCCGCGGTCCCACCCGTCGGAGCAGATCACCACGACCGCCCCCCTGGCCATTCCCCTCACTCCCCATCGCTGATTGAACTCCCGCAGGCTCTCGCCGAGGCGTGTCCCGCCCGACCAGTCCGCCACGCTGGAGGCCACTTCGCGCAGCGCCTCCTCGGGATCGCGCAGGCGTATCTCGCGTGTGACCCTGCTCAGGCGGGTCCCGATGGTGAACACCTCGACACCGCCGGCCCGGCGGGAGGAAGTCGCCGCGTGGGCAAAGCGGGCCATCGCCCGGGAGTACGACTCCATGCTGCCCGACACGTCGAGGAGGAACACCATCCTCCGCGGCCGATCCACCGTCTCGCGAAACGCCCGGTGGATCGGCGTGCCGCCGTGGCGGATGTTGCGCCGAACTGTTGCACGCAGATCAGGGCGCTTGCCCCGGCGACGGGCGGCCCGGGTTCGCCGCGACGGGCGGAGATCCGACGTGGCTCGCATCGCCGAGATGAGCCGGTCGGCCTCGACCCATTCCGCCTCGCTGAGCGTCGCCATGTCGCGCTGCTTTAGGACTTCGACCGCGGACCAGCGAAGCGTCTTCGTCTCCTGGCCGCTCTCCGTTTGCTCGTCGCCGGCGGCACTGTCGTCCTCGTCGTCGCCATCGTCGTCGTCGACGACGAGCGCTACCTGGTCGGCCACGAACGGCGGCGACCCGGCGGCGGCGACCCCCGCCCAGAACGCTGCGAACACCCGGCTGTAGGTGGCGAAGTCCTCCGGTCGGCGGACCAGCGTGGCGAGCCCTGCGAAGTAGAGCCGCTCGGGATTCTCCAGGCCGACCAGGTCGAGCGCGTCGGCGAAACCGATGACCGACCCTGTGGGCACCGAGAGGCCGGCTCGGCGCAGCGCCCGCGCGAAACCGGCGACGACCCTGCCCGGATCGAAGGACCTTTCGCCGGCCGGAGCGGTCAACCGGCCCGGCCGAGCGCCGCTCGCACCAGGTCGCTCACGCCGACAGCGCGGACGCGGTGCTGGTCTTCCTGGTATTTGAGCACTGTGCCGAGGGTGAGCTCCACGGACCGCTCGTCGATCTCGCGCCGTCCGAGAGCGGCGAGCGCGGCGGTCCAGTCGATCGACTCCGCTACGCCGGGCGGCTTGTAGAGGTGCATTCCGCGAAGCGCGGCCACCGCTGCCGCCACCTGGCGTGCCAGCTCCGGTTTCGCACCGGGCGCCCGCAGCTCGATGATCGCCACTTCACGCTCGAAGTCGGGATGTTCCACCCAGTGGTATAGGCAGCGCCTTTTGAGGGCGTCGTGGACGTCCCTCGTGCGGTTCGAGGTGACGATGACGATCGGCGGCTCGGCGGCGCTGAACGTACCCAGCTCAGGGACGGTGACTGCGTAGTCGGAGAGAAATTCGAGGAGGAAGGCCTCGAACTCGTCGTCGGCGCGGTCGACTTCGTCGATGAGAAGGACGGCCGGCGACCCGGGGGGCTGGTCGATCGCCGTTAGCAGCGGCCGGCGCACGAGGAACCTCTCGCTGTAGACCTGGTCCTCCAGGGCGTCCCCTTCGACAACCGCGCCGACGCCCGCAGCGTTGACCGACTCCGCCGCGCGGAGGTGGAGCAGCTGCCGGGCGTAGTCCCACTCGTAGACGGCCTGGGAGACGTCTATTCCCTCGTAGCACTGAAGGCGCAGCAGCCGGCCGCCCGTCCACGACGAGAGCACCTTTGCGACCTCGGTCTTTCCGACGCCCGCCTCGCCCTCCAGCAGCAGCGGCCTGTGAAGAGCGAGCGCCAGAAAGATAGACGTGCACAGGCCTTCGTCGGCCAGGTACCCGTTCTCGCTCAGGCCGTTGCTTACCGCCTCCACGGTGAGCGCTCCGGGAGCGAGTCCCGGTGACGGGAACTCTGCGGCCGGGACCTCACCCGCCGTGAGCTCGTCAGCCGTGAGCTCGCCGGCGAGGCCCTCCCCGTCGGGGCGGTGCAAATGTCGATTCTGCGGGACTGTCACCCAAGCAGGCTACGCTGCGCGGGCCTCTTCCAGTGCACGACGCACGAGCACCTGGGCGAGGTGGCGCCGGTACTCGGGGCTGGCGTTGAGGTCGGACGGCGGGTCGAGGCCGTCAGCGGCGTGCGAAGCGGCCTCCGCCTCGTCGGCGCCCCCGGCGAGAGATTCCTCCACTGCGGTCGCCCGCAGCGGCACGGAACCCATGTTGACAAGGCTCACCCCGGTACGCTCGCCTCGAAGTGCGGCGACGCCGACGATCGCCCAGTCCTGCGCGCGTCGGTTGAATTTCTGGAAAGACCATCCAGCGCCGGTCGCCTTGGGCAGGGAGATCTCGGTGAGGATCTCGTCGGGCCGCAGGGCCGTTTCCAAGAACCCGAGGAAGAAGTCGGTCGCGTCGATGGTCCTGGTCCCGCCCGGCCCGACAGCGGAAAACGTTGCGCCCATCGCCAAACACGCCGCAGGCAGATCAGAGGCAGCGTCTCCGTGTGCGACCGAGCCGCCGATCGTCCCGCGATGGCGCACCTGCGGGTCGCCCACCTGACTGGCGACGTGGGCTACGAGGGGGGCGTGCTCGCGAACGAGAGGGTTGATCTCGACGTCACGGTGGCGAGTGAGGGCACCGATCACGAGCCGGTCGCCCTCCTCGCGGACATATGAAAGATCGGAGATACGGCCGATGTCTACGAGCATCGACGGGGCCGAGAGGCGAAGCTTCATCAAAGGGAGTAGGGAGTGTCCCCCAGCGAGAAGCTTTGCGTCCTCGCCGCCTCCGCCGAGCATCGAAAGGGCCTCCTCGACGTTCGACGCGCGACGGTATTCGAAGGCTGCGGGTATCATCGGCGCGCTCCTTTGGCTCGGTTGGTCGTTCGGTTGGCAGCCCTGTTGCCGGTTCTGGCGCCGGTCACGCGACCGCAGCCTTCTTGGCGGACGCGGCGTGCAGAGCCGCAGCGACGATGTTGTGGTAGCCGGTGCAACGGCAAAGGTTCCCCTCCAGACCCTCGCGCACTTCGGCCTCAGTCGGGTCGGGGTTCTCGTCTAGCAGGGAGACGATAGCCATCACCATTCCGGGGGTGCAGTACCCGCACTGCAGGCCGTGCTTCTCCCGGAAAGCCTCCTGGACCGGGTGCATCTGCCCGTCGGCGTCAGCCAGACCTTCGATCGTCGTGACGTCCGCGCCGTCGCCTTGAACGGCGAGCATCGTGCATGACTTCACCGACTCGCCCCCGATCAGGACTGTGCAGGCACCGCACGAGGAGGTGTCGCAGCCTACGTTGGTGCCCGTCAAACCCACGACTTCGCGCAGGTAGTGGACGAGCAGCATTCGAGGTTCCACGTCGTGTTCGTAGTGGGAACCGTTGACGG
>JAKBBS010000199.1 GCA_021808425.1 Actinomycetes bacterium
CCACGAGCCGACCCCCAAAAGCTCGTCCCAGTGGATCACCTCGGCCCTGATAAAACCCCTCTGCAGGTCCGAGTGGATGACGCCAGCACATTCCGGTGCGCGCGCACCGGAGCGGAACGTCCAGGCACGGCTTTCCTTGTCGCCGGTCGTGAAGAACGTCCGCCGGCCGAGAAGGTGGTACGCCGCCCTGGTAACCCTCGCCAAGGCTCCCTCGCCGAGGCCGAGACCCTCGAGGAGCTCCGCTCGCTCGTCGGGGTCGAGCATCGCCGCTTCGGCTTCGAGGGCGACGCTGACACCGAGTGTCTCGCCGTGGCCGCTTAGGTGCTCGACGACCGGGCCGACGACCGACTCCGACTCCGCGACGCTGTCCTCGCCGAGGTTGACGACGGCGAGCACAGGCTTGTTGGTCAGAAGGAAAAACGGCCGGAGCGCCAGACGATCCACTTCGCTCATCCCACTTCGATACAGCGGGACTGCAGCATCCAGGTACCCCTTAGCCCGCTCCAGCGCGTCGACCTCACCCTGAAGGGACTTGTCGGCGCGTGCGGCCTTGCGACGCTTGTCCACCTGGTTGTCGACTGTTGCAGCGTCGGCGAGGACCAGTTCGAGTTCGAGCACTGTCAGGTCGTCGAGGGGAACCGTGGCGCCGACGACGTTCGGGTCCTCGAAGGATCGAAGCACCAGGCAGAGCGCGTCCACTTCGCGGATGCCCGCGAGGAACCGGTTCCCGAGCCCCTCGCCGCTCGCAGCGCCCGCGACCAGGCCGGCGATGTCGACGAACTCGACAGTTGCAGGCACGACTTTCCGGCTGGCGCTCATAGCTGCGAGCTGATCGAGTCGGCCGTCGATCACCTTCGCTATACCCTGCGTCGACTCGGTGGTCGAGAAAGGGTGCGCCGCTACCGGCGCAGACCCTCCTGTCAGGGCGTTGAAAAGGCTCGATTTGCCGGAGTTGGCGAGGCCAACGATACCGAGGCGTTCCATTGCCCGACACGCTACCGGCTACGCGGACGCCTGGCAGCGTGTTGGCCGGTGGCCTAGACTGGCGCCCCATGTCCAAGCGTACCCACAAAGCTCGTTCCAGGGCCCGCCGCAAGAAGGCGAACCACGGCCAGAAGCCCAACAGGGGCCGCTAGGTTCAGTCGATCTTGAAAACCCTGCCCGGGAGCGGTCGCGCCCCGAGATGGGTTATCACCTCCGCCGCGAGCCGGGACCCGATCTCGGCGCTGCGTCGCTCCCCCAAGTTGTTGATGATCCCGTAGAGGTATCCGGCGGCGAAGCTGTCACCAGCTCCTGTCGTGTCCACGACGGAGTCCACTTTGTCGGCGGGCACCTGGATTAGCCCCCCGTTCGAAGCGACGAGGCTGCCGGCGGCGCCGAGGGTCACGACAACTGTGCGACATTTTTCCGCCAGAAACTTCACGGCACTGCCCGTGTCGTCCTCGCCCGACAGCCCCAGAGCTTCCGCTTCGTTTGCGAACAGCACGTCGACCGAGTCGAGCAGGCCTCGGATCGCGTCGCCGTGCAGGTGGACCCAGAAAGGGTCGGATGCAGACAGTGCGACGGTCGTCCCGGCCTTCGCTGCAGCGTCGAGCGCCGCCGTTATGGCGCTTTGGGTCTCCGGCTTGCCACACAGGTAGCCCTCGATGTACACGACGTCTGCCGCCGCTACCTCAGACGTGTCGACGTCAGCCGCCGATACCGTCCCTCCGATACCGAGGCTCGTGCACATTGTCCTCTCCGCGTCAGGGCTGACCAGGACGATCGCGCTACCGGTGCCCAGCGACACCGCCTCGGTCGTGTCCGGCGACCCGGCCGAGGCCCCTGCCGGCAAACGTGAACTGCCAGCTGCGAAGCGCACGCCGCTAGCGGTGATATCCGCCGCGAAGAAACGTCCCATCTCGTCGTCGGCGACCCTGCCGACGAAAGTGGTCGGAACCCCGAGAGCGGCGAGGCTGACCGCCGTGTTAGCCGCGGAGCCGCCCGACGACATAGCCGACACGAAGACCGAAGCCTGGATCTCGCGCGCCCGGGACGGTTCGACGAGGGTCATCGTCGACTTGGAGAGGCCGAGCTTGTCGAGGACGCCGTCGTCGCAGAAGGCCAGGACATCCACGATCGCGTGTCCGATATTCACTACGCGAGAGGGTGTGTTCACTCCGACGACGGTAGCCGGGAGGATCGCTAGGGTTGGAACGGTTGGAATCCAAGCACTTATATTCCGAGAGGATCCGATCCCGATATGGCTGACGTCGAGAGCTACCGACTGACCCGAAACGCGCTTCCCCGCCGATACAGGCTCACGCTTCGACCTGACCTCGCAGCGGCGACCTTCCGGGGAACGGTCTCGGTGGAGCTTGCAGTCGAGGATCCCACGCTCCGCCTGGTCCTGAACGCCGCGGACCTCGAGATCTCGTCGTCGCAGGTGACGACCCCGTCGGGGGAGGTCCTAGAGGCGACGCCGATCCTCCACGAGGCGGACGAACGCCTCGAGCTTCGCTTCGAAGAAACACTCGAACCCGGGTACGGGTACCGGCTCGATATCGCCTTCTCGGGCGTGCTCAACGACCACCTCCGAGGTTTCTACCGCAGCAAGTTCCGTACTCCAGACGGCGAGGAGCAGGCGATAGCGACGACGCAGTTCGAGGCGACCGACGCCCGCCGGGCGTTCCCGTGCTGGGACGAGCCGGATTTCAAGGCGATCTTCGAAGTGACGCTAGAGGTACCCGAAGGCTCGATCGGCATGTCCAACGGGCCTGTCGTGTCCGTCGAGAAGGCTGACGACGGTTGGAGTCGCTACAAGTTCGCGGAGACGATGCCGATGTCGACGTACCTTGTTGCGTTCATCGTGGGACCCTTCGAGCTCACCGAGGCGGTCGAGGTCGACGGGGTGCCGATTCGCGTGGCGACGGTGCCGGGCAAGCAGGGTCTCACCCGGTTCGCGCTTGATGCGGCGGCTCACTCGCTTCGCTTCCTCTCGGGCTATTTCTCGATCGCGTACCCGGAGTCCAAGCTCGACCACGTCGCGATCCCCGACTTCGCGTTCGGCGCAATGGAGAACCTCGGGCTCGTCACCTACAGGGAGACGGCGCTGCTGGTCGACTCGTCGCACGCGGCTCAGACCGAGCTTGCACGTGTCGCATCGGTGATCGCGCACGAGACCGCGCATATGTGGTTCGGGGATCTCGTGACGATGAAATGGTGGAACGGTATCTGGCTCAACGAGGCGTTCGCGACTTTCATGGAGCTGACGACGACCGACGCCTTCCGGCCGGACTGGCAGATGTGGTCGGCTTTCGGGGCGGGCAAGGCGGCGGCGTTAGCGGTCGACGGCCTCCACTCGACGAGGGCAGTGGAGTTCCACGTCGGGCGCCCCGAGGAGGCGGAAGCCATGTTCGACCTGCTCACCTACCAGAAGGGCGGGTCAGTTCTGAAGATGCTGGAGCAGTACCTCGGGGCCGAAGTTTTCCGCCGGGGGATATCCTCGTACCTCTCCTCGCACGCGTACGCCAACACCGAGACGTCCGACCTTTGGGACGCCCTCGAGGAGGCGTCGGGCGAGCCGGTCCGTTCGATCATGGACTCGTGGATCTTCCAGGGCGGCTACCCGCTGGTCGACGCGTCGATCGACGAAGCCGCCACGACCGTCAGTTTCACCCAGAGGCGCTTCACCTACAGCCACGACAGCCACGAAAGCCACGACAGCACGAACCCGGCGCCGACTTGGCAGGTGCCGGTCAACTTGAGGGTGTCGCTCGGCGGCGAGATCCGAGACGAGAGGGTGCTCCTCGACGCGGCCGGCGCCACGGTGTCCTTCGACAAGCCGGTCGACTGGGTGGTGCTCAACGCCGGAGGGTGGGGGTTCTACCGAAGCAGCTACTCGCCGCAGCTCGCGCGGCGTCTTGTCGACGCCGGTCCGCTCGACGTTCTGAGCCCGATGGAGCGCCTCACCTACCTCGGGGACACGTGGGCGGCGCTGGCGGCGGGGGTGACCGGCCTGGAGGAGTGGGTTGCGTCGTCCTCGGCGCTCGGCGGCGAAGTCGACCCCGACGTGTGGTCGTCGCTGTCGTCGGGATTGGCGTTCCTCTCACTCGCGGGCGACGAGGCCGACCTCGACGCTCTCGCCCGTTTCGCCGGAACGCTCGGCGCGCCGGCCTGGGCCGCGCTCGGATGGTCGCCGGGCGCTGGCGAGCCCGAAAGAACCGGCACTGCGCGCGCACGGGTTCTCGGTGTCCTCACGCAGATAGCAAAAGACCCCGAGCTTGTCGACCAGGCAGTGGACCGTCTTCACGCCCACCTCGAGAACCGCCCCGGGACCGACCGCCTACCGGCCGACCTCGTCGCCGTGTGTGCCCGTGTGGCTGTAGCGTCCGGCGGCGAGGACGCCTGGAATCTCGTGCTCGAAGCCTACCGCAATGCCGGCTCCCCCCAGGAGGAGCAGCGGTTCCTGTTCGCGCTCGCCGAGACCAGATCTCCACACCTGAGGCAGCGGACACTCGAGATGATGCTCGGAGACGACGTTCGATCCCAAGACGCCCCTCTCGCGATTGCGACCGTCATGACCCAGCCGGGCGCCGCTACCCAGGCCTGGGATTGGGTCGAAGCGCACTGGGAAGAGCTGGAGTCGAGGATGCCCCACAGTCTGCTGGTTCGCATCCTGGAGGCGACGTCGAGCTTCCTCGACCCCGGCGCCGCCGGGCGGGTGAAGGAATTCTGCGCTACGAGGAAGCTCACAGTGAGCCCGATCCGCCTAGCACAGATCTTGGAGCGTCTCGAAGTCAACGTGGCGCTCGCCGGCCGCCTACGCTCCACGCTGCCCTCCATCCTCTCCGCTTAGCCGACCACTGGAGGGTGAAGCCCCCGAAGGAGTGTTAGCGGGACTGACCAGACCTTCCACCCTGGCCCGAACCTGGTCGAGTCGTTCCTTGGCCTGTGCGTGTAGGCGTTCCGCCCGCTCGTAGAGCTCTGCGGTCGCTTCGATGCCGACGTCGCCCGCTGCGAGGCGGGCGGTCAGCGTCTCCAGCTGCTCCATCATCTCCTCGAAGGTCGCTTCGCGCTCCGCCGGCGGGTCCGAGCGGCCCGGCGGCTGGCCAGGGGTGCCCGCCGGCGGGTCCAAGTAGGCTCCGGGCGGGTCCGAGGGCGACATCATCTTGCGTCCTCGGTCGTCGAGACGGCGGTGACCTGCGCTAGGAAGGACCCCTCCGAGAGTGTGACCTCGATCGGATCACCCGGAGCAACCTGCGAGGAGCTTCTCAGCACCTTCGAGTCCGCGCCGATGACTACGGCGTAGCCGCGCTCCAGGGTCCGCTGCGGCGAGAGGGCGCTCAGGTGGCGACGTTCCGCCTCAAGACGACCGGACGCTTTGCCAAGGCGCTCCCAGGCGACTTGGCGCCAGGGGGCGCCGCCGAGGCGCCCCTCTGCGGCGCGAAGGGCGACCTTCGGGTGGCAGCTTCGAAGTTCGATCCCGGCGCGCTCTACCGTGAAAGTCGCAAGGTCGAGCCGGGAACGCAACGCCCGGGCGGGTTCGATCGCCTCGAGTCGGCGCACCGCGCGTTCCGTCGCGAGCCCGAGCGCCTGAGCTGCCCGTCGCATCGCCTCGTCGACCTGGCGTGAAAGGGCTGCAACGTCGGGGACGACGACGGTCGCGGCTATCGACGGGGTCGGGCAGCGCAAATCGGCCACCTCGTCGCATAGAGGCCGGTCGCCGTCGTGGCCGATAGCCGACACGACCGGCACCGGGCATGCGGCGACAGCCCTGCAAACGTCCTCGGTGCTCCACGGCAGCAACGACGGCGCGTCCCCGCCGCCCCGCGCGAGGATCACCACCTCCACCTCGGGTAACGCAGCGAGCGCACGGATCGCCCCCGCGATGCCCTCGCTCGCCATCGGCCCGCTCACGGTCGTCTCGAAGAAGACGA
>JAKBBS010000200.1 GCA_021808425.1 Actinomycetes bacterium
GAGCACTCGAGTGGAATGTATATTCCAACTAGCTTGCCGCTAGCACTCGTGGAAACTGGGATCCCCCGGGCTCGGTCAAACCGCTGTTGCCTCGACCCGTTTCCGAAGCCCCGCGGTGCTCTGCTGGCTATGAAGACGTCCGAGATGCTCATCTCGGCCGGGGCGTTATGTCCCACGAGCGCCGACGTTCGGTGCGTGGCGCTCGTGCGATTTCGTGGCCGTCTCCTCCGGTTCGTGACAGATGGGCTCTCCAGCTAACCGGAGTACACTCAATATGTTATGATCGCAGCTCCTACCGCACGGAAAGCTCTACCCGCGCTCGTACGCTGACCTGCTGTCGTGGTTCGGGCATAAGCGGAGCGCCCGGTTGGCCCTTCGCTCGAACCAAAGCCAGGTGCTGCCTCGGCCAGGATGAGGTGGTGTAAGACCGCGCTCGCATACGTTGCATTCGTGCTAGCATGGAAATGCAACCCCAGATCAACCAACATGAAGGGAGTCAGATGGCATCAGTATCGGTTGGCTTTTCGATCCCAGAGCAAGAGAGGGACCGTCTGGACCACCTCGTCGACACGTTCGGCGGGGGAAACCGAAGCGCTTTCCTGCGCGTAGCCATGGATCGTATGGAAACGCTGGAACTCGCCGACAAGTTCCGGGACCTCCAAGGCTACTGGAGCGAGAAGGCCGACGAGGTCGGGGTCACCCGGGCTGACGTGGACCGCATCGTTCACGAAGTACTCGCTGATTCGAGGGTGCGTGCCTAATGGTTCGCCCCGGCAGCCGGTCGTCGTGGATATCAATGTGCTCGTCGGAGCGTTTATCGAGCAAGGCCATCGCGACCTTTTGTCGTGGCCGAGCCCGCCGCCGACGAGCCCGAATCCCGATTCCGACTGCATGGGAATCCTGGTCGACGGCCAGGAGTTCTCGTTGTGGCTCAGCCCACACATCCTTCTCAATCTTGGGAGGATTCTCGCCGAAAAGGCTGATGGAACCGAGGATCGCGTGCGCGAGACCCTTGAGTTCATGGTCGCTGTCGCCAAGAAAAGTGATGGCGGTGTTCTCAGACCCGACATCGTCGTCACGGACTGCGTGGCTGACTACGAAGACAACAGAATCCTCGAGTTGGCTCTGGCCTGCCAAGCGGTTCTCATTGTTTCCAACGATCCGCACCTGCTGGACATGTCGCCTTGGAAGGGCACAGTTGTCCTCTCTTCCATTGACTTTGCTAAGCGGGTTGACGTGATGCGTCGGTCGTCTCGACGTCGCTGATCCCAACCCTTCAGCGAGCGGGCCTACGGGCTTGCTCGCTTTTCAATTCCCTGCCGTGGCATCAGCGTTGCGTGCTTGGGACGACCGCCTGGCACCTCGACAACGGCAGGCGCAACACCGTCGATGGAATCAACCCACGGTCCGGTCTGGGACATCTGCTGGCCGGTACAAGATTTTGTGCCGACTCCGGTTAGCTGGAGAGCCCACCGTGACAGGACCGAGTGAGATCGGGGTCAGGAATCTGGGAGGACCGGTTTGGACTGTTCATGCGAGACGCGAGACGTCGGCAGCGTCGGACGCGGGGTGGCCGCCGGGATGCTACGTCGCTCGGCTTCGCTGCGTCCGCCTTACGGGGTGGGGCTCTTGTTGGCTTTTGTCTTTGGGTGGCTTCGTTCGCGGCTTTAAGGCCGGGACGTTGGATGACCGGTTCCTGCGGGCGCCTTGCCGGCTACGCGAATCCGATTCGACGTTAAATGCAAGGGTGTCGGCGAGTGGGAGCACGCCGCGCACAGCGATGACCGGGATGTGGCGGTGGCGTTGGCAGTCGTCGCACACCCGGGCGACGCGGCCGGGGGTGTGTTGCGTTTCGCCGGGCTCCTTTACCGGCAAGAGGCCCTTGCCGGCGCAGGTCGGGCAGGGCTGCCATCCGCTGACCGTCACGTGGATTGCGAGTAGTTCGATCAATCGGCGGGCCGTGGGTGCGTCGGGCGACTCTAGGACCCAATCGATCTGCTCTGCGAGCAGGTCGATGTCTCTGGCCCGGCGGGCGTCGGCGGCATTTACGGCGACCCACCCAGCGACCTGGTCTCGTTGTGTCCTCGCCGCAGCGAGTTCGACGGCGAGGCTTGCGGCAGCTTGGGAGGCGACCAGCGGGTCGACACCGGCGGCGAGTGCTCGGGCGAGGCTGTCGCCGGCGGCACGCTCCAGGCGTTTCACTCTGCGCTCGACTGCCGCAAGGTCCTCGGTGGACACTTTCGCTGTCGCTCCGCCCCTTCGGGCTGCTTGCGCCAGACGGCGGGTTTGTTCCTGGCCGCCGAGCGCAGATTGGACGGCGGCGAGGACGGCCCGCTCGACGGTTTCGGCGCGAACGCTGCGACAGTCGCAGCGGTGCTCGGCGTGCCAGAACGAGTTAGCGCACCGGTACAGGCGGTTGCCGGCGGTGTTTGTTGTTCCTTGCATTGTGGCCCCGCAGGGGGAGCTGATCCGCCCGGACAGCACGTACTGGTTGGTGCGGCGCCGTATGGTGGCGGTCGCCTCGACGCGGGCTCGAAGCGCCGCGTGCTCGGCCGGCGACACGATAGCCGGGACGGTCATCTCGATCGGGGCGCTACGGGCGTTGCGGCCGGGGCGGCGGTAGGTCCAAGTACCCGACAGGGCGATCGCCTCTCGCAGAAATCCTCGCACCAGCCCGCCGGTCCAGCGCCGGGCGTGGCGTGGTCGCAGACCCTCCCGCTCCAAGACTTTGGCGATCGCGGCGCTGGACTGGCGCTCAGCGACGAAAAGCTCCGAGATTCGCCGGACGGCCCGCTCCCCGACCGGGTCGATCTCGAGGCGGGCGTCACGGCCGGCGCCGGCGAGACGGTAGCCGAACGGCGGCGGACCCCCGACCCATCTGCCTTGGCGGGCGGCCGCCTCCGACCCGCCCATCGTCCGCTCCCTTATCTGGTCGCGCTCAAACTCGGCGAACGACCCTAAAATGTTTCGCTGCAGGCGGCCAGCGGGCGTAGTCGAATCGAAACCCTCCGCGACCGACACGACCGCCACCCCTAGATCGTCGCACTCGCCCATCAGCGAGACCAGATGGCGCATCGATCTGCCAACCCGATCCAACTTCGCAGCCACGACGGCCTGTAGCAGTCCCGCTCGGGCGTCGCCCATCATCTCGTCCAGCGCAGGTCGAGAGGCCTTAGCCCCCGAGACGCCCTCGTCGACGTACTCCCCCGCCACCTGCCAGCCCATCGCCGCCGCATACTGGCGGCACCGATCGATCTGGAGAACCAGCGAAGTGCCCTCGATCTGCTCCACCGTTGAAACGCGCGCATATATACCGACTGGCTTCGCCGCATCAGTGCCCGTCACTGAAGCCCCCTCCGCTCGCCATCGACGGCCCCCCAACACGTCGAGCGAGCGCCGCGTCGCTCAACAAGTCCGCCAACGCCAGGAAACACGCGGGGTCGGCCAACGTGTCGAAACGGGCGGACACCAGCGCCGCCCCGGCCTCGCCCACGTACAATCGCTCCTCGAGCGACACCACAGGAATGTCTGGCAAGGACGTCCGAGGACGGCGGCGAGGAGAAGCGGGCATCGACCCGCCATATCGGCGGGCCGATCCTGGCGGCCCGGTAGGAGATCACGACACACAGCCAGCCGAGACGCTGCGGCCGCTTCGACGCACTCCAGCCCGGCAATGTACCGTCGGCATCCGTATCCGGCCAGCTAGAGGCTACAGCAATCAGCTCGACCTGACCGCCAGCGCAGGAGGTCACACGCCCCGCCAGGAACTGATCCATTGCAGCGGCATGGCGCGTTCCCAACACCAGGGTAAGCCGTGCTCGTAGACCCTTTTCGTGGCCGCCGGACGACGACGGTCGAGTTGAACTGAGGTCAGCGAGGTTTTGGTGGCGGGCGCGCACGTTGTCAAACGGTCAATGCCGAGCAGGGACTTGTCCGACAGTGCCGACGGCTACATAAGGGCGTTGCCGGTTTCCGTTGTGGCGGGGCAGCCTGACCGCGTGGCTTGTCGTATGCCGGCGATGCTATTGATGCCGGCTCCTATGAGGGACACCTGTCGAGACGGAGATTTCTGTGGGGGATGCATAGAACGACATCGTGTTCAGCGAGTTCGGCGATGATCTCTCGCAGCTGGTCAGTGGAGCGACTGAGACGTTAGGGATCGGCGACTATGACCTGCCGATCTTGCCGGTTTTGACATCGGCCTTGAGCCCAGCCAATCGAGGCCGGGGCTTGAACCCGCCGATCCTGATGTCATGGTAATCACCGAGAAAGGCTCGCCCACTGCTGGGCGCGGTGGCGCTCGTGCTGTATTTCGATGGCGTGACAGTCTCTTGGTGTGGAGGTCGCAATACGTTGTGGTCATGCAGCTTCCTCACAGGTTTGGCCCTGTGGCGTGTCGCCGTCCGCTAGCTCGCCGTCGAGTCCAGAACCGTGGCTCCGGTCATTTAGGCCAAGGGCGTTCACAACCCGTTGCAGGGTGTTGTTGCGATGGGGATCCGCCCACGTGTACTTGTGGGGGCTCGGGAGGTCCTCGTCGCCGAAGATCAACTCGGCGACAGCGTCTACGAGCTCGGATGGGAGGTGATCGGTGCTTTCTCCCGAGGCGAGGGATACCCCGGCGTCGATGACCGCGGCGTAGGGACTCCGCCAGAAAACACTCCGAGCGTTGGGACCTCTGCACCGCCGTCCGTTCTTAGCGGCATAAGCCTCGAGCCGTTCTCCCAGAGGGCCACGCCACCACGAGATGTCATCATTGATGGCCTGTCCCGGTCCGGTCCGTTCCTCCAACGCTTGGCGGATTGTGATCCGGCGGCGCCATACAGCTCCGGCTATACCGCTTAGCCACGGGTCGACCGCTCGGTTTGCAAGTCGGCCGTTGATTGGGATTCGCAGCATGCCGCCGGGCGTGGCGAGGGCCAGCTCGGCTGACCAGCACACCTGTTGGGTGTCGACGTCGATCCAGACACGTCGCCGTTCTAGCAGGTCCTTGATCGTGTCCTGGATAGCGCACGCGGCGCGGTTGCTCATTGGGATGGGCAGCTCGAGGGCGCCGAGAAGGTTTACCAACCGGTCTACTGGTGCGCAGACCGAGGCGACTAGAGAGCTTCGGTTTCCTCTAGCCGCCTGCTGTTGCTGAAGAAGCGTATCGAGGGATTCAGCGGCTCTTTTGGCTTCGTCAGCTAGTTCGGCCCGAGCCGCTTCGCTTAGACCAGCTATCGCGGCGGCGTCTCGGGCGATCTTTGCGGTTTTTTGGGTTGCGGCGATTTGCTCTGCCAGATTGATGTCGCCTGGAATCTCCAACGGCGGCTCACTCGGGTCGAGCGTGAGATATCCGGCGAGTTGTGGACGTCCCTGCAGTGCTGTGACGATAGCCTCCTTCAGCGACTGCTGAGCCTCCCCCGCGTCGACCACCGCGACGTTTATCGTCAGCTTCTCCACCAGCTTGTTCTTCGTGCGGAATCGGATAGCGAACAGGGGAGTTTTCTTCGTTGCGCCACCTTGGAGGGAGACCCAAGCAAACGATCCGGACTTCGTGGTCCCGTCGGCGTGTACAAGGACGGTGGACGCTCCTCCTGTTGCGACTAGCGTGCCTTTAGATGTGAATATGTCGCTCTGCTGATCTACGTCGAAGGCTCCGATAAGAGGTAGGCGGCCGCGTTCGCCGGGATGCTCGTTCCGTCTCACATTCCGGCGGAGGAGCGCGACGTCATCGTCGCTCAATACATATCTACGGGAAAGATCAAGAAGGCTGAACTTCGAGCGCTAGCAGCCGGCCAAGCGATGCATCTATAGCGACATCCGGCCAACTACGACATGAACGAGTACCTCATCTTCGCCGTCCTCGGACTGGGATCGGGAGCGATCTATGCGGCTATCGGCTCCAGCCTAGT
>JAKBBS010000201.1 GCA_021808425.1 Actinomycetes bacterium
GCGTTACGAGGGTTCCGGCTGCCTTGTCGTGAAGGGTCTGGTTTCGTCGGTCCCATAACGGCCAAAGAATGTCTGCGATCCCGCCAACGAACGTGATGGTAAGGACCCACATCACCGCCGCCCTGATAGCCGAGCGGCGGGCGTCGACGGGCCCTCCGGTGACGGCGTCAACTACGCGCGTCCTGACAGCCCGGTTGCCTATGGTCTGGCCGCCCCACCAAGTGATCAGAGCGAAGCCGTAGACGGCGGCGATGATGCTCTCGGGAAGGTTCGCGGAGACTCCGCTCATCCCAGCGGCGGCAACCAGAAGCACGACAGGTACCCCGACGATCAAACCGTCGACGATGGAAGCTCCCACGCGATGCCACCACGTGGCGAGTACATCCGAACCTAGGCCCGGAACGTCGAAACCTCCAGGGGTGAACCCCCCGCCGGGATAGCCGCCGCCGGGATAGCCGCTACCCGGTGGCGGGGGAGGAGGGGGGTTGCTCATGGTCGGTCATGCCCTTTCCCGGACCGCCTCGAAGCGGTCGATGCGTGTCCCCTCCACGCTACCCCACCGTCTTGCCAAGCATTGGCCAGCTCGCGAGAAGCGCCGGCAACGAGCGAAGTTAGCGTTTGTCGCCGTCGGGGGTGGAGCACCTACGATTGTGATGCATGGCGGAACTGTCGGAGGTCGAGGCGCAAGCGAGCGTATGCCGGCGATGCCGGCTGGCCGGCGGTCGCCGGACGGTCGTGTTCGGCGAAGGTGACCCTTCCGCCTCGCTGATGGTGGTCGGCGAAGGCCCGGGTCGCGACGAGGACCTCCAGGGGCGCCCTTTCGTGGGCCGCTCGGGGCGGCTCCTCGATCGGCTGCTGTCGGAGGAAGCCGGCTTGAAGCGCGATGAGGTTTACATCGCGAATGTCGTGAAATGCCGCCCCCCGGATAACCGCGACCCGCTTCCAGACGAGATCGCCGAATGCCGCCCCTATCTCGACGCCCAGGTGGCGCTTGTCAAACCTGAAGTGGTTGTTACCCTGGGCAACTTCGCATCGCGAACCCTTCTTGAGTCGGGGGTTGGGATCACTCGCCTTCGCGGTAGGACCTACCCGTGGCCGAAAGGTGGGCCTACCGTGGTCGTGCCAACGTTTCATCCCGCTGCCGCACTGCGTGGCGGCGGAGAGGTCCTGGCAGCGATGCGGGCCGATTTCGTGCGGGCGCGTCAATCGCTCGGCGAGACGCAATCGGGACAGGCCGGTAGAGCTTGACGTCGCTAGAGATCACCTGCAACGACGCTGATGCCACACGTCGGCTCGGCTCGCAGATAGCGCGAATCGTCGAGCCGGGCGACGTGATCCTCCTGGAGGGCGACCTCGGAGCAGGCAAGACCACCTTTACACAGGGAATGGCGGCTGCTCTCGGAGTGGACTCCGCCGTGACGAGCCCGACTTTTACCCTGATGAACATCCACCCAACGGCCAGAGGGTTCGATCTGGTCCACGTCGATGTCTACCGCCTCGAACGACTCTCCGAGGTGGTGGACCTGGCGCTCGCGGAGATGCTCGACGACGGGGCCGTGGTCGTAGTCGAATGGGGGGAGCGTGCGGCGGCAGCGCTACGAGGAGGCCACCTGCTCGTGTCCCTTCGCCCGGGCGTCGACGAGGACCGCCGGATTGCGCGCCTCGAAGCGATCGGATCGGCGTGGGAGGCCAGACTGGCTGGCCTGGAGGCGAAACTGGTGCCAAGCCCGTGAGCTCGACGATGGCGATATCAACTTCGACGCCGAAGCTGAGCGTCGCTTTGAGCAATGACGAAGGCATTCTTTCGTCGTTCTCGCTGCGAGTCGGACGACGACATGCCGAGACGCTCGCCCCGGCGATACGCGCCCTGTGCGAACTATCAGGGGTAGAGGTGAGCTCCCTTTCCCGGATTGCAGTAGACGTCGGGCCGGGACTGTTCACGGGATTGCGGGTCGGGATCGCAACCGCCAAGGCGCTCGGCGACGGACTCTGCATACCGGTCGTAGCGGCCGGTTCACTCGAAACCCTCGCCTTCGCATGGCGCCACGATCGCCGCACCGTGGCGTCTGTCGTCGACGCCAGGCGGGGGGAGGTGTTCTGGTCGCTGCACCGCGCAGCGCCGGGAGGCGTCCAGACCATCCGAGCGGCCGAGGTCTCATCGCCGTCGGATCTGGCAAAGGGCCTCGCCGCCACGCCAGGACCTGTCGTAGTCACAGGCGACGGGGCGCGTCGATACGAATCGGAGCTGTCGTCGCTCGACGAGCGAATCGAATTAGCCCCCTCGCTATTCGACTATCCGAGCGCTGAATGCCTCGCTGTAATGACCGCAGAGATGGAGGGAGTCGAGGCAGCTCTCGTCTCGGCGCGCTACATGCGGGAGGCGGACGTCCGTATCGGATGGGATCAGCGCTGATGGCTACCGGGGACACCGGGAGAGAAGGGCCCGTTCCAATCGAGGTGCACCTGGTCTTGATGAGGCGTCGTCACCTGCGTCGGGTCCTCGAGATCGAGCACAAGGCCTACCCGAACCCATGGTCGCTCGGCCTGTTCTTGAGCGAGCTCGGCCAACGCCAGACACGCCACTACGTCGTGGCCCGTGTAGCGGGACGTGTGGTCGGATACGCGGGGCTGATGGTCGGCTACGAGGAGAGCCACGTGACGAACATCGCTGTCGATCCGGCATGGCAGCGCCATCAGATCGGAACACGGCTGCTTATCAACCTGCACAGCGAAGCTCTTCGGCGTGCTACGAGGAACATGACGTTGGAGGTACGGATGTCAAACACGGCGGCTCAGGCGATGTACCGGCGCTTCGGTTTCGAGACCGAGGGGATTCGCAAGAGCTACTACTCTGAGAACGGCGAAGACGCTTTGGTCATGTGGGTCCACGACATTGATTCGAACGTCTACCTTGAGCGCATAGGTCGAATCGGTAGCGCGATCTCCGGGGTCACGATCGATTCCACCGGTCCGGGATCGCAATGACGGCAATTCTGGCGATAGAGACATCCTGCGACGAGACAGCGGCTGCGGTCGTCGTGGACGGCCGCAATATCGCAAGCTCGGTCGTGTCGAGCCAGGTGGACCTACACGCAGCGTTCGGCGGAGTGGTTCCCGAGGTGGCGGGACGCGCCCACATCGACTTGTTGACCCCGGTGGTGGGCGAGGCGCTTTCCCGGGCCGGGATCGCCCGAGGGGACCTTGATGCGGTGGCTGCGACTATCGGGCCTGGACTCATCGGTTCGCTGCTAGTCGGGGTGAGTGCGGCGAAGGCTTACTCGCTTGCGTGGGGGCTGCCTTTCGTCGGGGTCAACCACATGGAGGGGCACCTTCATGCTGCGTTCCTCGAGGATCCTGACATGGCGCTGCCGGCTGTCGTTCTTCTCGTGTCGGGTGGCCACACGATGATCGTCCACATGAGCGACGAGGGCCGCTACCGTCTTGTCGGCCAGACGATCGACGATGCAGCGGGCGAGGCTTTCGACAAGGTCGCTCGCTTTCTCGGGCTCGGCTACCCCGGCGGCCCGGTGATCGACAAGCTGTCGACTACCGGGAACCCTGCGGCCGTTGCGTTCCCGAGGGGCCTTCGCGGTCAAGGCTTCGATTTCTCCTTCAGTGGCTTGAAGACGAGCGTCATCAATTACGTCCGCAAGAACCCCGACATCGATGTCAAGGACGTCGCAGCGAGCTTCCAGGCTGCTGTCGTAGACGTGCTAGTGGACAAGGTGCGCGCCGCCGCCGGCAAGCTGGACGCGAAGTCGATCTGCATAGGCGGGGGGGTCGCGGCCAACTCCGCTCTGCGCGCAGCGGTGGCGGAGGCTGCTGCGTCGGATGGCAGGGCCTGCTTTCTTCCGAGCCGTGCCATGTGCACCGACAACGCTGCGATGGTCGGGGCGACCGCCTGGTATCGGCTTCGAACCGACGGGCCGACGCCGCTAGACGTCGCCGCGAACCCGAACTTGAAGCTCCGCTTCGAAGTCTGAGAGTGGCCGTCCCGGCTGAGCGGCGGCAGCCCTGCGGGTATCTCCCGGGAGCGTCACCGGGTTTTCTCCGAGAAAACTCGCCCTGGGGGTGAAAGCTGGTTGAACTAGCGCGGCGGGCCCGCTAGTCTTAGCACTCGTAACCCGAGAGTGCTAACAACCTATGGAGGCGCACTGATATGAGTCTGCAGCCACTCGACGACCGGATCGTCGTACGCCCGAGCGAAGCCGAGGAGAGGACCGCGTCAGGTCTGGTCATCCCCGATACCGCAAAAGAGAAGCCACAGCAGGGTGAAGTCCTCGCTGTAGGTCCCGGGCGGCGCGCCGAGAGCAGCGGCGAGCTGATCCCGCTCGACATCAAGGTGGGCGACAAGGTCGTCTACTCGAAGTACGGCGGCACCGAGATCACCATCGACGGCGAAGACCTGCTGATCCTGACGAGCCGGGACGTCCTGGCGAAGGTGAGCTAAATGGCAAAACAACTCAAGTTTGACGACAAGGCCCGCCGCGGTCTCGAGGCCGGGGTCAACCAGCTGGCCAACACGGTCAAGGTAACCCTCGGTCCCAAGGGCCGCAACGTGGTCATCGAGAAGAAGTTCGGCGCCCCGACCATCACCAACGACGGTGTCACCATCGCCCGTGAGGTGGAGCTCGAGGACCCGTTCGAAAATATGGGCGCGCAGTTGGTAAAGGAAGTCGCGACCAAGACGAACGACGTTGCGGGCGACGGAACCACGACCGCAACTGTTCTTGCGCAGGCACTGATCCACGAGGGTCTGCGCAACGTCGCCGCCGGCGCCAACCCGATGTCGCTCAAGCGCGGCATCGAGAAGGCCGTTGCTGCTGCGGTCGCTGCGATCAACTCCCAGGCCAAGGAGATAGACGGCAGGTCGGAGATAGCCCAGGTGGCGTCCATCTCGGCTGCTGATACCTCTATCGGCGAAGTTCTAGCGGATGCGATCAGCAAAGTCGGCAAGGACGGTGTCGTGACCGTCGAGGAGTCCAACACCTTCGGTCTCGAGCTCGACTTCACCGAGGGCATGCAGTTCGACAAGGGCTACCTTTCGCCGTACTTCGTTACCGACGCAGAGCGCCAAGAGGCGGTCCTCGAGGATCCCTTCATCCTCATCGCCAACTCCAAGATCAGCGCTGTTCACGACCTGGTTCCGGTCCTGGAGAAGGTCATGCAGGCAGGCAAGCCGCTTCTGATCATCGCCGAGGACGTCGAAGGCGAAGCCCTTGCGACTCTCGTCGTGAACAAGATCAGGGGTACTTTCACCTCGGTGGCAGTCAAGGCCCCCGGATTCGGCGATCGTCGTAAGGCGATGCTCGGCGACATGGCGACCCTCACGGGCGGCCAGGTCATCTCCGAGGAGGTGGGTCTCAAGCTCGAGAACACCACGCTCGATCTCCTGGGCCGTGCACGCAAGGTGGTCATCGACAAGGACAACACCACCATCGTCGAAGGCGGCGGTTCGGAAACCGACGTCAAGGGCCGCATCGCCCAGATCAAGCGCGAGATCGATGACACCGACTCCGATTGGGATCGTGAGAAGCTCCAGGAGCGCCTGGCGAAGCTCTCCGGCGGTGTTGCCGTCGTCAAGGTGGGCGCTGCTACGGAAGTGGAGCTCAAGGAGAAGAAGCACCGCATCGAGGACGCCCTGTCCGCGACTCGCGCTGCTATCGAGGAGGGTATCGTTGCCGGTGGCGGGACAGCTCTGCTTCGCAGCCGCCCGGCTGTAGCGGAGGTCGTTGCCTCGCTTTCTGGCGACGAGGCTACCGGTGCTTCGATCGTCATGCGTGCGCTCGAGGAGCCCCTCAAGTGGATAGCGATCAATGCCGGCCTCGAGGGTTCGGTGATCGTCCAGCAGGCCGAGCG
>JAKBBS010000202.1 GCA_021808425.1 Actinomycetes bacterium
GGCGGCTATCTCTTCGGAGATCGTCTTGAAGGGGATGCCCTCATCGCCGACACCGTGTAGGCGGGAACCGGCCGGCGCTTTTTCCAAAGCCAAGCGGTACAACACTGCGATGTCTTTGGTGTGCGCCGCCGGCCAACGGTTGGCTCCGTCGCCTATGTAGGCAGCGGACCCGTGCTCGCGGGCCATTCCTATGAGGGAGGGTGTGAAGCCGTGGAGGTCGAGGTCGCTGTGAACCAGGGGGGCGAGACGCACGTACGAGGAGCGCACGCCCCGGGCGGCGAGAGCTACCACGGCGTTCTCGGAGTCGATGCGAGGGCCCCCAGGCAGGACGTCCCGCTCGGTGCCGGAACGGCCGTTGATCCCGGCCATTGCGAGCATGAGGGTCCCTCCGGTAGCGACGAGCGGCTTGCCTGTGCCGGCGAGTGCGTCGCCCATGGCGGTGATTGCGGCCATGTCGGCGCCGGCAGCGCTTTCGATCCCACCATCGCGCAAAGCTTCGTGCTTGAAGGCGAGGTGGATCACGCCGTCGACCTGCGCGGCGGCGTTCGCGAGGTCGTCGGGATCGTCGAGATCGCCTCTGTGGACCTCGGCGCCGAGTGCAGCCACCGCTTGGGCTGCCTGCTCGGAGCGGGCCAGCCCGACGACGCTGTGGCCGTGGTCGAGTAGCTCGGGGATAAGCGCAGAGGCGATGTGGCCCGAGGCGCCTGTCATTAGAACACGCATAGTGGGTCTCCTTCTCAGATCGAGTGATGTCATTATGTGACGTGACCACTATACATCACGGATGTCACTCAGTGTCGTAACTGTATGCTGTCAAGGTGACTCGCTGGAAGCCCGATGCCGTCGGACGTCTTATGGAAGCTGCTTTGGTCCTTTTCGACGAGCAGGGATATGACGAAACGACGGTCGCCGATATTGCAGCACGCGCTGGGCTGACGCGCAGAACCTTCTTCCGTTACTTTCCAGACAAGCGCGAGGTGCTTTTCAGGGGCGCGGGAAACTTGGAGACGGTCTTCGTAGAGGCGGTCACGCGAGCGCCTTTGGACGCGTCGCCGATCGTCGCGATAAGAGCAGGCCTCGCCGGCGCGTGCAGCCTGTTCGACGGGCTGCACCCTATCGTCCGCATCCGGGCGCGTGTCGTCGCAGCGAACCCGGAGCTGCAGGAGCGTGAACTGATCAAACTGGAGCACCTCTCGGCAGCGGTCGCGTCGGCGCTCGAGGCCCGCTCGGTAGACCCATCGCTAGCGGCTCTCGCCTCGGATCTGGGGGTTCGGGTGTTCCGCCTGTCGTTTGCTGAGTGGGTCGTCCAGGACGATCCCGCCGGACTGGGTGCCATAATCGAAAAGGTGTTCGGCGACCTGAAAGTTCTTCTGGCTGACTAGGCGACGGTTATGGGAGGGCCAGCTTCGGCTGCCATCGTTTGCGTGCACGGCGAGTCCGCGTAACCCTCGACCAGTCGCCGGCCCAGAGCCGCTAGCTCGTCGCGCACGTCCTGAGGGCCGCGGACTTCGACGGCTGCGTCGTAGCACACGAGCTCCAACGCTGCTTGGTGTGCGCCGGCCATCCTCACAAGGACCCTCCGCCGGCCGTCGTCGCAGACCCCAAGATCGACGAGATCCCACCAGGCGCCTATACGACCGGACATACGCGCCCAGACGCGGTCGTCGATGAGGAGCTCGACAGTCACTTCCGTGCAGGGCCTGAGTGCTTCGAACGCCTGCTGGGACGCCCTCCATGTGGCGGCCAGGTCGAAGTCGGGCGGCGTGCATGCCGTCTCGGATGTCAATTCGATCGCCTCTACCCTCGACACGCGGTAGGTTCTCGAGCCCGTGGGGCCCACGCCGAGGAGATACCACGTGCCGTGCTTCACCACCAGACCTTGAGGGTGCACGCGCCGCCACGAAGCGTCAGATCCCGGCCTTGCGTAGCACATGTTCACCACGACATTTCGCTCCAAAGCCTCACGGAGACTGGCGAGGGTGGCTTCGTCGTCGTTCACGCCACGGCCGCCGCCCCGAGGCCGGCCCCAGGCGGTGGGGTCGACGAGCACGCGGCCTTGGGCAACATTGACCTGCTCGCGGATCGCGGCCGGCAATGCTGCGATGACCTTGCGAAGCGCGGCATCGACATCTTTTTGTCCTGGAGCCCCTGACGCTGCCAGCACCAAAGACCTTGCCTCGCTCGCGGTCAGTCCTGAAAGGTCGATGCGGTGGCCCCCCAGAAGCGCCCATCCGCCGCCGCGACCTCGTTGCGCGTAGACCGGCACACCTGCAGCACACAGCGCGTCCAGATCCCGCCGTATCGTCCTCTCGGAAGCCTCCAAGGCCCCGGCCAGCTGCGTCACGGTCTGCTGTCCGTGAGCCTGTAACAAAAGGACGATCGCCACGAGCCGGTCAGCGCGCACAACGGCGACCTTACACAAATTAAAAAAACAAATAGGACACAAGGTGGCCAGTTATCGGTTCGACAATGGGGCCATGAGCGAATCCACCGTTATTACAGTCCACCACAACTCTTCTGACCGCCGTCAATCTCTCGTCGCCGCCTACGCACACGCGGCGCAGGTCGCCTCAGCCGTGCGTCCCGACCAGCTGGCCGGACCGACCCCGTGCCCGGAATACGACGTCGCTGTCCTCGTCGACCATCTCGTCGGTGCCGCTTGGCGGGCGGTGTCACTGGGCAGGGGTGAGACGCCTGGCGGAGAGGAGTTCCCTCACGTCGAGTTGGCCGACGCCCCCGGCCAGTTGAGCCAAGCCGGTGCCGACGCAGCCGACGCTTGGAGCGACGATCGTCTGTCGGCGACGACCACGATGCCGTGGGGGGAGACCTACACCGGTGCGACGCTCGTCGACATGTACCTGAGCGAGCTCGTCGCCCACTCCTGGGATCTTGCCGTCGCCACCGGGCAGCCCGTCACATGCGACGAGGCTTTGGCTTCGGACGCTCTCGCCGGTGCTCGCGCGATGCTACGCCCGCAGTACCGGGACATGATGGCCAAGGGCAGTCCATTCGGCGCCGAACAGGCCGCCGGCGATGATGCCACGACCTTGGAGCGCTTCGCTGCTTTCATGGGGCGCCGAATCGACTGGAGCCACACCTAAACGGCTTCGAGCCTCAGCGTCGCCGCCGCCCTTGTCACAGCGCGCGCAGCGTCGTCGCGCGCTATGGTGCATAGGAACAAACGAATCGGGAGCTCGCGCCGAGCGGGCTGAGAGGGCGGCTAGGGCCGCCGACCGAATGAACCTGTCCGGGTAATACCGGCGGAGGGAAACGACAATGACACCAGATACTCCCGTTGAGTCGACCGTCGGAACGCTCAAGGCGTACCGGCAAGGGTCACGCCACGACCTCCGGGTGCCCATACGACGCGTGACGCTCGCCAACGGCGAGACCCTCGACCTCTACGACACGAGCGGGCCGGTCGGCGACGTTAGGGGCGGTTGCGGTGAGCCTTTTGGAGTCGACGGCCACTTCGGCCGGGGCCTGCCGGCTCTGCGCGATAGCTGGATCGAAGAGCGAAAAGACACCGAAATTTACGAGGCGCGCTGCGTGGGGCACGACGGTCGGGGATTCCACGTCGGGAGCCAACCGCAGGCCGGGCCGCTCGGCGAGTCGGGGGAGCGAAACATCGGCGGTCGCAGACGCCCCCGCCGAGGTGTCGGGGGGCGGCCAGTAACCCAGCTGTCGTACGCAAGGATGGGCGTGATAACCGCAGAGATGGAGTTCGTGGCGATACGCGAGGGCGTCACTCCGGCGGTGGTGCGCGAAGAACTGGCCGCCGGCCGCGCCGTAATGCCGCTGAACGTCAATCACCCCGAGGCAGAGCCGATGGTCATCGGGAAGCGCTTTGTCGTGAAGATAAACGCAAACATCGGAAACTCGTCGGTCACTTCCACAATCGACGAGGAGGTGGACAAGATGTCCTGGGCGACGCGCTGGGGCGCGGACACGGTGATGGACCTGTCGACCGGCGGGCAGATTCACGAGACGCGGGAATGGGTGATACGCAACAGCCCGGTGCCGGTCGGGACCGTCCCTATCTACCAGGCGCTGGAGAAAGTCAAAGGAAGAGCAGAGGATCTCACCTGGGAGGCATACCGCGACACGGTCATCGAGCAGTGCGAGCAGGGCGTCGACTACATGACCGTCCACGCCGGGGTGCGACTGGGGCACATTCCCCTCACAGCGAAACGCAAGACAGGGATCGTAAGCCGGGGAGGGTCGATCCTCGCTGCGTGGTGCTTGGCGCACGGCGAGGAGAACTTCCTCTACACCCACTTCGCGGAGCTTTGCGAAATCCTGCGCTGCTACGACGTAACGGTCTCACTCGGGGACGGCTTGCGCCCAGGGTGCGTTGCCGACGCCAACGACACAGCGCAGATCGCCGAGCTTCGAACACTGGGGGAGCTCGGTCGTGTCGCTCGTGAGCGAGACGTGCAAGTGATGATCGAAGGGCCCGGTCACGTCCCCATGGACAAGATCGCCGAGAACATGGCGCTACAGGCCGACTTGTGCGACGAAGCCCCCTTCTACACCCTCGGGCCGCTCACAACTGACATCGCGCCCGGCTACGACCACATAACGTCTGCTATCGGAGCTGCCATGATCGCGTGGCAAGGAACGGCGATGCTTTGCTACGTGACGCCCAAGGAGCATCTTGGGTTGCCCAACCGTGACGACGTCAAGGCGGGCGTGATCGCCTACAAGATCGCTGCGCACGCAGCCGATATAGCCAAAGGGCATCCCGGTGCGCAGGCGAGAGACGACGCCCTCTCCGATGCGCGCTTCGACTTTCGATGGGAGGACCAGTTCAACCTTTCCCTCGATCCTGATACCGCCAGGTCCTATCACGACGAGACGCTTCCCGCCCCTGCAGCCAAGAACGCTCACTTCTGCTCGATGTGCGGACCCCGCTTCTGCTCGATGCGCATCAGCGGCGACATCCGTCGCCACGCCGAGCAGGCAGTGAGCGAAGACGGTCCGGGATCTTAGGGTCAGCGTGACCGGCCGGTGCTGGCACTATTCATGTACCTACGGCTCAATATGGTCATGGATGCCAGGTGCTCCACAACGAACCGTAGCTCATGGAGCACCCTGAAGGGGGTCGCGAACGGCGCAAGCCGACGACACTTTCATAGCGCGAGTGGCGAAGTAGCCGGGCATGTATTGAGCCGTGGCGCCGGCTTGGAGAGGCGCTTCGACCAGATGGGTAAGCGCGAAGCCAGCTGCGAGCTGCCCGCCAATCTGATCTGTGAGCGAGTGGCTGTACTCGATTGGGCCGTCTCCGTACGTGTGCAGCCGCTCGAGGTCGGGGAGTTCGAGGGTGCAAAACGGAATCCGGTGACGCACCACCAGTTCGTTGCGATCTTCGAGTGCTGCGACGTCGAAGACGAAGATGTCAGGGTTCATGAACCCAGCGAGTAAGAGGCCGCCTGGGCGGAGAACTCGAAAAGACTCTTGCCAAACCGGGGAAAGGTCGGGGCAGAACATGTTTGACACCGGGTTGAAGACAAGGTCAAAACTGGCATCGGGAAAGGCACTCAGGTCGCGCATGTCGCCGAGAATGGTACGGATGGCTAGTCCATCCCTCGCGGCCACCTCGTCGTCTCGGGCCAGCTGCTTGGGGGAGTTATCGAGCGCCGTGACGTTCGCACCGACTGCGGCGAGCACCGGGCCTTGCTGCCCGCCGCCTGACGCAAGGCACAGTACGTCCAGCCCAGCGAGCTTCGTCGGAAACCAGTTGCGTGGCACAGGCTCGAAGCCGATCAAGACTACCGCCCAGTCCCCGGAGCGTGCCTTTGCGATAACGTCCGTGCTGACCGGCCGGGTCCACTCGTTGTCGCTGTCCACCTCG
>JAKBBS010000019.1 GCA_021808425.1 Actinomycetes bacterium
TCATGCGCCACCGTAGTACCAGGAAACTGACGTGCAGCGGCAGCTTTGTCTACGACGACGCCACCGCTGCGTCAAGGCCATCGCGAAGCCGTTCGGCAAGCAGGTCGTAGGAGAACGAACGCATGGCCCGCAGGCGTCCCTGTGTTCCCATCCTCGCTGCCTCGCCGGGATTGCGCAGGAGACGTGCGAGCACTCCTGCAAGCTCCGCTGAGTCGTCCGGTTTCGCGACGACCAGCCCTGTGTGCTGATCCGCAACAGCATCGGAAGCCCCGCCACTGTCGCCGGCCACGCACGCCAACCCGGCCGCAGCCGCTTCGAGGAGCACGATCCCGAAACCTTCCTGCTCCAAACCGCCCCAACGGCCCCTGCAGCACAATGCGAAGATGTCGGCCGCGCCATACAAGTTGGGAAGCTCAGCGTCGGAGACCCGACCGAGGAGTCGTACCGGCGCAGATCTCTTCGAAATGAGACGCTCTAGGCGTCCCCGGTCACGGCCTTCACCGGCGATGACCACTTCGAGTCCCGGGAACTCCCCGCTCGAACGCAGACGCCCCGCTGCCTCGATTAGCACGTCCATGCCCTTACGGGGCACGAGCCTGCTCACGCTGAGCACGACCGGAGCTTCTGGTTTGAGCTTGAATCTTTCACGTGCGGCTACGCGTCCTGGCACGTCCAGTGGAGCGAAACGCGAAGAATCGACCCCGGGCGGAACGTCGATTGATGGGGGGAGGTTCTTTTGCGCGCGTCGGGCTTCGTCGGAGGGGTAGGCGCCACCGGCGATGAGGAGCGTCGCGCGGCCGAGAACGTGAGCCAGCGCCTGCCGTGATACTGGGAGGCGCCCGGGTACCGTCACCTCAGCCCCGTGAAGAGCGACCGCATAGGGCACGTCCAGGTAGGGTCCGACGAGGCCGAGTGGCACGGCTGGGTCGAGGACCGCGAGCTTCGCTCCTTCCGCGCGCGCCAAAGCGTTGACCCGCCGTACCATCAAGGGGCTCGGGAGCAGAACCGGTTCAGGGGTTCTAACGACACGGTAGGGCTGCGCCCGGTCGAACTCGGAAGCACCCTTATATGGAGAGGTGAGCACGGTGAAATCCGCTGGTGGCAGCCGCCGCCACAGCTCCCATAGGTAGTTCTGTATTCCACCCACCTTCGGCGGGAAGTCGTTGGTGACAAGAAGGTGCTTGATCAAGACGCGTGGCACTCCCAGGTTGGCGACCGATACCCGCTTCTACATCGCGTCGGCCGGGAACTCAGTGACGCAGACGCTACCAGCCGCCAATCAAAGCTCACTACCGCTGAACGGTTGGCGTGGCACCAGGCGCAAGCCAGGGCGGTCAGCTGCAGGCCTGATGGAGCAGCGGCGGTAACAGTCCGACGGCTCCGAGCGCACGAATCGCTCGCTCCTGCGCTGCGTCGACGATCACCGCGTCGTCGGGTTCCCGTTCACAAATGAAGCTGACCACACATCCCTCGCAAGCCTGCGTGGAGACCATGACACAATCGTCGCAACTGATAGACAGCGTCTTCATGAGACATATTGTTTCAGGAGGGTGTGACTCTAACGCTGGAAAGGTGTCCGGAGTCGCCTCGAGCCGGGCTGCTGGCACTAGCTTAAGTGGGATGATCCACGCCTTCGTGCTCATAGATGCGACCCCGGCCCGCCTCGCAGATCTCGCTATTGAGCTCGCCGAGACCGATGGGGTGAGCGAGGTCTACTCGGTATCTGGCAAGGCTGACATTGTCGCTGTGGTGCGAGTCCGCCGCCACGAGGACCTCGCGGACATAGTGACGAGGCACATTGCCGGTCTCGACGGGATCGTCTCCACGTCGACGCTGATCGCCTTCCAGGCCTACCGCCGAAGTGACCTCGATGCGATCTTTGAGGTCGGTGCAACTGCCACTCAAGAAGTGCAAGAGTAGTTCGGGTGGTTCAGGCCCTTCCAAGCACGCCCGAAGCACGCCCGAAGCACGCCTGGAGCTAGCCTGGAGCTCACCCAATAAGGATTGATACGTTATACAGCTATAGCCGGCCTAAAGTATCAATCGTTTTTGGTGGACCACTGAATAACACAAAGCGCGCAACGCCGGGTCCCCCTAGTCCTAGAGCCAGGCTCATCGAGGCGAACATCCTCGAACTTCTCTAGCCAGGCGAATCCCTGGGCGCGTCTTGTGACACGGCCACGAGCGAATCCAGGCAGCGGGCCGCGCGGCCGTCGTCGATGGCAGCCTCCGCCCTAGTGACGCCCTCGCCGATATCAGCTGAACGTCCGGCGACTACGAGGCCGGCAGCAGCGTTGAGCACGACAATGTCACGTTTGGCGCCGCCCGTACCCTGCAGTACGTCGCGGATGATCCGAGCGTTGGCGGCGACGTCGGCGCCGAGGATGTCTTCCAGGCGGCCTGGCGCTAGGCCAGTATCGGCGGGATCAAGCGTCCAGGTTGTGTGCTCGTTGCCCGGACTGGCGTTCCTGCGGTACTCGTGAACGGTCGACGGCCCGATGGTCGACAGCTCGTCCAGTCCCGGGTAGCCGTGGACGACCATGACGTGGTCGGCGCCGCCGGCAGCTAACACGTGCGCCATCTTCGACGCCATGGCAGGATCGCCCACGCCTACCACTTGGCGACGGACCCGAGCCGGGTTGGCTAGAGGCCCGAGAAAGTTGAAGGCGGTGGGAACACCGAGCTCGCTTCGCACAGGCACCGCGTGACGCATAGCGTGGTGGAAGCGAGGGGCGAAGCAGAACCCGATCCCAGCCTGCTCGACGCAGTAGGCAACTCCTTGCGGCCCGAGGTCGATGACCACGCCGAGAGCTTCGAGGACATCGGCCGATCCCGCCTTCGACGACGCGGCGCGCCCTCCGTGCTTGCAGACTGGAACTCCGCACGCGGCGATCACAACAGCGGCCGCCGTCGACACGTTGAACGTCCCGGATCGGTCGCCTCCTGTACCGCAAGTGTCGATCGCTTCCGCTAGAACGGCCGGCGGTAAGATGACGCGCTCCGAAGCGGAGATCATCGCCTGGATCATCCCCGTCATCTCCTCGTCGGTCTCGCCTCGACAGCGCATACCGAACACGAACGCGGCAATCTGTGCCCCGGTCGCATTACCTTCGAGAATTTCCGACATGGCAGCCGCTGCCTGCTCGGGGCTGAGCGTCCGCCCGGCGCCGAGGACGCCCAACACCGCCCGCCACCCCTCGAAGTCGTTCATTGTCAACGCTGCCCGACCACCGGAGCTAGTCGAGCCGTCCGTCACGCAGAGCGACGGCGCCGGCGGATGATCCGGCGCCTCTCGCGCTCGGTCGTTCCGCCCCACACGCCTTCGTGCTCGCGATACTCGAGAGCCCACTGCAGACAGAGCTCGCTGACGTCGCACTGAGCGCAGATGAGCTTTGCATCTTCGGCGTCCTCGTCAGAGACCGGATAGAAGATCCCCGGGTCGACTCCGCGGCAGGCGGCCTTTTGGCGCCACACCGGGATCGGGTTGTTCTTGGAGTTGTTCATGTCTTGCCCCAGCTTTTGTGAGGAATTTCGGAAAAAGTCGACCGGCGTCCAGATACGACACGCGTGTTACCCCCCTAGTCTGGCAAGTCGAGCGTATCTTGTCCAGCCTCTTCGCCTGCAGGACTCCAATGCCAGGTGCCGCCAGTCACCCCCGCCGAGCGGCTCAGCGGTCGAGGTCGCGAAGCAGACTGGCCTTCGTGGCGGCCGGCAACTCGGTGCGCTCGGGATACGCCGGGTGCTCGACGGCCAGCACGACGTTACCGGTGCGGAAGAGCTCGACCTGCTCGGGCGCGAATTCGAAGTAGACGAAGTGCACAGCTGCTGTTACCCCAGCTCGGGTCAGCTGCGCAGCGTGAGTCGCCTCCGTCTTGCCTTGAATAACTGCGGGAGCTGAACCCTCCTCAGCTTGGATTATCTCCAAGCGGAGGGACTCCTCAACGCCGACCAGCTTGGGAAGCCAGCGCTGCATCTCCTCTCGCGATGTCAGCTCGATGAACAACGTGGCCGACAGGTGCCCTGGCTCAGGTATCAGGGCGTTGTAGGTTACCAGAAGCTCCGAGACGGCGTCGTCGGTTACGGCACGCTCGGCACGAGCCAGCTCCTGGACTTGGAAGCGGATCGTGTCACGGTTCTCGAACACGACGCTGATGACCGGCCCGACCGCCACGCGCCTCGTCTCCTTGAGCGCGATGATCTCGCTTCGAAGCGCCTCGCGCTCTCGCTCGTATGCCCGCACGTCGACTATGTCGGCGAGTTGCAGCGCTCGGGTCGCCATATCCTTCCTCCTCGGTCTTTCTCGGTCAGACTTCTTCGGCGATCCCGTACGCCCTCGCCAGGATCTGCAGCGGGTGCCGTGACACTCGCCCGGTTCCTTCGGCGATCGCAGTGTTGGCGAGCTGGCAGTCCCCCGCCACTGCAGCGGAGCCGGACTTCGCAACAGCGTCCTCCAGGGGCTTCGCGACGCTTCGCGCGAGCTCGTAGTTGTCGGCACGCAGACCCCACGTCCCGTCGATGCCCGAGCATTTCGCCACCGTCGTCACCTTCGCCCCGGTCAGTTTGAGCAGGTCCCTGCTGCGAAGCCCGATGTTCTGGGCCTGGAGATGACACGGAGCGTGGTAGGTGATGCTCTCCGGGACGTCGCCGTCGAAGTCGGTGTCGAGGCTTTTGTCGGGATCCTTGTGGAGCCGCCAAAGGTACTCCGAAGCGTCGTAGGTGTGCTCAGCGATAAGTTGAGCTTCCTCACCACCCACATAGTCGAGATAGTCGCGCTTCAGCACGTACCCGCAGGTGGGCTGGCTCACCACGATGTCCCGGCCCGCACGGACAGCCGCTGCGAGGCCAGGCAGGTTCTTCCTGGCCTGGCGGATGAACGAGTCGAACTCGCCGCTGTGCAGCCACGGAGCACCGCAGCATCCGACACCGTCGACAAGTTGGCAGTCAACGCGGTTGCGCTCGTACACCTTTACGAGGTCCTGGCCGACCGCCGGATTCTGGTACTCGACGAGGCAGGTCGGGAACACAGCCACATTCGCCTGCGACCCCGCCAGCTCCCCTCGCTGGCCGGCGGTCGACTGGCGCCGACGCTTGAACCACGTCGTGAAACGCACCCGGGCATACGGGGGCAGCATGCGCTGCGCCGATATACCCACCGCCTTCTCCATCACCCTGCGCGCCAGCGTTCCCGGCTTCGACAATGCAGCGTTGGCTACCGGAGCGACCGCTGTCGCGAACCGCCCCGACTGGTCGGTGCGCGCCAGGACTTGCGTAGTGACCCGTTCGGGGATGCTTTTGCGCCGGTTAGCGGCAGCGCGGAGCATGAGCCTCGGAAAGTCGAGCTCCCACTCATGGGGCGGCACGTATGGGCACTTGATGTAGCAGAGTTTGCACTGGTAGCACTCGTCCACGACCTTGTCCTGCTCAGCCGCGGAGAGCGCCTCGACGTCGCCGTCCTTCGCGTCTATCAGGTTGAACATAGTAGGAAACGACGGGCAGAGCGACAGACAAAGCCGGCAGCCGTGGCATAGGTCGTAGACGCGGCCGAGCTCGCCGCGCAGGTCACCTTCGTCGAAATACTTCGGGTGCTTCGGGTCGTATGTGACTGTCACTTGAGCCCACGCCGGCCGCCGGTGGAAGAGCTTCTACAAGCTCCGCCTGGGCGTGTTGCCAATATCAGGAGACACTCCCGAGACCGCTCGTGAAGCGGCCTGCGTGGCTTTTCTCCGCCTTAGCAAGGGTCTCGAACCATTCGGCGATGTTGGCGAAGCCCTCGTCGCGGGCGGTCTTGGCGAAACCCGGGTACATCTCGGTGTACTCGTAGGTCTCACCCTCGATCGCCGATTTGAGATTGTCCTCCGTCTCGCCGACCGCCACTCCTGTGACCGGGTCGCCGACCTCGGCGAGGAAGTCGAAGTGTCCGAACGCGTGGCCTGTCTCGCCTTCCGCTACCGAACGGAACAAGGCGGCGACGTCGGGGTAGCCCTCTATGTCGGCCTTCTGGGCGAAGTAGAGGTAACGCCGGTTGGCCTGGCTTTCGCCTGCGAAGGCCTCCTTCAAGTTGTCGTGGGTCTTGGAACCGTTCAAATCTGCCATCTGGGCCTGTCCTCTTCCTTTTGTCGTAGGCGTCCGTTTCAAGGTCTTGCCGGCTCCGGGGCCAGTGCGGAACTCAGGAGCGACATCGACGTAGGCTAGTGGAAGAACAGCGTTTTCCGGACACGCTCACCTGGGGATCGCGACGACACGCTTCGCTTGCCTGCGCGCTAGGTATCTTGTAGGCATGACGACCTCCTTCGATCATGCGGAAGCGCTTTCTCGGCTGGCCAGCGAGTCCTTTGACGTGCTCGTCGTCGGCGGCGGCGTAACCGGGTGTGGAGTGGCGCTCGATTCGGCGGCGCGGGGCCTGCGCACTGCTTTGGTAGAGGCCACGGACTTCGCTTCGGGCACCTCGTCGAAGTCCTCCAAGCTGATCCACGGTGGGCTGCGATACCTCCAGCAGCACGACTACCTTCTCGTATACGAGGCGCTGCACGAACGTCAGATCCTCCTCGCGAATGCGCCCCACCTCGTTCACCGGTTGCCGTTCCTCGTGCCGCTGTTCGGCAAGGACGGCGTCGCGACCAGGAGCGTCGCGAAGGCCTACCAGTCGGCGCTGTGGCTCTACGACATCACCGGAGGTCTCCGGATCGGTCGGCGTCACCGCCGCATCAGCTCTGAGGAGGCGCTAGCGCACTTCCCGGTCCTGCGGGCCGAGACGCTCGTGGCGTCGTTCCTTTATTGGGACGCTCAAGCCGACGACGCCCGCCTGACACTCGCTCTCGCCCGGACCGCCGCTTCGCTAGGCGCGTGCGTCGCCAACTACTCGCCGCTGCAGGAACTGATCGAGGACGGCGGAAAGGTGTGCGGGGTACGTCTTCGCGACGGGACGGTCGTGAAGGCGAAGACGGTGGTCAACGCCGGCGGGGTGTGGTCCGGCGAGATTGCCTCAGCCGGCGCATCGGAGAAGGCTGGATTCTCTCTACGCCCAGCCAAGGGCATCCACGTCACAGTCCCCGCCTCCAAGCTTCCATGCGACTACGCATCAGTGATCAGCGTTCCCGGAGACCGCAGATCGGTGTTCGTCGTCCCGTGGGCGGCTGACGAAGCCACCGGCCCCAGCGGCGACGGGCGCTACACGTACATCGGAACGACCGACACCGACTACGACGGACCGCTCGACGATCCCCAGTGCAGCAAGGCCGACGTCGAATACGTGCTTCGGGCCGTCAACGCTTGGACGTCGGCTGAGTTAACACCTAGCGACGTCACCGCGACATGGGCGGGTCTGAGGCCGCTGGTCAGCGACGCATCTTCGGCCCGGACGGCCGACCTTTCGAGGCGCCACAAGGTTATCGTCGGCCCGAACGGGCTGGTGACGGTCACCGGCGGTAAGCTGACCACTTACCGCAAGATGGCGGCTGACACCATCGACCGTGTCCTCGACCCGTCCGAGACTTCAGGATCGGGCTTCTCGCGGGTCGCGTCGGATCCTCGGATTCGCCGCGCCGGCCGCGAGGTTGCTAGACGTACGGTCAAGCGCGTAGCTGGCAACGGCGTCGGGGAGCATTCCGATTACCGCCCTTCCCCGACGAAGCGCCTGCCTCTCGTCGGCGCAGCGAATTCGGGACGTCCCGGGCCCGAAGCGGAGGCGCTGGCGCGCCGGCTCGGGGTGAGCGACCCCGACTTCGTGCATCTGGCGGGACGCCACGGCAGCGAGACCGCCGACGTCCTGGCGCTGTGCGCGGATCGGTCAGACCTCGCCGGGCGTCTGCACCCACGGCTTTCCTACCTCAAGGTGGAGGTACTTTGGGCTGCCCGATCCGAGATGGCCCGCACCGTCGACGATGTGATGTCGCGAAGGACCCGTGCCCGGATCCTCGATCGGAGCGCAGCACTCGAATGCTCCGGCGAAGTCGCCCGGCTTCTGGCATCCGAGCTGGGTTGGGATAGAGCTGAAACCGAGCGCCAGGTCGCAGCGTTCGCGTCGGGCGTGCAAGCCGAGATCCGCGCCGAGGGGGCCGAGGAGCGTCTCGTCGAGCCCCTCACCGATAAATCCCTGTGACGGCGCACGCTCCGCGGGTGTCACGGACGCCGCCTCCCGTCGCGCTCGGCGCCGGAGCAACACGCACCGCTACGCGCTTCGCAGCCCCGGACGTAAAAGCAGCTCTCCCCGACGATTTCACTGCCCGTCTGCGCTCTGTGTGCGGCGCTGTCAGCGCCTCCGACGAGGCGAGAGTCGAGGCGGGAATCGACTGGTGGCCACTGTCGGCAGTCTGGGCGGCCAACCAATCCGCTCCGGCGCTCCCGCAGGTAGTCGTCTCTCCTGCATCGACGGCGGAGGTAGCGGCCGTCGCCGCCCTGTGCAACGAGGCCCGTGTGCCTCTAACGGTCTTCGCAGGGGCCAGTGGCGTGTGCGGCGGAAGCGTCCCCCTCCACGGCGGCGTCTCGATGGACATGACCGGGCTGTGCGGTATCAGCGACGTCGACGCGATCAGCCAGACGGTCGAAGCCCGTGCAGGCACGTTCGGCCTCGCCTTCGAGACAGAGCTTCGAGACCGGCACGCTCTCACGGTAGGACACTGGCCCCAGTCGATCGAGATGTCGACCGTAGGCGGCTGGGTTGCGTGCCGGGGCGCCGGACAGTACTCGACCCGCTACGGAAAGATCGAGGACATCGTCGTAGGGCTGGAGGTCGTGCTCGCCGATGGCAGAGTTATCCGTACAGGCGGCGCCTACCCGCGCTCGGCGGCGGGCCCGGATCTAAACGAGTTGTTCCTCGGCAGCGAAGGAACGTTGGGGGTCGTAACGTCTGTCCGCATGCGCGCCCGGCCTGTGCCTTCGGCGGAGCGCAGAGCTGCGTGGGCCTTCTCGGATTTTGCATCCGGACTCGACGCGTGCCGGCGGATCCTGCAGCGGGGTGCCACACCAGCTGTCCTGCGCCTCTACGACCAGACGGAGTCGAAACGCAACTTCGACTTCGACGCCGGAGCGGTACTTATAGTGCTCGACGAGGGAGACCAGGCGCTGATAGACGCTGTCATGGAGGTCGTCGGCGCCGAGTGCGCTGAGGCTTCGCTTCTCGGGGAGGGGCCGGTGCAGCAGTGGTTCGAGCACCGCAACCGGATCCCCGACATAGCGCAACTGGTTAGCGCCGGTCTCGTCGTCGATACCGTAGAAGTGGCCGGATCATGGAGGACTCTCCAAGCGATATACAGCGAGTCGATAGCGGAGCTGCGCTCCCTCGACGGGATAGTGGCCGCATCCGCGCACCAGTCCCACGCCTACAGCGACGGCGCGTGCCTCTACTTCAGTTTCGCCGGGCGCCCGACCAAGACGAGCGCCGAGAGCTTCTACGATGCGGCGTTCGATGCTGTCACGTTCACGACACTCGCAAACGGCGGCACACTCTCGCATCACCACGGCGTCGGTCTCAACCGGAGCCGGTACATGCGCCGCCAGCACGGCGCGGGCCTCGACGTGATGCGCTCGATCAAGCTGGCCTTGGACCGAAACGGGATCCTCAACCCCGGGAAACTAGGGTTGGACCTGTGAGCGTCCTTGTCATAGACGTCGGGACAAGCAGCGTACGGGCGGCAATCGTCGACCGTGACGGCAACGTCATGCACACGAGCCGGGTCCGCCAGCCTCCCACGAACCCTTATCCCGGCCTCGTCGAGATCGACCCCGTTGCGCTCGCCACCTGCGCAATCGACTGCGCAGAGAGCACCCTTGCGAAAGCGGCGTTGGAAGGCACGCGGCCGGTCTCGTTGGCGGTGACGACGCAGCGGGCGTCCGCCGTCGCGTGGAATGCCCGAACCGGCCAACCCATAGCCCCCGGCCTCGCATGGCAGGACCTCCGCACGGCCGGAACGTGCCTGGAGCTTCAAGGTCGGGGCGTTCGGCTGTCGCCGAGCCAGTCCGCCACGAAGTTTTCGTGGCAGGTGCAGCAGGGCCGCCTCGCAGGCGTAGACGAGTCGGATATCCGCCTGGGTACCGTCGACTCCTGGGTGGCGTGGAACCTGACCCGCTCGTCCCGTCACGTCACTGACGCCACCAACGCAGCCCTGACCGGGATCTACAGTCTCGCGACGCGTGACTGGACCGCCGACGTCCTAGCTGTTCTAGAACTCGACCCGGCGTGGCTTCCCGAAGTCGTGGACTCCTGCGGGGAGCTCTCCATGGCGGACCGACTATCGACGCCGTTGCCATTGAGATGTCTGATCGGCGACCAGCAGGCGTCCCTCGTAGGCCAGGGAGCCACGCTGCCTGGACTTGCGAAGGCGACCTTCGGGACGGGTGGGATGCTCGACATCTGCACAGGATCTGCTGCGCCCGCCTCGGGCGAGCGCAGCCGGCACGGCTGCTTTCCCATAATCGCATGGCAACGCTCTGGGGAGGCGACCTGGGGTCTGGAAGCGCTGATGCTCACAGCCGGTTCGGCAGTTGACTGGCTGGTGGAAGACATGGGTCTGCTCGCAAACGCCGCCGACTCGGAGCGCGTAGCCACTGAGTGCGGCGACACCGACGGCGTCGTAGTCGTGCCGGCCTTCCTCGGCCAGGCGACGCCGCAGTGGGACTTCGGCTCCCGAGGCGCGATTTTCGGGCTCACACGCGGATCGGCACTCCCCCATCTCGTGCGGGCGGTCCTCGAAGGCGTTGCCCACAGCGGCGCCGACCTTCTAGAGGCTGCGGAAGCGGACGCCGGTTTCGCTGTCGGAGCGCTTCGTGTCGACGGTGGAATGTCGGCCAACGCAGTGTTCGTCCAGGCGCTCGCCGACGCGTGCGGAAGACCGGTGGAGGTGTCGCATGAGCTCGAAGCGACGACCCTCGGAGCGGGCCACCTTGCCGGTCTCGCCGACGGAACGTGGGCTTCTCCACAGGAGATCGCCGAGGCGTGGCGACCCAAGACGGTAGTGGAACCCTCAGGCCGAGACCCGCGACGCGATCGTTGGAGGACCGCATGCGAGAGGGCGTCGCGGTGGTACCCGGAACTCTCGGCTATCGAGTTCTAGCTATCGAGGGCACTGAGCGGGAGTGAGTCCCCTCCCGCTCAGGAGGTCAGCATCAGCGCCGCAACGCCGGCGAGTGTCGCTACAGGCGCAGCCACCAAGCCGATGCGCACGGCGCGCCGCAGGCCGGGGTCTACGCCACACGCTCGAGAAGAGGAAAGCCATAGGACCCACGCCAACGAGCCGGACACGAACAGGTTCGGGCCTACGTCGAGTCCGAGCATCAGGGCAAAAGGGTGCGTTACGGCCCGGGCGGACAGCAAGGACGCCGCAGGCAGATTGTTGAAAAAGACCGTCGACAGCGCTGCTGCTACAGCGGTGCCGAGAGGGTCGAGGTGGCCGAGGAGCGTCGAAGGTCCTGACCACAGGCGGCCCAAGGCTCCGACCGCCGTGGCGAGACCCATGAGACCCACGAGGACCGGTAGGTTGAGCACCTCGACGACCCGCTGCGGCTTCAAAGAGCGGCCAAGCACCCGCACAGCCGCTGCGGCCAGGCCGATCACCGCGACTACCAGCGACGGTGAGCTGATCGCAAGCATCGCGGCTACAGCCGCCGCGATTGCGAGCGCCCCGACCCCGGTCCGCCGGGCGGTGACCGTGGCCGAACGGAGGTCTTCGCCGTCGCCGGCCGTGGAGGACAGAATCGCATCGGGCCTCCCTCGTAGGGCTCCGCGTGAGAACGCGGCTATCGCCGTGGTCGTGATCAGGCCCACCGCGAGCCACGGAAGGGCCATCCGCGATACGAAGGTGCCCGCCGCGACGCGGGCGTGTGTGACCACGATCAAGTTGGTGAGGTTCGATCCAGGCAAGAGCAGCGATCCAGCGTTGGCGAGAAGGATGCACGCCGGCAGAAGCGCGGCGACAACCTTGTCTTGCGCGTCCTTCGTGTCCGGCGCGTCCTTCGTGTCCAGCGAGGCGTCGGCCCTGCGGCCCCCGGCGCTGACAGCGACGGGCGTGAGGAATGCCACAGCGGTGTCCAAGTTGAGGACTGCGCTCACCGCCATGATCAGCGCTGCCATGCCGCTGAAGAGCACGAGACGGTTAGGGCAGACCCGACGCAACGCGGCGCCCGCAGCGGCGAACAGACCGTCCTCGGCGGCTACCATCCCGACGAGAAGCAGGCCGGCCACCAACACGAACGCCGGCCACGCCTGCGCAGCGGCCGACCCGGCAGCGCCGGCGTTGACTACTACGGCCAGCCCGGCCCCGGCAACACCGATGGCAGCGAGCAGCCATGAACTCAATGGTTGGGTCCTACGATCCTCAGCCTTTTGGCGCAGGGCCTGCCAGGAACGCAACCCGGCGGGCCACGTTGACTGCGTGATCGCCGAGGCGCTCGAAGAACCGGCCGACCAGCGTCATGTCCATCGTCACTGGGATCGACATCTTTCCCGAAGCCAGTTCTGCGATCAACGCTGCGTGAAGGCTGTCGAGGTCCTCGTCGCGCTCGTCGAGGCGCTCCGCGGCTTCGCTGTCCTTCTCGAACCACGACTCGGCAGCGTGACGCCACATCTCGGCGCCGATGCTGCCCATCCTCTCGACGATTCCCCGACAACGCGGCGTCATCTCACCCGACAGCCCGTGATCGGCGTAGCGGGCAATGTGCACCACGAGATCGTGCGAGCGTTCCAGTTCGGGGACGATACGAAGCACGCTCAAGAGGAGCCGCAGGTCGTCGCGCCCGACTGCCATCTCGGCGATCTGATGATTCGCGAGAGCTTCGATCTCTACATACAAGTCGTCGATGACCTGCTCGCGCTCGGCGAGGATCTGGAACAGGTCGTTGTCGCCGCTCAACAAGGCGTGCGTCGCACCAGCAAGGTCATCAGCGACGAGGGCAAACAGGCGGATCGTCTTCGATTCGATCTCCTTCACCGTCTCAGGTGAGCGGGACTCCTTCACCTGTGAGACATCGAGATCGGCACCCCTCCAAGGGTAGTGGGTTTCGGGTCATCGCGCGAAGGCGTCGATCATCGCCCTGACGTCGCCCAGCGGATAGAGGATCGGACAGGTCGCCCCGTGGGCTACATAGTCGGCTACACGCGATCGGACCTGTTCAGGCGTCCCTGAGGCGGTGAGCATCCTCACGACCTCGTCAGGGACAAGTTTCGACGCCTTCTCGACTTGCTCGTGGGTCGCCGGCCAGGTGAACACCTCCCCAACCGCGTCAAGGATCGACTGCGGCACGCCCGACGCGGCCATGATGTGGGGCTGCTGGCCGAGGTACTGGGTGACCATCAGCCGCGCCATGTCCAAGGCGACGTGCTCGTCCTCGTGCACCGAGCACACGACCAGCTGGGGCCGGTCGATGTCTTCCATGCGTCGTCCCCCTTTGTCCACACCGATTTGCAGGTGGCTCATCGCCCGGTCGTTGTAGTCGGGCGAGACAAGGTAGTTAAGCACGACACCGTCGGCGATCTCACCCGCCAGTTCCATCATCTTCATGCCGGTGGCGCCAATGTAGATCGGCACCGCCTTCGCCCGGCGCTCCTGGTAGACGTAGTCGAGCTCGACACCGTCTAAGTCGACCCACTCCCCGTGGAAGGTAACGGTCTCGTTCGCGAGAAGTCCTCTAACGACGGTCAAAACTTCCCGCATCGCGCTAAGCGGACGGCGCCGCGCGATCCCGACCTTCGCCGCCAACGGATCCCACCAAGCGCCGAGTCCTAGTATCACCCTTCCCGGAGCCAGATCGTCGAGTGTGGAAAAAGTAGCAGCGAGCCGGGCAGGATTGCGGGACCAGATGTCGGACACTCCCGATGCGACCCGAAGATTCTCGGTGACCGTCGCGTAAGCCGCGAGCGGAACGGTCGCCTCACGCACGAGTCTGCTCTCCGCCTGCCAGACCGCGCTGAACCCTTTGCGCTCAGCATAGGCGCAGTATGACATCCCGTCTCGGATGCTGTGCGCGTCTTGGAGGTACAGCGCCACCGGATACGTCATCGGAATTTCTTTCTCGAGAGATTTGTGCTGTTCGAGGTCACTCGTCACGCCAACGCCCGCGTCGTTCTCACCTTGAGAAGGCATCAACAGGCAGTTGCAATCGACAGCACGCGACAGACTTCGTGGAGGCGATCCGGGCCGAGTCGACAAATGCGCTCGACCATCCACGCCTTCGGTATCGTCGCTATGTTGTCGAAACTGAGTGCGCAGGGCTCAGGCATGCCGTCCGATTCGTCGAGCGCAACCTCGGTGGGGATCTTGCGCACCCGACGGGTAGCTGGGACGGCTATGAGCGTCGTCAGGACCGGGATAGCACCTTGGCGGGTAATGACGAGATACGGGCGTCGCTTCTCGCTCGGAGCCTCAACCCACCAGACTTCACCACGGTTCACCATGGCTCGGCCTCGATGCTCGCTGTCGCCAAGGCAATCACGTGGCGCGCCGGCTCGTCGGCCGGGATGCGCTGATACCCTGCCACGATCGCTTCGTCGATTGCGCTGCCTTGATCAGCGGAAAGGTAAGCCTCGACAGCTTGGCGGATTAACGCCGAGCGTGACGCGCCCGACTTGGATGCCCGCTGGTCGAGCAGAGCTATAAGCCCGTCGTCTAACTGCACCAAAGTTTGAGTCCTCGTCATAACCATATTATGCCATATGGTTATGCGTTTCCGACCTGGGGTCGCCTTCGGCGGATGCGGAGGTAGCTTTCATTGGGAGCCGGCTGCGCCACACCCCGTCGCAAGCGTGCAGTGCGGCCGCGACTGCACCGGCTGTCGGGACGAGCCCGATCTCACCGACGCCTTTGATCCCGTAAGGTGCACGGGGCTGGGGCACCTCGACGAGCACGACTTCGATCGGCGGTACGTCTTTTGCGCGAAGAATTCCGAGCGAGCGCAAAGTGGATCTGACAGGAAAGCCCCGCTCGTCTGCCGGGAAGTCCTCGCTCAGTGCGTAGCCAAGGCCCATGTGCACGGCCCCTTCTATCTGGCCTTCACACAGAACCGGGTTCACGGCACGTCCAACGTCGTGTGCAGCGACGACAACCTCGACTTGCTTGGATTCGGGGTCGACGACGACTAGCTGCGCGGCGTAGCCGAACGCCGAATGAATGGTCGGGTTCTCCACCTCGCCGAGGTGCTGCGTCCAGTCCACAACGAACTCGCCGCTGTAGTCGACGCCGCACTCCCTGCCCGCTGCGTCCGCGTTACGACACGCGTCGCGGACCGCCCCGGCGCCCATCAACGTCCCGCGGCTGCCGGTCGTCTGGCCGTCCCCGAGCTCGCGGCTGGTGTCGACGACCACCTTGACTTTCGCCGCGTCGACGCCTAACTCCTCGACGGCCACCTGCTGCGCAACCGTGTGGATACCCTGACCCATCTCGGTCCAACCGTGTCGCACGACGACCGTACCGTCGCCGTCGAAGCAGACCACCGCCCGCGACACCTCCCGGTAGCCGTTGCCGAGGCCGGAATTTTTCAACCCCAGGCCTATGCCTACCGCCTTGCCGGCCTTGAGTTCGGTCTCGTAACGCTCCGAAAGGGCCTCGAGGCAACGCTTCGCGCCTTCGCATCCGTCGTCCATGATCTGACCGGGTCCCCACACCTCGCCGGGCTTGATCACGTTCCGGCGCCGGATCTCGAGGCCTGTCATCCCGACACGCTCCGCGAGGCGGTCCATCATCCCTTCCATAGCGAACTGCGCCTGATTCGCGCCGAAACCACGAAACGCCCCGCACACCGGGTTGTTGGTCCGCACTGCGAGCGCCTCCACGTCTACTGCGGGCACTCTGTACGGTCCGGTCGCGTGCCCGGCGGCTCGTTCCAGGACTTTCATCCCGACGCTGGCGTAAGCGCCCGAGTCTCCGATCATCCTCGCCCGGACGGCGGTGAGCCGGCCCTCATCGTCGCAACCTGCCTCGTAGGTCATCGTGATCGGATGGCGCTTGGCGTGGATGCGGAAGCTCTCCTCACGCGACAGTGTGCACTTGACCGGCTGTTTGAGCAGCCATGCTGCGAGCGCTGCATGGGCCTGGTTGGACATGTCCTCCTTGCCGCCGAACGCCCCGCCGTTGCTCACAAGCTCGACGCTGACCGTCTCTGGCCCGACGCCGAGGCATCTGGCTATCTGGTCACGGTCGTCCCACACGCCCTGGCCTCCGGAGTAGACGTGGATACCACCGTCGGGTCGCGGGAGCGCGAGAGTCGACTCGGGCTCCAAGAATGCGTGCTCGACTCGCTGGGTCACGAACGTCTCTGACACGACGTGGGGACTCGAAGACAGAGCGCCGTCCACGTCGCCGCGTGAGTACGCCGACACAGACAAGACATTCGTGTCGGTACCCCATACGGCGATCGCGTCGCAGGCCAGGGCCACCTGCGGATCGACGACAGGGTCGAGCACCCGGTATTCCGCCTCTACGAGCGCTGCGCCCGACCGGGCCTGCTCGCGGGTTTGCGCGACGACGATCGCCAGAACGTCTCCGGCGAATGACGTACGGCCACCGGGAGGGATCATGACCGGCCAGTCCTTGTGGAGGATCCCGACCCGCAGGTCTCCGGGAATGTGCCTAGCGTCGAACACCGCAACCACGCCGGGCGCTTGGCTCGCTGCTGTCGTATCGATACCGAGCACGTCCGCCCGGGCGTGGTCTGTCAGTCGGAGCGCCCCGTGGAGCATTCCCGCTACGCGGAGGTCGTCGACGTACCCTCGGTCGCCGAGGACCAGCTCCTCGGCTTGGTAGCGCGCGCCCGAACTGCCGATCCCGCCGAGGGCTTCGGGAGCGCAGTCGTCTCGGGAAGCAACACAGGAGATCGCATCGAGGACTTTGACGTAGCCGGTGCAGCGACAAAGGTGCGCCCCGAGATGGCGAGCCATGTCCTCACGGGTGAGATCTGCGCCCTTCTTGTCTATCTGCGCCTTTGCCCGCATCACGATCCCGGGGATGCAAAACCCGCACTGCAGTCCGCCGTGGGCAGCAAAGGCGCGGGCAAACCGTCCGCGCTCCTCCACGCTCACACCTTCGAGCGTGACGACGGACCGCCCGGCGGCTTTCGACAGCGGGTACTGACACGACACTGTGACCTTCCCGTCGACCATGACGCTGCAGCAGCCGCATTGCCCTGACGGCGAGCAGCCGTCTTTCGCCGACGTTATGCCCAGCTCCTCACGCAGCGCGCTGAGCAGATGAGGGTGGTCCCCTATTACGGTCACCGAGACGCCGTTGACGGTCATGGTGACAGTTTCAGCGATGCTCGTGTCGTCGTGTCGTTGGACTATCGTCACCGGCTCCGGCTTTCCTCGGGTTGTTGGCGTTCGTCGTGTGTTCGCTCTGGAGCGGCCGCGATGACGCCGTAGCATTCCGGGCGGCGGTAGCGCTCGAAGTCGAACAGCGTCTTTTTGTAGTTGTCGCACCAGTCGAGGTCGCAGTCGGCGACTATCACCTCGTCGGCGTTGGTGAGCGTCTGAGCCACGATCTGGCCGGACGGCGCGACTATCGCGCTCTGCGCGAGCGAGTCGACGCCCTCCTCGATGCCACCTTTCGCGGTCGCGACGACCCACGTCCCGTTCTGGTAGGCGCCAGCCTGCATCACAAGGTGGTTGTGGAAGCCGGCGAGCGCGTCCTGTGACGGATCGGGGGCGTAGTGCACCGGCGTGTTGTAGCCACAGAGGATCAGCTCGACGCCTTGAAGGCCCATCACCCTGTAGGTTTCGGGCCAGCGACGGTCGTTGCAGATCATCATCCCCACCTTCGCCCCTAAAAAGTCGTTCACGTCGAAGCCGTCCGGGCCGGGCTCGAAGTAGTACCGCTCGAGGTGCTGGAAAGGCCGCCAAGCCTCGAGGCGCTCGTGGCCTGGTATGTGAACCTTCCGGTATTTGGCGGCGATCCTGGCGTCACGGTCGACTAGGACAGCCGAGTTGTAGCGGTGCCCATCGCCGGTGAGCTCCGCGTAGCCGAGGAAAAAGGCGACCTTTCGCTTTGCGGCTTCCTCGAATAGGGCGGCGGTCTGCGGGCCGGGCATGTCGGCCTCGTACCAGTGGTCAGCTTCGCTGAGAGGGTCCACCCACCACCGGGGGAAAAAGCTCGTCAGAGCAAGCTCGGGAAACACGACCAGCTCTGCTCCCCTGTCGGCGGCGTTCCCGAGCAGATCTATCAGCCGGTTGACGACCGACGACCGGCTTTCGTGGCGCGCAACCGGTCCGAGCTGCGCTGCCGCGACACGAAGCGTCCGGGTCAATGCGCTACCGCCTCGCATCCGTCGGCGAAGTCTAGAAGCCCACTGTCGGCGAGCTCGAGCATCACGCCTAAAAGGACGTTCGCTCCTGCCTCGAGATGCCCGGGGGAAGTGAACTCCTTCGGGTTGTGGCTGATCCCGCCGGCGCTCGGAACGAACACCATGCCCGACGGGCACATCCTCGCAAGCATTTGGGCGTCGTGGCCGGCCCCTGAGGGAAGCCTTCGCGTCGAGTATCCCAACTTCGAGGCGGTCCGCTCGACCAACTCGACGATACGACTGTCAAATTCGACCGGTTCGAAACGGGCCAGCCGGCGCGATGACCACGAAACGCTCTCGGCGCGGCATATTTCATCCACATGCCCCGAGAGCTCAGATTCCGCATATCTGAGCAGATCCTCGACGGTGTTGCGCAGGTCGACAGTGAACGTCGCCTTCGCTGCCACGACGTTTACAAGGTCGGGAGACAGCTGCAGCCGGCCGACGGTGGCTACCTGGTCCGCCCCCATCCGCAGCGCCAGCTCACGGGCACGGACCGCGATCGACGCTGCGACGAACCCGGCGTCGTGGCGATAGGACATGGGTGTGGTTCCGGCGTGGTTGGATTGGCCTTGGATCGTCAGCTCCTGCCAGGAGATTCCCTGAACGCCGGTGACAGCGCCGATCGTCTCGCCGTGGGTCTCTAGTACCGGACCCTGCTCTATGTGCAACTCGACGTAGGCGTAGGGTGCGATCCCCGGGCAGGGGGTAGGGCCCTGGTAGCCGATCCGGGCTAGCTCCTCGCCGAGGCGGGCGCCGTCGGTCGCAACGACGTCGAGTGCCTCCTCGATGCTCAAAGCGCCGCTGTATACGAGGCTGCCGAGCATGTCCGGGGCGAACCGGGACCCTTCCTCGTCGGTGAAGAAGGCGACAGCCAGCGGCCTTTTCGTAACAACGCCCGCCGACTCCAGAGTCTCCACGACCTCCAGGCCGGCGAGAACTCCCAGGTTCCCGTCGTAGATACCGCCGGTGGCGACCGTATCGATATGCGAGCCGCACATCACCGGAGGCCCGTCCTCGGAACCGGCGCGAACGGCGACGACGTTGCCGATCTCGTCTACCGACACGTCCATGCCAAGATCGGTCATCCAGGTAACAACGAGGTCACGCCCGGCGCGGTCGTCGTCGGTAAGGGCGAGACGGGCGCACCCGCCGTCTCCGGTCGAGCCGACAGCTCCGAGCTCATCGAGGCGGGCGGCGAGCCTGTCGATGTCCACCCGAAGGTCGTGGCGCGGCACGGCTACACCTTGCGCGCAGTCTTGACTTGTTGTCAAGCATCGTTTTATGAAATGTACATTTCCTTACCTGGCGCAGCTAAACTATTTGTGGTGGTCCGAGCGAAGGTCGACTTCACGGTCGAGCCGTTCATCGAGGGCGAGATCGGCCCGCATGTGCGGGCGGCACTGGACGCTGTGCGAGCCTTCGGCTTCGAACCCGAAGTCGGACCCTTCGGCAGCTCCCTGAGCGGACCGGTCGAAGACGCGGTCGGTGCCGCTGCGGCAGCGGTCGTCGCAGCGTTTCACGGCGGCGCTACAAGCGTCGCGATGACCGCCACTGTCCTACCGGAGAGCACCGAGGCAACACAGTTTCTCGACGCGGTCCGTCCAGCCCTGTCTGCGCTCGGAGCGCGGCTGGTAGCGCCCGGCGACATGTCGGCTACTGCGGTCGGGCTTGTCTGGAAGGGCGAAGTGCTCGCCGGCGTCGAAGTTGACGGCCCCCAAGCGCGCCCGGGAGCGAACCGCAACGGTCTCGCCGCACTCGTTGCCGGAGTCGAGTCCGACCTCGGGGGGAAGCTGTCCGGCTTGGATCGGGTGTCCAAGCAGAAGGCGGTGCGAATGCTCGACGACAGCGGAGCTTTTCTCATCCGCAACGCAGTCGACGACGTTGCCGACGCCATGGGCGTGTCCCGGGTGACCGTCTACAACTACCTCAATGCCACGCGGCACGGAACCTGACTGGCGACGTGGCTGCTGGCGGTTCTCCTCACAAGCGGGCGAACAGCCGCTTTGCCTGCTCGGCGGCCTTGGCGCGAATCTCGCCTGGATCCACCCGGGTGGGTGTCGCGTCTCTAAGCACGAGCTCGCCGCCAACCCGGACGTCGATCGCCCGAATACCGGTGGTAAAAGCGCTGCACCACGGCTCGTCGACAGCGTCGTAGCTCCAGCGGACTGTGTCGGATAGCGACTCCGGAACGAGTTGGGAACCGGCTTGGAGCCAACCCCAAACAAGGTCCGGAGTGGTTGCGACGTCGTGCTCGCGTGCTCGCACGTATGCGAGGCGGAACTCGTCGAGCATGTCGGCACCGATGCCGTCGGTGCCCAACACGACGCGACCCGGCCAGAGAGTCGGGCGTGCGTAACCGACGCTGTTGTTCATGTTCGAACGCGGATTGTGCGCAAGCGTCCCAGCCATCGGATGCTTCAGGTGCACCCCGTGGACGACCAGCCAACTCTCGTCGGCGAACCTGCCGAGACGTTCGGAAGCTTCGCAATCCACAGCGCCTTCAGCGACGTGGACGTGGACGCCTACTCCTTGGCGTCGGGCGAGGTCGGCCGCCGCTTCGATCGTCGCGTCGGACACGGTGAAAGCAGCGTGCAGGCCGACCATCCCCCGCCCGCCCTCGCCGAGGAACCTGGCGTTCTCGGCCAGTCCCCTTGCTGCACCGTCAGGCCCGTGACGGTCCGTGACCCCGTAGCAGCAGAGCGACCGGACGCCGACCTCGGTGCAGGCGTCTGCAATCACGCTCAGGCTTCCCTCGATGCAATTCGGGCTCTCATGGTGATCGACGATCGCCGTCGTCCCCGACTCGAGCGCTTCCAAAGCGCCGAGCATCGCCGACCAGCGGATCATCTCCAAGTCCAGGGCTACGTCGAGACGCCACCAGATCGCCTCGAGGATCTCGACGAACGTACGAGGCGTGACACTCGGAGCCGGCATTCCGCGTGCGAGCGCCGAGTAGAGGTGGTGGTGCCCGCAAACCAGGCCCGCCGTCGTGTCAGACAACGGGGACTACTCGACGAGCGACGCTTCGGCCGGCACCGACTTGAACGACAGAGCCCAGTAGACGACGGCTCCGACCACGATACCGACCAGCCACGAGAAGTCGCTGCCGTTCGTCGCTGACGAAAGAGGGCTCAGGTAGGAAGGCTGGTAGAACTGGGCGTTGATCCAAAGAAGCGAGCCCGCCATGCCCAACGCCATGGCTATGATCGCCTTCCAGTTGATGCCACCGGAGCGCCAATACACGCCGCTGGACTCGTCGACCAGCGCTGCCTTGTCGTAACGGCCACGCCGTAGAAGCCAGTCCACAGTGAGAATCCCGAACCACGGGGCGAGCCACACGACGATGTAATCGAGGAAACCGGACAGGTCGTTGTAGAAGCTGCCCTTGAACACCACGAGGAAGGTGACCGCTCCTGCGACGATCGTGTCGATGATCACAGCGCCCCACCTCTTGACCGGCACCCCGAGGGCTTGGAGGGTGACCCCCGAGGAGTACATGTCCAGGCTGTTGATGGCGAAGAGCTGCGGCAGCGCAAGGATCAGGAACGGCCAGAAGAACCAGCTCGCGAACGACGACGGCACGCCGGTCACGGCGGCAGCGTTAGGGCTCACGACGTAGGCGGCGGCGCCGAGGATCTCCAGCAGGATCGAAGGTATGGCCCCCCCAAGAGTCGCGGCCCAGAAGGTCTGGGCTTTCGGCGTGCTTCTCGGAAGGTAGCGGGAGTAGTCGTTTCCGTTCTCAGTCCAGCCGAGGCCGCCAGCGGAGATGAGAAGCACGATGGCAGTCGTGATGACCTGCCATCCAGCAGATACCGGCTGCTTGGCTTTGACTCGGGAAGCGGCGAGGTCCCCGAGGTTCACGTGCGGGAACACAAGGATTGCCATGACTACGAACACGACGATGAACACGAACGACAGGTATCGCAGGACTTTTGTGATGGTCGCATGCCCGAGGAAGGGAATGATGAACTGCAGGAGGACCGCGCCGAGAATTATGACGATCTTGAGTCCGGTCCCCGAGGTGATCCCACCCTTCGAGAACATCGCCTCAACCACCAGGACGATCAATACCAGGCCCTCGACTTCGAAGCCGACCTGGGTGAGCCAGTTGAAGAACGACACCGACCGGTTCCCGTTCTTTCCGAACGGAGCACGGCTGACCATGAACGCCGTGGTGCCGGTCTCTGGGCCCTGCAGGCTCGCGATTCCAAGCACGACGTAGAAGACGTTCCCGATGAGGATCGCCACGATCGCCTGGGGAAACGACAGGCCGAAACTCATTATCAGCGCGCCGTAGACGAGGAACTCGACGTTCCAGATCGCCCCCGCCCATAGCCAAAAGAGCCCCGACGGAGACATCGCTCGCTCGTCGTCGGGGACAAGCTCTATTCCGCGCTGCTCCAGTTTGAATGCGGCGTAGTCTTCGTCGCCCGCAGCGGTCTTGGCCGTAGTCAAAACCTTCCCTCCTCCTCGGTGACGCCCCCAGCTGACAGGGAGCGTTCTGACGCACCGCATGCTAGAGATTCACGGCCGTCGCTGTCAATGACCGTAGCGGTCCACCGCCAGGTGTAACAGGCTGTTCACATGACCTGTGCGGCGAACGCGTCCAACATCCTTCGAAGCTCCGACGCCTTGGAGTCGGAGGCGAAACTGGCTGCAATCGCCCTTTCCGTGGCGGCAATCGCCCCGGTTACTCCCCACGAACACAGGGTGTCAGCCAATGCCATCTCCGATGTCAGGCTGATCCCGAGGGTCGCTGGGTCGTCCGTGTTGATCGTGACCGCCACACCGCGGTCGACAAGTTGTCGTAGAGGGTGAAGTTCGATCGCGCCGTAGAGCAGGCGGACGTTCGAGGTCAGACAAACGTCGAGGATGACCGAGTCGTCGATCAATCGCTCGATCAGGCGAGGATCCTCGATCGAGCGGATGCCGTGGTCTATCCGCGTAACCCGGAGCTGTTCAAGGGCGGACCAGACACCTTCCGGGCCAGATGACTCGCCTGCGTGCGCAGTACGCCCCAAGCCGATCGTTCCGGCCAAGGCAAAGGCGGAAGCGAAGCGTTCGCCGGTCGGTCCTGCGGCCGCCTCGTTGCCGTCGATGGACAATCCAACCAGGCGTGACGGCGGTCGTCGCTCAAGCGCTGCCACGAGCTCTATAGCTTCGTCGCTGCTCTGGCTACGAAGGAGAGATACAAGCAACCAGGCGTCGCACAAGCCCTCGGCTGAGGCCCGTGCGAAACCCGCTGATACTGCCTCCAGCAGGACGTCACGTCGCAGAGCGCTCCAGTGTGTGGGGTTGACGATCACTTCCGCGTAGGCGACCCCGTCAGAAGCGAGGCGTGCTGCGAGGTCGTAAGCTTGGCGTTCGGCCTGCTCGGGGGTGCGTACCAGCCCGCACCACCAGTCCAGCCTGGACAGAAGCTCGTCGAGGTTTACCGGCGACAGAACAGACTCTTTGTCGTAGGGCATCACCTCCCCGGCCTCGCGTGCGAGCTCAGCGATCCTTGCGGCGTCGAAGCTGCCCTCGAGGTGAACGTGCAACTCGACCTTCGGCATGCGACGCAAAAGCTCCTCGTCCACATCTGCGACACTACTGGCGCAGGCGCCTCCGATCTCAAATGCTGTCGACGACCTGACGGCTTCGATGCCTGGAGCGTACCCACGAAATGCCGCCCGTCTCGACCAGTGCGCGAGGATCGGTAAAACTGCACTAGGAGGTGATTACGTGGCTCTGGCTGTTCCGACCAGTCTCGACGAAGCGATTGATGCAGTGGCCGAAGCGCCAGGCGCTCAGCTCCTCGCGGGAGGGACCGACTTCTGCGTGGAGGTCAGTTTCGGGTTGCGACGGCCAACGGGCGTGGTGTCGCTGCGGCGCGTCGACGATCTTCGGGGATGGAGCGCCGATTCCGACACGATCACCATCGGCGCCTCGACGACCTACGCCTCCATGATCGACGAGCTGAGCGGTTTGCTGCCAGCCCTGGCGAGCGCCGCCCGCAGCGTGGGCTCGCCGCAGATCCGCAACATGGGGACACTCGGTGGGAACGTCGCCACGGCCAGCCCTGCTGGCGACACTCTGCCGGTCCTGTTGGGGCTCGACGCCCGCGTTGTTCTCGCCGGAACTACCGGGCGGCGGAGTGTCGCCCTTCGCGACTTGCTAACCGGGCCGAAACGTACTTGCATGTTGCCCGGCGAGATAATCGTCGACGTGACTACGAAGCGGCCACGCGGGCCGCAACATTTTCTGAAGGTCGGCACGAGGAATGCAATGGTGATATCCATCGCTTCGGCGGCCGTCGGCATCGATCCCGAAGCGGCGACGGTCTCGTGCGCACTCGGCTCCGTCGGGCCGGTGCCGCTTCGCGCGTCGCAAGCAGAGGCTTTCGCAGCATCCGAGATCGACTGGGCAGCGATGACCGCTTCCGATTCGGCTCTTGCGCGCTTCGGTTCGCTAGCCGCTTCAGAAGCGTCGCCGATCGACGACCACCGATCGAGCGCTGCCTACCGGCGAGCGGCCGTTGCGGTCATAGCCGAACGGGGACTTAGGAGGTGCATGCGAGATGCACGATAACCCTGACCTCCACATCGATGCCTCGACAACGCCTTGGAGCTCCACCGGCGACTTCGCTCTGAGCGTTGACGGACGCGCCCGCAGGGTTAGCGGATCATGGCTGGGCGAGACGCTTCTTTACGTGCTCAGGGAACGCCTCGGTCTTCCCGGCTCGAAGAACGCGTGCGAACAGGGAGAATGCGGCTCCTGCTCGGTACTTTTAGACGAAGTCGTCGTGTGCTCCTGCCTCGTTCTCGCCGCCGACGCGCAGGGCTGCGACATCCGCACAGTGGAGGGCCTGAACGTCAGCGGAGAGGCGACCGACGTGCAAGATGCTATGGTCCGCTGCGGGGCTGTGCAGTGTGGCTTCTGCACCCCTGGCTTGGTCGTGGCGATACACGATCTTCTTCGCCACTCCCCCGGAGCGACCGACATGGAAATTCGCGAGGCACTGTCGGGGAACCTGTGCCGCTGCACGGGCTACGGCCGTATCTTCCAGGCTGTCCGAGAGGTTCAAAGGGGGCGGTCGGATGCCGGGCTCTGATGGACTTGCTACAAGAACGCGCACCACAGGGTTAGGCAACTCGGAACGCCGTCCCGACGGCGTTCCGAAGGCGCGCGGTGAGTTCGCGTTCTCCTCGGACCTTTGGATGGACGCGATGCTGTGGGGCCACACGCTTCGCAGCCCGCACGTGTCGGCGCGGATTCGATCAGTCGACCTTCGCCCTGCGCTCGCCATCCCGGGAGTGCGCGCAGTTATCGCGGCCTCCGACGTACCTGGCAGGCCGACTTTCGGTTTGGAGGTTGCGGACCAACCTGTATTCGCGTCCGACGTGGTCCGCTATCACGGCGAGCCGATTGCTGCTGTCGCCGCTGATCATCCCGAGACGGCGCGCCTAGCAGCGCGGGCGGTCCTAGTCGAATACGAGTTGGTCGAGCCGGTAGTCGACGCCGAAGTCGCCCTGCGGAGTGATCCATTGCACCCCGACGGGAACCTTTTTCGTCACGTGCGAATCCGCCACGGTGACCCCGGCATCGTCGGTGATGTCGTCGTCGAGGGAACCTACGAGGTCGGAATGCAAGACCAGGCGTTCCTCGGCCCCGAATCCGGGCTCGCAGTGCCAGGCGAAGACGGCGGTGTGGACCTATATATCGCCACGCAGTGGCTGCACGTAGACCGCGACCAGATTGCCGCTTGCCTGGGACTGCCCGCAAGCCTTGTCAGGTTGCACCTGGCCGGCGTCGGGGGTGCGTTCGGCGGGCGCGAGGACGTCAGCCTGCAGATCCACCTATGCCTCCTGGCGCTGCGGTGCGGCCGGCCAGTCAAGATGGTCTACTCGCGCGAGGAGTCCTTCTTCGGTCACGTCCACCGCCACCCGGCAAAGATGTGGTACCGCCATCACGCCGACTATGCCGGAAACCTCGTCAAGGTCGAAGCACGACTCGTCCTCGATGGCGGAGCGTACCTGTCGTCGTCTAATGCCGTCGTCTCTAACGCCGCGTGCTTCGCACCCGGACCGTACAGGGTGGCTAACGCAACCATCGACGCCTACGCGGTTCGGACCAACAACCCTCCGTGCGGGGCGATGCGAGGCTTCGGTTCGGTTCAGGTCTGCTACGGCCACGAAGCCCAGATGGACAAGCTGGCAGCGGCTCTCCATGTCGATCCCGTCGACCTTCGACTTCGCAACGCTCTTCGCCGTTATGACCGGATGATCACAGGTCAGGTTTTGACAGGCGTCGTGCCGGTACGCGAAGTGATCGAAGCCGCCGTCGGCCTTCCGATGCCAGCAGGGCGCTGCTTGGAGGACCATGCATTGTCGCTTCCCGGCGGAGCCGGCCTGAGCGCAGACGTGTCAGACGTGTCCCGCGGCGTCGGTCTCGCTGTCAGCTTCAAGAACATAGCGTACTCGGAGGGCTTCGATGACTTCGCATCGGCGCGAGTACGTCTCGAAGCCGACGACTCGGCCAACATTACTGCCACGGTCTTCATAGCCACCGCGGAAGTCGGTCAAGGATTCGTCACGCTCGCAGGCCAGATCATCGCCGAGGAGCTCGGTCCGGTCGGAGTCGTACTCGCCCAGGCGAACACTTCCGATGTCGGCTCAGCCGGATCGAGCAGCGCATCGCGTCAGACGTGGATGAGCGGTGGGGCGTTGATGCTGGCGTGTGCAGCCGTACGCCGCATCCTCTCGGAGAGGGCAGCGTCTGAGCTCGACGAGCCGGCCGGCGACCTCGTCTACGAGGCGGCCGAGGTGAAAAGCTCCGTGAGCTCTCGTCGTTTGACGGCGGCAGAACTTCTGCGGTCAGGGCCGATCGACGTGGAGGAGGTCTATCACCATCGCCCGACCGTAGCGCTCGACGTCGACGGACAGGGCGACGCGCATCTGTCGTTGATGTTCGCTGCGCATCGGGCGGTGGTCGACGTCGATTGCGGACTCGGGCTGGTCAAGGTGGTCCAGGTTTCGACCGGCCAGGATGTCGGTCGAGCACTCAACCCGCTGGCGGTCACCGGGCAAATCGAAGGGGGTATCGCCCAGGGGATCGGCCTGGCGGTGATGGAGGAGATCATCCTCGACCAAGGACGTGTCCGAAATGCTTCATTTACCGATTACCTGATCCCGACGTCGTTGGATATGCCCGACGTCCTAGCGACCCTCATAGAGCAGCCCGAGCCCGAAGCTCCCTTCGGAGCGAAAGGAGTTGGCGAGCCGCCGACAATTTCCTCGGGCCCTGCGGTGCTCGCCGCAATCCGGGCCGCGACGGGTTTGGACCTATCACGCGCGCCGGTCCGCCCAGAGCACATAGCCTTAGCCGGTCGCTTTCAGATTCTGTCAAATCCTGCGGCCGACCGACGGGCGACGCCAGCCGGCGACGATACCCGAATGCAGTGATGCTTGGAGGAGCGAGCCTCCCCCGCCTGACTGGGAGCTCGAGGACCGGTCGATCATGTTCGCAGAGCCCGCTCGGCTGCGCCCGACGACCCGCACAACTTCTACGGTGCCCACTGGTGGACCGATCCCTCCGATCCGGCTGGAACCTTCTGGGCTGACGGCTACGAAGGCCAGACCGTCGCTGTCTGCACTGGCTTGGATCTCGTAGCTGTGCGCTTCGGCAAATCCCCGCCGGGGTCGACCGCGATCGGAAACTGGCGACGGTCATATATTTCGACTCTCTGCTCCAGGTCGGGTGGCTGTCGGTAAAGCTAGGTGCAGGGGCGAAGGTGCGCGAGTAATAGAGTAAGCAGGTGGCCCTAGACCTAACTGTGGTCGACGCGTTCACCGACCGACCCTTTACCGGCAACCCTGCGGCCGTCGCCGTCGTCGACGAGTTCCCTAGCGGGAACCGTATGCAAGCCGTAGCTCGCGAGA
>JAKBBS010000020.1 GCA_021808425.1 Actinomycetes bacterium
CCGGCCGCCAGGACGGCTGCGGGGCGGTACGGGCAACGGGCGCGGCGATGCAACAGGCTGTCTCCTCGGGTGTCCCGGACCGGCTCTGGGTGTCCGCCACAAAGCGACCGGAGGCTTCGGTACCCCGAGGTCTTCGACCGCCCATCGGGTGCCTTGAGACGATTGCGCGGATCGCAGGCAGCCCCGAGAAAGGTGTCTAGACCGGACTGGTCACTTGCGACTCATCACCCGTACAGGACCTTCTGCGCCCCGCCGACAGGAAAGACCCTCGGATGTCGGTCACTCGTCCACCGCAGCCTGCAGGTACTGGTCGCGCAAGGCCCGCTTGTCCAGCTTGCCGACGCTCGTGCGGGGTAATCCGCCGGCCACGATGATCCGGTCGGGCACCCACCAGCGGGGGAAGTGCCGCCCCAGTTGTTGGCGCAGCCGTTCAGGGTCCACACTGGCACCGGGTGCGCCGACAACCACGGCCAAGGGCCGCTCCTCCCACCGAGGGTGTGGGACACCGATGACCGCGGCCGCCTGCACCGTTGGGTCCTCCAACAGCGCCGCCTCGAGCTCGGTCGGGATGATCCACTCTCCTCCGCTCTTGATCAGGTCCTTCTTGCGGTCCACGATTCGGAGCCGACCTTCGGGGTCGATGGTGGCGACGTCGCCGGTTCGTAGCCAGCCGTTCCAAAAGCGCTCTGGCGCCTCGTCACGGTAATAGCGCGTGGCGACCCAGGGACCTCTGATGACCAGCTCCCCCCGCGACTGCCCGTCCCACGGCAGTGGCTGGTCGTCGTCGTCCAGTAGCTTCCACTCGAGGCCCGGCAGCAGCCGGCCCTGTGTGATGCCCTCGGGTCCAAGCGCATCTGGGTCGAGCCTCCCGAACGACGCCATCGGGGCCAGCTCGGTCATCCCCCATCCCTGGTACACAGGGGCGCCGAGCACCTCCTGTATATCGCGGACCAGCTGAGGCGCTGGCGGCGACCCGCCTACCACGAAGGCGCGGAGTGTGTTGGGGGTGGGTCCGAAGTCACGCACGTGTTTCACCAGGTCGGAAGCGACCGTCGGCACCATGCCCGTGTAGGTCACGTGCTCGGAGCAGAGGAGCTCGGCGATGGCCGAGGGATCGGGGTGGGCGCCGGGCAAGACTTGCTTGGCGCCCACCATGGTGGCGGCGAAAGGCACTCCCCACGCGTTGGCATGGAACATAGGCACTATGTGCAGCACCGTGTCGTCACGGGAAATGGCATGGCCGTCGGCAGTGGCGGCGACCAGCGTGTGAAGGTAGAGAGTGCGGTGGCTATAGCCGACGCCTTTGGGCCGACCGGTGGTCCCCGAGGTGTAACAAAGCGCTGCTAGAGCTTCCTCGTCTACAGGAACCGGCTCGAGCACCAGCTCTGACGCGCCGGCAACGGCCTCGTATTCGAGGTAGTCGCCGAGGGGGGCGCCCGGGTCGTCGCTCATGACCACGACCCGGATGCCGGGGCGTGCCCGCAGCACATCGTCGATAGCAGGTAGCAACTCGGCGTCCACGAAGGCGACGCGGTCCTCGGCGTGGTCGAGGATGTAGGCGACATCGTCGGGCGACACCCGGATGTTGACGGTGTGCAGCACCGCCCCCACCGTCGGGATCGCCCAGTAGAGCTCTAGGTGGCGGTGGTGGTTCCAGGCGTAGGTGGCCACTCGGTCCCCGGGGCGCACGCCGAGCGATCGGAGCGCGCCAGCGACCCGGGCCACCCGCTCGGCGTGCTCGACGTAGGTAAACCGCCTCGGAAAGGTGCCCGCTGACACGATCTCGCCGCTTGGGCTGTGTTCCCGAGCCCGCTGCAGGAAGCTTGCTAGATTCAGCTGGTACTGCGGCATCGATCTCAGGCTCCTGCTGAAGGGGGTCGGCCCCCCTTGCCCAGTCGGGGAATTGACCGTCAGTTCGTCAAGGCCGTGGGGGCGTCCTGGCCGAGGCGCGCTCGAACTGCGGGGATTACCTTGTCGGCGATGTACTCGAGTCTCGCCGAGCCACTGTCGACCGGCTCGCCGGGAAGCTGGGCAAAGAAGTGGACGTCCTTGACCTGAGGTCGGTCGGCAAGTAGGGCCACCAATGCATCGGTGGCAGCCGCGGCGTCCCACAGCTGATAGGCGCCCCCCTGGACGATGGCGTCGCGGTCCGGGAACTGGGGCACTTGATCCGGGGGCCCGAACGCACCCCAACTCACGTACTGGTTCAACTGGTACAACGCATGGTCGCCGATCTGTGACCAGACCCGCTCCGGATCTTCGGCGATGATCGCCCATTGGCCAGCATAGATTCGTCCCTCGGCCGGATCCCGCCCGAGCTGCGCCAGCGCGTCGAGGTACATGGCGTGGTGATCGTTCTGGGTGCTCAGGAACCCGTCGGCGATGCGGGCTACCCGCTCGATGCTCTTCTCCTGCATGGCGCCCACCAGGATCGGAAGGGGCGCTTCGGGCGCAGGCGTCACGGCGAGCTCCCCCAGCGTGTACCTCTTGCCCTCGAACGGTGCGGTGGAACCGCTCAGGCATCGGCGAATCAGAGCGACGCCCTCCTCCAGGTAGCTGGGGCGATACTTGAGCTCCTTGCCGAATGCGGCGAACTCGCGCTGCCAGTAGCCTTGGCCGACGCCGAGGGCGAAGCGGCCTCCGCTCAGCAGGGAGAGCGTCGCGCAGTCCTCCGCCACCCGCACGGGATTGTGTAGGGGGAGGACGACGAGGTTGGTGCCTATCTGCATTTGACGGGTCCGCTGCGCCAGCGCGGCGGCGAAGACGAACGGTGACGGCGTGTAACCATCGTCGCAGAAGTGGTGCTCAGTGAGCCACGCCGAGCCGAAACCCCGATCCTCGGCCCAGGCGGCTTGCTCGAGCACCTCGCGATAGAGCGAGGTAAATGGTCGACGCCACTGAAGCGGATTCCGAAGGTCATACCATAGACCGAAGGTCGGTTGATCACGCATTGAATCTCTCCCCCTGGGCAGTTCGTCCATCCACATGCATTCCGGCGACCGGCTCCGGATAGCTGACGGCTCGACCGACGCTAGTCGACGAAGACGGCACGGGTGTGTTCGGTGTCCAAATACTCCTTGATGCCGCTGATCTTCCCGTCTCGCACCGTAAACACGAAGTGGTACAGGTTGTTATATACCCGCCCATTGTGCAGCTCGGCGTAGGACTCCGTTTCCACGGCGGCGCGGTCGCCCTCGACGGTCCAAGCCAAGGGAGTCAGCGCGATGGCGCCGGTGCGAGTCAACTGGGACAGGCCCCTCAGCATCTCGCCGAACTCCTCCTTGTTCTTGGTCCCCGATATGCCTTCGATCGTCCCGCCGACCCACCAGGTGGCGTCGTCGGTGAGGTAGTCGAGGATCCCCTGGAGATCTCCCTTCGAGAAGACCCTCATGAAATCGACTACCACGTCCTTCGTTTCCTTCTGATGTCCAGACATCGGCTTAATCCCTCCTCACGTTCGGTCGACGATTTCCGACGACAGGGGTCACTTCTGCAGCATCCCGGCGTCCACGGGCAGCGTCGCTCCTGTGATGTAACGTGCCTCGTCCGACACCAGGAACAGCACGGCATTCGATACATCGATCGTTTCCACCCACGGCACCGGCAGCAGGCTCAGTGCCTCCTGGGACGCGGCCGCAAACTTCTCACGGGTCCGGTCGGGGTCGTCCGGCAGGTAGAGGGCACGAATGGCGTCGTTTTGGATCATCGGGGTGTCCACGTTCGTCGGGTGGACCGTGTTGACGCGGATGTTGTGGGGGCCAAGTTCGTTGACCAGGGTGCGCATCAGTCCTACGACACCATGCTTGGCGGCCACGTAGTGACCGATGTTGGCCATCCCTTTCAAGCCGGCCACGGAGCTGGTGATCACGATGGACCCGCCCCGGGGGTTTGCCACGAGTGAGGGAATCGCCACCTTGCACGTGTTCCATACACCGGTGAGATTTACGTCGATCATGTCATGCCATGTTGCCGGCGACATCTCCATTGTCGTACCGAGCGAGCAGATGCCGGCGTTGGCGCAGACAATGTCGAGCCGGCCGAGAGCGGCGACACCGTCGTTCACGGCGAGGGCGAGGCCGTCAATATCGCGCACGTCGACGGTTCGAACGAATGCTGTCGTGCCGCACCCTTCGACGATCCGGGCTGTTTCCTCGAGGTCTTCCGGCGTGGCCAGCGGGTAGGAGACCGTGTCGATCTGCTTGCCGATGTCGACGGCGATGATGCTGGCACCCTCCGACGCGAGCACGCGGGCGTGCTCGCGTCCCTGGCCCCGGCCGGCTCCGGTGATGAGGGCGACCCTTCCATCTAGACGTCCTGGCATCTCATGTCTCCTGTCCGTAGCGAGAGTGCTGACGTGAACGATCCGACTTTTCGAGTGGTTCGCCGCCGCTGCCAACCTGACCACGACCGTACGCCCCCCTCCAGCGGCTTCCCAGCGGGCAGCGCTCGACGGTTGTAGACCTTTCCAGGACCGCTTGGGCGCCTGGCCGTTGATCGGCGAACCGTCGTAAGGTCACGCGCCACGGTGGCCCGCCAAGTAGCCAATGCCATGGTCACCGAGATCAGCGAAGGATGCTGCATCCCCCTCCTCGATCACCGTCCCGTTGCGCATCAGGAAGACACGGTCGGCGTACTTGACCGCGGTGCGGACGTTCTGCTCGGCCAGCACTATGGTCCGGCCCTGCGTCCGGAGCTGATCGAGGCTGCGTACGACCTGCTGAAAGACGATGGGTGCCAGCCCCAGGGACGGCTCGTCGAGTAGCAACACCTCGGGCCGCCCCATTAGGGCGCGGCCAATCGCAAGCATCTGCTGCTGGCCGCCGGAGAGGGAGCTGGCCGGGGCCCGCAGCTTCGACACCAGCGGCGGGAACAGCTCCAGGACCGACTCCAGGTCCTTGCGGTAGCCCGCCCGGTCCCGCCGGTGGGGATAGGCGCCGAGCAAGAGGTTGTCGCTCACCGTCATGGACGGAAAGAGCGCCCGTCCCTCGGGGACAAGGCTGAGCCCGGAACGCACCAATCCCGCGGTATCGGCTCGATCCACCACCGACCCCTTGTAGGAGACAGTACCTGCCGTCACCTTGACCAAGCCGAGGATGGCCTTGAACAGGGTGCTCTTGCCGGCACCGTTAGGGCCGAGTATGGCTGTCAGGGTCCCCCGCTCCACCTTCACCGTCACGTCCCTGAGAACGCCGATGGCACCGTATCCGGCCGAGATGCCGGTCACCTCCAGAAGCGGTTCACTCATGGTTCGGTCACAATTCCCTCCTTGTGGGCGTGGCCAAGAGCGCGAGTCGGGAGCCCGTCATGGTCATCCCTCCCCCAGGTACGCCAAGAGCACGGATTCTTCGCGCATCACGTCCTCGGGCGTTCCCTGCGTGAGCAGCCGGCCCTGGTCGAGCACTACCACCCGGTCAGCGATCGCCGTCACCAAGTCCATGTCGTGCTCGACGAGGAGGATTCCGAGGCCCTGCCAGGCTAGGTCGCTCAGGACCTGCCCCAGCTTGGCTGTTTCGTGGTCGTTCAGCCCGGCTGCTGGTTCGTCAAGCATTAGGCACGCCGGTTGCTTGGCCATGGCTCGGGCCACGTCGACCAGGCGCTGCTGGCCCGTCGGGAGCGAATCGATGCGCCGATGCACGTCGACAATCTCGAGGCTGTTGAGCAATTTGGTGGCGAGGAGCTGCGCCCGGCGCTCATGGTGCACCAGCCTCGGCCAGCGGACGACGGCCCGTAGGACGCCGAAGGACCGGCTCGACTCGACGGCGAGGGTGACAGCGTCCAGCGCCGTCATGTCCCCGAACGTTCGCGGAGTCTGGAAGGTACGGACCACGCCCCGCTCACTCATCTCCCGGGGGTTGAGACTGCTGACGGCACGGCCGCCCACTGAGATCTCCCCGGCGTCGGGCACCATGTATCCCGACGCCACGTTGATCAGGGTGGACTTCCCTGCGCCATTCGGACCGATCAGGGCGAGGACCTCGCCGGGCATCACCTCGAGCGATACCTCCAACAGGGCGGCTACGCCGCCGAAGGTCTTGGTCGCCCCAGTGACAGCGACGATTGGGGCTGCGCAGAGCCGCCCGATGGGACGTGGCGACGGTGGGCGTGGGACGGGGGCGGCCTGGACGGGACGGTGTAGGGCCTCCGGCGCCGCGCCGGTCGGCCCGGCCCCACCGGCGAAAGAGGCGACCACCGAACCGCCTGCACCGACGCGGCCGACCAGTACCCGCTCGAGCGCCGGCGACAACCTCCCGATCCGTCCGCCCAGGCGCTGCAATCCGTCGATGAGGCCGGCAGGAGCGAACCGGAGCACGGCAATCAGGAGTCCGCCGGAGATGAAAAGGGTGACTGCACTGCCGAACGGGCTGCCCGGAGCCACATTGCTGACAGCGATATAGCTCGCCAGAGACACCACGCATGCTCCTATAAGCCCGCCGTACACCGAGGTGACGCCACCGACGACGATGTAGACGATCAGGTTGATGCTCACGGTCAGTCCCCATTGGCCCGGGTCGGCGGCCAGCAGGTAGTAGGCCCACAGGGCGCCGGCGATGCCCGCCAGCGCGGCCGAGGACACGAACGCCACGAGCTTCACCCGGACCGGGGGTATTCCCACGCCCTCCGCGGCAGGCTCATCCGACCCCACGGCCCGAAGCGCCCGGCCGATGCCCGACTTGGCGAAGTTGCGGGCGGCGAGCACTACCAGCACCGTGAAGGCCAGCAGCAGGTAGTAGAACATTTTGCCTTGCCCGATCGTGACGCCGAAGGCGGCCAGCGGCTGGATGGGCTGTGCGTTGCTGAGCGCGCTGGTGCCCAGTGAGCCACCTGTCAGCGACGTGAAGTTGGTCACCACGGTGATCGCGGCGAGGTCGGCCGCCAAGGTGACTAGCGCGAGGTTGATGCCTTCGAGCCGCAGGCACAGAAGGCCGATGGCGAGACCCACAACTGCACTGACCACAATGGCGACGAGGACCGCTAGCCACTCGTTCCAGCCGTGCGAGGCCACCAACAGGGCGAAGCAGTAGCCGCCCAGCAAGTAGAACATGCCTTGTCCCAGGCTGAGCTGACCACCCAGTCCCATAAGGAGCACCAGCCCGGTGGCACCCAAAGCTGCCAGCAGCGCGAACACGGCTGTCTGGTCGAAGATGCGGTTGGTGTCGACCAGAGGCAACATGATCCCGAAGGCCAGTAGCGCCATGAGGAGCACCCGACCTGGAGACACGGCGCGAGGCAGCCGACTCAGGACGGCTGAGTACCTGTGCCCCGAATCGCCCATTCCACCGACCGCGTACGGCTTGGGCTGGCCGCCGACCCGGTCCGCCACGACGGCGGTCGCTTCCAAGTCAACCCGGACCGACGCCGTAGACGGCGCCGTGGTCGAGCGCGGCTTGGATCGCAGGACCCCTGCTATCCATCCGCGGAAGTCGGCGTTGCGAAGAGACCGGCCGGCGACCCAAACGATGAGGATGCCGTAAACGATCACTTCGCTGTAGGTCGACGACACCGTGCCGCTCAGAATCGAGCCGACGACGCCGAGCGCAAGGCCACCCACGACGGTGCGGACGGGGTAGCGGAACTCACCGAGGGCCGCCGCGATGAACCCTACGATGCCGGTGGTGAGGCCGGCCTGGTAGGTGACGGTGCTGACCGACGCGCTGCCCACGCCGAGCATCCCGCCGAGCAAACCAGCGACGAGGAACGAGATCACCGACAGGCGCCTGGTCGAGATCCCCGACAGCCGGGCTGCCGTACGGTTGATGGCCGTAGCTTGCATGGCCTTGCCGACCGTGGTGTAGCGCAGGCCGGCGCCGATGACCGCCAGCGCCACCACTGTGAGCAGGACGACCAGTAGCTCCTCAGTGGGCAGCGGTGCTTGGCCGATGGTGATCGTGCCCTTGAGGAGAGCTGGTGCGGGAATCGGGTACTCACCCCAGATCCACAGTGCGAACCCCTCCAGGACGATCGAGTAACCGAGGGTGGCGATGGCGGTCCCGAAGCCGCCGTCCCCGTCCTCGTCGTTGCGCATCAGCAGGACCTGCACGCCGGCCGCAGCGGTGGGGGCAGCCAGCGCCAGCGCTACGGCGGGCACAGCTCCCAGGCCGGCCACCCGCTCGCCGGCGTACACGACGGCCCCGAGCATGACGTAGGCACCCTGGGCAAAGTTGAAAATGCCCGTGACTCTGGCCACCAGGACGAACCCCAAGCCGACCACGGCGTAGACGCAGCCGCTGCTGAGGCCCGATCCTATGAAGAGAATCCATTCAGTGAATGAGGGCATGTCGATGGCTCTCCTGGAGCTCGGCGTGAGGAGCGAGGGGCTTCACGACGCGTTGCGTCGTCCATTTGCAACAGGCCGGCTGGGTATCCCCAGCCGGCCTGTTGCCATTGATCCGGGGTGTTGGCCGCTACTCGTTGCTCGGGTTGGGTGCCCCCGCCGCGGCGGTGGTGTTAGGGGCGATGGCGTAGGTGGCGGTACCGTCGCTCGCCACACCCTGGATCGTGAGCATCACGAAGGTGCTCTGGAAGCTGCCCGTGATCAGATGGTTGGTCGGCGAGCTGTTGACGACTCCGAGCAGCGTGTTCACCCCGTGCAGATTTTCGAGTTGGGTATTCACATTGGCGGCGTTGACTGCCTTGCCGGCCTTCAGCAGGGCACCGGCGGCATCGGCCAGCACATTGACAGCTTGAGCCCCATAAATGCTGAAGTTCGGGAATGGCTGTCCCGGGAACACCCCCGCGAACTGCTGCTTGTAAGTATCACAGGCAGCCTTGAGCGGGTCAGACGATGGGAGCAGGCTGGTGGCAGCGCACTTCTCACCGGCGAACACGACGCCGTCGCAGTTGCTGCCGCACGCCTGGGCGATCTGCGGGACGGTCAGGTACTGCTCGGAGAGTACCGGCTTGTTGAACATTCCGAGCTGCTTGGCGGCGGCGAAGGCGCTCGGGTTGAGACCCTCGATGTAGTAGCCGTCTGGGTTCGACGCCTTCATCTGCTCCAGCAAGGGCACGAGCTGCGCTTGCGACGCGCTGTAGGGCGCCGTCTCGCTCACGGTGACCTTGCAGCCGAGCGCCTTGCAACCGCTCTGGATGTAGCCCGGCACCTGCTCGGAAAAGTCATCTCCTGTGTAGGACAGCACGGCCACGGACTTCATGTGTTGGATCTGGACGCCGTAGTCGAGGGATGACGACGCGAAGGCCGTGCCCTGGCTGTTGGCGAACACGTAGGGACGGGCCGGGGCGAAGTCGGTCTGCACACCGTCGGCGATGATGGCAGCCACCTTCGTGGTCGGCGCCTGGTTGCGGATGGCAATTCCGCCCGCCGCCCCCAGGAAGGTACCGATCGCTCCCTCTGAGGCAGCTTGCTGGTAGGCCGACACCGCGCCCTGCGGTGTACCACCAGTGGAAATCGTGAGGAGCTTGATCGGGTGGCCGTCAACCCCACCAGCGGCGTTGAGAACGCTAGCGGCAACCTTCATCCCGTCGATGAAGTTGATGCCCCCCTCCGCTGCGGTCCCCTCAAGGCCGCCGATGACGATCGGGCTCTTATTGGCCGCTGAGCTGCCGCTGCTGCCACTGCTGCCGCTGCTGCCGGCTGTGGCGGCCGGCGCAGAGCCGGACGACGAGCTCCCGCATGCCGCCGCCAGCAAGCTGACGGCAGCCAAGCCGACCATCAGACGGCGCGCCCTCATACCGGAACGCAACACTTGCTTCAGGTTCACTTCTGCTCCCCCATTTGGGTTGATTGATCTCGAACTAGGGCCACTCGTATCATCGACGGCGAAGCTCCCCGACCTTGGGTGTCGGTGTCATATGGCGCCCCCAACGCTGCGGCATAACCGGTCACGTCACCGTGTCGGCGGGTCGAGCGGTGTATCCATGAACGTTACGGATGACCTGCTGGCGCGGCAAGAGGTCGCCGGCACCGAGTTGTTGACTTCCACAGTGCTTGTGCTGACTGGCGCAAGGGCAACGGTAGGTGCCGTTCCACAAAAGGCCCTATACAGGCGTGGCAGTCATGCCACCGTCTACTGGCAGCACGGTACCGGTGACGAACGCTGAGGCCTCAGTCATCAAAAAGAGGGCGGCCCCGACGATTTCACGGGGCTCCCCTATCCGCTCCAACGGGTAAGTGCGGACGCGGTCGAGGAATGCCTCGTCCCATGCCGCCGAGATGTCGGTGCGGAAGGGGCCAGCCATGATGGCGTTGACCCGGACGGTCGGCCCATAGGCGGCAGCCAGACCAAGGGTTACCGCGTTGAGGCCCGCTTTGGCTGCCGCGTACGGCAGGGACTCGGGGCTCGGCCGGACAGCCGCCACGCTGCTGACATTCAGGATGACACCGCCTCCGGCGTCTCGCATCCTCTCCCCGGCTAGAGCGCCGAGCCGGAAAGGACCTTTCAGGTTCACGGCGAAGACCTTGTCGTACAGGTCCTCGCTGATGGTCGACAACGAGGGGTAACGCGGCGACATGCCAGCATTGTTAACCAGTACATCGAGGCGTCCGAACTCCCCGTAGACGGCCTCAACGAGGCAGCCCAACTCGTCCCAGTGGCCGACGTGACAGGAACGACCCACTGCCCGCCGCCCGGTGCTGCGGCGGAGTACCTCCGCCACATCGTCGCAGGCCTCCTGCCGGCGGCTGGCGACGACCACGTCGGCCCCGGCCCGCGCGACAGCCGTCACGATTTCTAGGCCGAGACCCCGGGTCGCGCCGGTCACCAACGCCACCCGTCCCTCGAGCGGCAAGTCACGGCCGGGCTCGTCGCCCTCCCGGCTTGCCATGCTGCTCATGGTGTCATTGCCGGCGTGTGGTCCTCCGCCCGGAACCGCCGCCGGATCGTGTACTGGCACCGCTCATGGGTCCTCTTGGAGGGCAGCGAGCACCGGAGCGAGCTGGCGACGGGCTTGTGCCTCCACTCGCGGAAGGTGATAGGCGGGAAAGAGGTCGTCGGTCGGCACGTGCCGGCTGAGCACCTGGCGGGCCAGCGTCACCTTGTGGACCTCTGTGGCTCCGTCGGCGAGCCCCATGCGGAAGGAGTCGAGCACCATGTCCCCGAAGGGAAGCTCGTTGGACACGCCCAGGGACCCGTGGAGCTGGAGGGCTCGTGCGGCTACATCGTGGTACACCTTCGGCATGGCGGCCTTGACCGCGGAGATATCACCGCGGACACGCTTGTAATCATCGTAGCGGTCGATCTTCCACGCCGTCTGGAGCACGAGGAGCCGGAACTGCTCTATCTCTATCCAGGAGTCGGCGATCATCTGCTGCACGAACTGCTGGGAGGCGAGGCGCTCCCCGCCCGTTGTGGTGCGCGAAAGCGCCCTCTCGCACATGGTGTCGAGCGCCCAGCGGATCCGGGCGAGTGTGCGCATGGCGTGGTGGATACGGCCGCCGCCCAGCCGAGTCTGCGCGACAACGAAGCCCTGGCCACGGTCACCGAGCAGATGGTCCTTCGGCACTCTGACATCGGTGTAGCGGATATAGGCATGCGTGCCCTCGCCGAGCGGCTCACCCGGCGCTCCGACATTCCGGACGATCTCCACTCCCGCCGTGGCCGACGGGACAACCAGCGCTGACAGCCGGTGGTGCGGCACTGCGTCGGGTTCGGTGACGACCATCACGATCAAGAACGCCGCGTAGCGAGCATTGGAGGAGAACCACTTCTCGCCGTTCACCACCCACTCGTCGCCGTCGAGCACTGCGCTGGTCTCGAACAGGGTCGGGTCAGTACCCCCCTGCGGCTCGGTCATGGAAAAGCAGGACACTATGTCGCCGGCCAGCAGCGGGTCGAGATATCGGCGCTTCAGGTCTTCGGTGCCGAAGTGGGCGAGGATCTCCGCATTGCCGGAGTCGGGCGCCTGGCAACCGAAGACGACCGGCCCGCAGATGGACCGGCCGAGCACCTCGTTCATGAGCGCGAGCTTCAGCTGGCCGTAACCGCGCCCCCCGAGGCGGGGGCTCAGATGGCAGGCCCACAGGCCCCTCTGCTTGACCACATCCTGCAGCGGTCGGATCAGCGCTTTGCGAACGGGGTCGCCCACGTCGTAGGGGTCTCGGACGATCCGGTCGACCGGCTCGATCTCCTCCCGCACGAAGTCGTCGATCCAAGCGAGCTCGGCCTGGAAGGCGTCGTCGGTTTCGAAGTCCCAGCTCACTCTCGCTCCTGTGTCGTCAGTCCGTGCCACTCCCCGCGCTCGACAAACCCGGCTCGGGTGAGGTCCCGCGTCAGCCGCTCAGTAGGATCTACCGTTCACCGACCAACCGCCGTCCACCGGATAGGTGAGACCAGTCAAAAAAGAGCCGTCGGCGGAGAAGAAGTGGCACATGGTACCGGCTATGTCAGCGGGGGTCCCGAGGCGCTTGAGCATGTGCGCCTGGGTGTTCTCCTTGCGCTGCTGCTCCGTGATGTCAGCGAGGATCGGCGTGTCTATCGTCCCCGGGCAGATGGCGTTGACCAGTACGTTGTGGGGGGCGTACTCGAGGGCGGCCTGCTGGGTCAGAGCGATCACCCCTCCCTTGGCCGCCGAGTACGAGGCCAGGTTGGGAAGGCCGACGAGCGCCGCCAGGCTGGAAATGTTCACGATCCGGCCCCCGCCATTTTCGATCATGCCGGGGATCACTGCGCGCATTCCGAGCCACGTGCCCTTCAGATCACTGTCGAGGACGAAGCTCCACCCCTCTTCGGTGAGCCCGACAACCGTGTCTTCGGAGATCGTGTTCACCACACCGGCGACGTTGCCGAGTAGATCGACGGGACCGAATCGCTCAATGGCGGTCGAAACGGTGCGTTCCCAGTCAGGTGCGCTGCGCACATCCATGGTCACGTGCACTGCGTTACCACCGTTTGCGACGATCTTGTTAGCCGTCGCGTCGTCTCCCCGGATGTCGGCGCATACCACCGATGCTCCCTCCGCCGCCATGCGGAGGGCGCAGCCCTGCCCGATGCCTTGGGCCGCGCCCGTGATGATGGCGACCTTGCCCTCTAAACGCATAGTGAGATCCTCCTCCGAAGCAAATAGCCGCTATCGAGATCTTCGATGCCGCCGCTATCGACACCCATACTCTTGGATCTGGGCGTCGCCCGGTAGCGAGTGCGCCGATGGCGTTGTCCGTTTCCCCAACCAAACTGGCGGCCCTCGAGGGGGTCGAGCATGTGGGTTCGCCGCCCTTCAGCCGTCGTTCCTGGCCACCAACTCCGTCGGGTTCGACACCGCGACGCGCTCGGTCGCGTCGGTTGTCAACATCCGGCGCAGAGCGTGAAAGCGGTCGTCGAACATCCCGGCGCGAATCGCCTGGGCCAGTTCTGCGTCGGAGCTCAGCCCCAGGGAGCGCAGCCGCTCACCGTGGGCGTGGGTGTAGGAGGATGCAAGTTCCAGCTCGCGCACAACCAGGGCCAACGCGCCAATGGCTACGCGGACGTGGTAACGCAGGGGCTCCTCCACCGTCGGGACGACCTCCTCGGTGAGGAACTCCCGGACGCCGACGATCAGCTCTCGCATTGCCGGTGGACCGTATGGCATCTCCTCACCCTCTCTCACCGCATCAGACCGAGCAGCTCGCGTTCCACCTCTGCCACCCTTCGGCCGAGAGTCAAGAGCTCGACCGACCGCACGTGGCCATCGCGATGAGCCTGGGCTTGCAGCGCGCAGATCACCGCCCACTTCACGTTGCCGAACACCTCCCACCAGTGGATCCGCTCTGGGTCCACGGCCCGCCCCGTCCTGTCCTCGTAAGCCTGATACAAGTCCGCGCGCTGGGCCAGACCGCCGACGGGCAGCACCGAACCGAATCGCCAGGATCGCACGCAAAGCCACGCGAGGTCCTCAGCGGGGTCTCCCATGTGGCACAGCTCCCAGTCGAGCACACCGCTGATTCCCTTAGGCCCGAACAGCAGGTTCCCGAGACGGAAGTCCCCGTGGAGCACTACGGGAGCGGCAGGCGCAAGTCGATGCTGGTCGAGCCATCGAAAGGCCAGCTCCAGCGCAGGGTAGGCGGCCGGCAACCGATGCAGGGCATCCGCGTAACGCTCGACTGGGTCCGAGAAATCGATGCCCGGGACGTCGTCGGGTCTGATGGTATGAATCCGTCCGAGCAGCAGGCCAGACTCGCCGGCGAATCTCCGGCGGGCCAGGCTCAGCTCAGCCGAACGCAGCACGCGCCGGGGAATCGTCTCGCCGACCAAGCGGTCCAGGAGCAGGAAGGGCCGGCCGAGCGGCTCGCCGTCACCTTCCAGTAGCACCTTGGGCACCGGCACGCCGGCGACACGTGCCGCCCGCTGGGCGGCCGCTTCGAGCGCCATCGTGCCTCCACCGTTGACGGCGGCGGCGCGCTCCACCTGCAAGATGAGCCCGATCGACGGTCCGCGGGCGCAGCGAGCGTCGAAGGACCAGGTTTCGCGCGAGGCGCCGCCGGTCAAGCGCCGGACGTCGGACACATCCTCGACCTGCGGCCCGAGCGCGGCGCGCGCGATGTAGAGCGCGGCGGGGACATCGACCACCCCTCCACCGCTGAGTCGCTTCAAGTCCTGGGTCACGGCCGCCTCGCTAGGCGTCGGCAGTGATGCTGCGGCCGGGCCGCCGTCGACCTCATCACTATTTCATTTGGCACAGCTTCCATTCCCTCGCTCTGTTCGCGCCCCCCACGGCAGGCGAAACCAGGTGTCATCCAGACGGCGCTCGCAGGCGCGCGAGCCAGCCAGGCAGTGACACAGCCGCACGGGGCCGGGCGCCCGGGCCAGCGAATGCGATTGGCCTGGCGGTTGTAAGCGTCAGCGCGCCATCCCGGTGGCGCGAGCGCGCTGTGCATCGGCACCTCCGGTCTCGACCGACTGCGTGGAAGTAAGCTCCCCTATTGCATCCGGGCAGCGACTTCGAGGCAAACCTCATCACCCGGACGTTTGTCGTCATCGCCAAGAGGCATTCGGCCAGGGCGTCATCGGGGGACCAGCCCGTCCTACGGTGGCGGGACCTGGACGCGTGACCCACTAGGAGGACGCCGTGGTCAAGGTGTATGCCCTCATCCCCCGCCGTCCCGACGTGGCGGTCGAGAAGTTTCACAGCCACTGGCGCGACGTCCACGCGCCGCTGGCCACGAGGATCACCACCATCCGGCGTTACGTACAGAGCCACGCCCTGCGGTCCGCCCCGGCCGGCTTGCCCGAGGCAGAATATGAGGGCATCGCCGAGGTTTGGTTCGACGACTTGGCGACCGCCGCCGGTATGGGTGACGACCCGAACTACATAAACGGCGCCGGCGCTGACGAACCCAACTTCATTGACCAGAGCCGGCTCTCGTTCATGTTCTGCGATGAGCAGGTTCTCCAGCGTGGCCCCGTCCTCTCGGCTGACACGCCGGAGGTCAAGGTGATGCTGCTACTGGCGAGCCCGCAATCGGACAGCCCCTGGCCGCCTGCCGTCCTGGCCGACGCGGCGCTAGCACTTCCCGGCATCGAAGGGCTTTCGATCGCCTTGTCTACGGGCGATCTTTACCAGGCGGACCAGCCGTTCGACGCCGTAGTAGAGCTGTCGTGGCCGTCGATGGCGGCCTACGACAGCGCTTGGTGCTCCGCGCCAGGTGAGGAACTGGCCCGTGTTCTCGCCGCCGAGACCGCTCTGTCCAGTTCCGCCGGCATGGTCACGGAGCCGTTCCGGGTCATCTGGCCTTAGGCAGGAGCCGAGCCCAGCCGGCGCAAGGCACCTAGGGCCACGGACAGAGCAGGGCCAGTGGAACTGCGCGGGGATCAGGGCGCAGCGACCCCAGCGTGTGCCGCCGCCTCGTCGAGCAGGGTCGGCACATCGGCTCGCAGGCTCCGCGCGTACTCACTGTCGAGCTGGCCACCGACATGCTGGGCGTAGGCGCCCTCGAGGATTGCTGCCAGCTTCCAGAGGGCCAGCACCCGGTAAAACGGTAGATGAGTGACTGGGCGCCCGGCCCGCTGCGCGTATCGCTCGGCAAGCTCTTCCACGCTCGGTGCGCCCGGGACTCGGGACACAGCCTGGATGCGTGCCAGCGCCGGCACCGGCACTGGGCGATGGCCCCAGAGTGCCAAGCACAAGCCGAGATCCACGAGCGGGTCGCCGATGGTAGACAGCTCCCAGTCGATCACGGCCATGAGCTCGGGCGCTTCGGTGGACCACAGACAGTTGTCCAGGTGGAAGTCTCCGTGGAGGAGGCCGGGGCGTTGCGGTGCCGCGGGCAGGTTCTGCTCGAGCCATCCGGCGACGGCCTCGAAGACCGGCAGGTCCCGTACGGCGTAGCTCTGGAACTGCGAACGCCATCGCGTCACCTGCCTTTCCAGGAATCCCGATGGTCGGCCGAACCCCGTCAGGCCCGCCGCCTCCCAGTCAACGCCGTGGAGCGATGCCAACGCGTCGACCATTTGATGACCGAGCCTCGTCACGGCATCGGGTCCGTAAGTCTCGGGGAGATGGTCACTGAGCGGCACTCCCAGGACTTCGCTCATGACGACGAAGGGGGCCCCGAACACCGTCGGGTCGGTACATATGGCCAGGGCCGCAGGCACAGGCACGTCCGTGCCAGCGAGAGCGCAGAGCACCCGGTGCTCACGGTCCATACTGTGCGCCGAGGCGGACATCGCGTGCAGCGGCGGCCGGCGAACGATGAACCTGCCCCCCTGCGCCACCACCTGGTAGGTGGCATTGGAGTTGCCACCTACCAGTTGTTCGATGCGCTCTACGGGCCCGGTCGACGCGTGCTCGAGCAACCAGACCCGGAGCCCGGCGTGCGGGTCGCCGTCCTCCCCGCTGCCGTCAGGCACCATCGGGATCAGGCTTGTTGCTCGGCGAGGCGGCCGGCCGCCTCGACAAAGACACCGGCGTTCCCGTCGTACCATGTCGGTGTCAGGCGGCGGAGCGCTATGCGCCAGCCCGACGGCGTGCGGACGAACTCGTCGTCGTAGGTGCCCCCGACCAGGTAGGTGTTGCCGCCATTGGCGCTGACCAGCATGTGCTGGGCCTGGAAGTAACAGGTGGCGTCGGCCCGGTCCCCATCCAGGCGGACGACCTGATTGCCGAGCAGGTGCTGGCTGGCATCGAGGCCGCCCAGGACCGTCTGCACGAAGGCGGCGATGGCGCCCGGCCCCTCGTGACGGCCCCCCAGACTGCCGAACTCAGCCACTCCGTCGGGGGCAAAGACCTCCTCGAGCAGATCCCACCGCCGCGAATCGAGCGCCGTGGAGTATCGGGTCATCACGTCCACGATCTCAGTCCGGTCGACGATTGCGCTTAGCTTGTCGGGTTCCACAGCAATACCTCCGTACAGGTGTGATCAAGGTGGTTGGCTGCGGGGTCAGCCGATCGAGTTGATGAAGTCGACCAGCTCTGAGCAGTACTTGTCCTGCTCTTCGAGGAAGGGAGCATGCCCGCTTCCCGCGAACCTCACCAATTTGCCATCGGCGAACATGCGCGCGCAGGCGGCCCCGATCTCGGGGTCCACGATGGCGTCGTGGTCGCCGCACATGACCAGGGCCGGGATCTGCAGTCCTTCGACGGTGCCGCGTTGGTCGATCTCGGCCAGGTTGAGCAGGGACTCGTCCGCCCTGGGGCTGGCCTGCATGAAGATCTGCCACATCCACTCGACCACGGAAGCGCCCACGTCGGCGTGACAAACGCCTTCGGCCAGGGCGTGGAGGAAGCCGGCACGACCGGTGCGCAGTGCGCCGATCGTCTGCTGTACCACGTCGAGCGTTCCGCCGTGATCCCAGCCATCTCCCTTGACGTAGCGGGGGGTGGCGCCTCCGGTCGACACCAGGCAGGCGGCGCGGTCGCCCAGGCCGGCAGCGGCGGCCACCGCCACTGCCCCGCCGAGCGACCATCCGTTCACGGCGATGCCCCGAAGGTCGAGTTTGGTGGCGAGGCGCACGGCGTCGGCGGCGATGGCATCGATCGACACGTCGTCGAAGTCCTTGTCCGACGACCCGCAGCACCGGTGATCGAACGACACGACCTCGTTGCCGTTAGCCAAGAGCGCCGGTAGGACCGAGTCCCACAACCGCACGCTCATGCCCCATCCGTGGATCAGCATCACGGGTCGGCCGCCCCCGATGTTATAGCGCTCGTAGTAGATCTCTCGATCAGCCTCAACGACCAGACGTGCCACCGGCCACCTCCTTGGGTTTCGCGCGTGAGCGGCCTATTCTTCAGCGGGATCGGGGGCGGCCGCGCCTGCTGGGCCCAGCGCCTTTGTGGACTCTCCCAAAAGCAGCCCGGACGGGTCCACCGCCTCGCCCTCCGTGCGTGGGGGATCCAGCGCACCGCAGAACTCCAGGATCTGGAAAGCGAAGCGCAGGTCGAGCAGGCTGCCGATCTGCGCCGGATCGAACGACGATATCTCCCGGATCCTGCTCAGGCGGTAGCGGATGGTGTTCTCGTGCACGCCCAGGGCCTTGGCCGTGGTCCGAATCTGGCATCCGTGCTCGAGAAATGCCCTGAGAGTGTCGGCGAGAGCCGCCCCGGCTGCGTCGTCATAGGCCAGCAGGGGGGCGAGGAGGTCGCGTGCAAAGGTCACGGCGTCTTGGTGCGGGGTCGACATCGCCAGCAGGCGGAACACTCCGAGCTCTGCCGCCATGACCACTCGCCCGCCGTGCCCGAGCTGCTCCAGCGTCTCGAACAGGGAGCGGATCTCTCTGTTGGCTCGCGGATACTCCTCGGTGTTCCGGCACACCGTCGAGATGACTGCAGCGACGCCCTTCTGAGCGGGCGACGCCGACGTGGCGGTCAGGAGCGCAGTGCGAACTCGCCTGACCGCGGCCATTTCGTTGTCACCGCTCAGCGGCACCAGCAGTACGTGGGCCGCCGGCACTCGGGCGGCGATGACGTCTCGTAGCCCGAGCTCGCGTGCCATGCGCTTGTCCAGGTCGTTGCGCCGGTCGACCTTGGCCCCTGGAGCGACCGTCTCGTCGGTCGCTACGCCGACTCGCACCAGCACATGGGGCTGGTCGAGGTCCAAGCCGAGGACCCGGGCGCGGCGCCTCAGCAAGACGAGGTCGCGTCGGCCGTCGAGGAGGTCGCTCAGGAACTCTTCGCCGGCCTGCTCTCGCTCCTCGATCTGGCGGAACTCATTGAGGAGCTTCAAGGTGAGCACCGTGGCCCCCTGTTCACCCACCTTGGCGTCAATCGTCCCGAACGGGGATCCCACCTCGAACACGGCGAGGTATCCAGCGGTGCGGCCATCGACGACCATCGGGCAAACAAGCTGGCGCCAGGAGAAGCCGCCGCCAGCGTCGGCGGAGGGCGGGATCATGACCGAGGGGCTCGCCGGGTCGACCGACCGCCAAATCGAAGCCAGCTTGACCGGGTCGCGCACGACTCCACCTGCCTGCACCGTGGCCTCGATGTCGATCGACGCGGGAGCGCCTTTGGCCATCAACTCGAATCGGTCGTTGAAGGCCAGCACGGGCTTGCCGAGGATGGTGGCGACCATCTCTACGATGGCATCCAGGTCCATCCCCGATAGGACTGCGTGGGTGAGGCGCTCGTGGGCCGCGGCCACCTGGTGGAGGCTCCGGCGCTGCTGGTCGATGACCGCGGCACGGTGATACAGGCGAGAGAACAACGACGCCTGACGGATGGCCAACGCCGCCAGGCTGGCGAACGTCTGGGTGACCTGGATTTCCTCTTCGGTGTACTGGTGCTCGTTTCCCAGGTTGTCGATATAAATGATTCCGATGACGTCTTCGGCCACGACCAAAGGAACGCCGAGCATGTCGCGCACACCCCACTGCTGCATCGTGCGGCGAATCGTACGAGGGTCGTGGCAGGCGTCTGTGACCAGGACTGGCCGCTTGTACTCCACGATTTGGTGGGTGAAGTCGTCGCCCTCGACGCCGGACACGAGCCTGCGGACCCGGCTGTCGATCTCTTCGAGCGTGCAATAGCCAGCCCTGCCGCGGAACAGACCGGTCCCGTCTTCGGTACTCAGGTAGACCGAGCAGCGCCGGACCGAGATCAACTCGCATATACGCTGGCCGACCAGCTTGAGCAGCCGGTCGAGGCGGTCGGGCGTGCCGACGCCGGACGCGACCCTGGCGACCTCCTTGAAGGCGTCCAGGATCTCGACATAGCGCTCTACGCCGCCCAGCCCCCCGGCGACCTCGCCGGTGGCCACCTCCGCTACCGCTACTGGAGCTGTGAGCATGCCTTCCATCCCCCTCAGTACGTCCCGGTCCCCTTCCGTGCGCCTTCGGGACCGGTCCCATCCCTCCGGGGACCCGACAGGTCAGACAGCTGCGCGGAGCATAGCGCCGGCGCCGGGGACGCTGCACGGCCACGGCCGGTGACGCATGCTCCGGAGGCGACCCAGTCGCTGCCGGTGCCGGCGCCCCAGGGGTCAGGCGCCGGCACCGGTCCGGCAGGTCACACGCCGGCCGCGACCCCGCTCTTCATCTTGTGGAGCTCGGGAACGACCTTCTCGCCGAAGAGCCGCAGGCTGGCCTCTGCCTTGTCGAGCGCCAGACCACCGAAAGCGAAGGCACCGTTGGCCAGGAAGTCCCCGACCATCTCACGGCGCTCGGCGTACTTCTCGACGATCTGCTCCGGCGTACCGTAGACGTTGGCATCGACGTAGGCGCCCGCGGCGGCCTCCATGCCGGCCTCGCGGATCATGTCGGCACCCACCTGGTAGGCCTCGTAGCCCTTGGTGTCACGCCAGTGCGATCCGGCGAAGTCGTAGTGGCGGATGACCGACAGGAAATAGCGCGAGATGTGCTCAGTGGCTATGCGCTTGGCTTCGTCGGCGTCCTCATGACAGTAGATGAAGTCCTGCAGGAGCGGGGGACCCGGCTCCGTGCCGTGCTCCTCGCGGTGCAGCCCTCTCCACCGCTCGATGGCCTCAACGTGCGTCTCGAACGGGTACTGCATGAAAGTCATCAGCTGCACGCCGAGCTTGGCCACTGCCGGGATCGAGTCGGGCGACATGGCAACGCCGAAGAGCCGCCCGTCCCAGCTGCGGCCACTGTTCGCCCCGGGGCGTACAGTGACCCTGGGCTGGGGGTACATCGGGCCGTCGTTTTCCACGTAGCCGTCGCGCAGGCCCCTCATGATCATGGGTGCCGCCTCGTCGAAGCGCTGCCGGGACTCGTTCATGTCGATCCGGAAGCCCTCGTACTCCATCTTGGCCAGGCCGCGGCCCATCCCGAGAAGCACCCTGCCGTTCGACATCATGTCGAGCATGGTCGCCTTCTCGACCACGCGCAGCGGGTCGTTCCAGGGCAGGATCACCGCCCCCGTACCCAGCTTGATGTTCTTCGTGCGAGCGGCCAGGTAGGCCATGATCTGCAGGTTGTCCGGGCACATCGAGTAGTCGTCGAAATGGTGCTCTGCCGACCAAACGGAGTCGAAGCCGTACTCCTCGGCGATGACGCCGAACTCCAGCTCCCTCTTGAACACCTCTTCGTCAGTCACCCCCTCCAGCCAGTTCTGGAAGACGAGCAGGATACCCACGTTCATTTTTGATCTCCTATCTGCGGATTGCCCGGATCCGGATGTCGACTTGGTGAGGGCAGGTTCGTGCCTCGCCGCTGACCCGATCTCGCCGTAGCACTGGATGTGCTCCGACGTCGCTCAGGAACTGCGACCCCCCTGGCCAGCGCTAGTCGACGCCACCCGTACGGCAGGGGCTCTTGGCCACCGGTTTCGGCGAGCGGGACTCGGTGGTGATGCTTAGCTGTTGAGCAACGTACCGATCCCAGCTCCTTCTCGCCACGCGCCCGGTGGCGGGCTTATTGGTTTCTCCAAGCACCCCTCAGGCGGCGGGCAGTCCGGCCCCCGTGAACTGCGCCAACCTCTTCACGCTTCCCAATCGGTGCTCGCCCGTCGTCGTGGCCAACTGGGACCGCCCGGCTGATGACTTTCGACCGGGCCTTGGCCATCGCCATAGGCCTGGGGATCAACTGAGAGCCGAGCCGACAGGCGCCGCGACGCTTCCGCGTCCTCTTCGACGTCCAGGGAGCGGAGCCCGAGGCGCGGGAGGTTCCTCAGCGATTCGATCTGGATCGAGCCAAACTCGGGTAGCCCCGGTGACCGCGGCGCAGGACCCCAGACAGACCGACGGGTCACCCCGTCGTCGAGTTCTGAGATGTGGCGCGACGGCGAGGCAGGGGTTTCGAGGAGGGGCCCACCCCCCGACCGCGGACACGACCGCGGTGCCCGTCCCTGGCGTGGACTGCCACGAGAGAACGGCCAAGGCTCTTCCAAGAAGCCCCGAGGGGCTTCTTGTACCAGGATGGCCGGCGGTGACTGCCCGGACGGCTGGCGACTGGCACAGCTGGCGATTGGTGACGGGGCGCACCGGACTCGGGTGTCGAGTTCTAGCGTTCCGCGCTCCCCGGCTGCCGTCGGCTGGTTCTGGCCGTCGGTTGGGTCGTGTGGCAGGGCGCGCCGATAGGGCCCACCCGGCAAGGATCGGCACTGTCCGACATGCATTCGGGAGGCACGGTCAGGTGGGGCCGGAGGGTGGCGGCCGATATTGCCAGGAGGGATGGGTGCCGCCAAGAGCAGTCCCTCGATAGGTGCTCTGATCGTGATGGAACGAACAGACCCGGCACGTATTAGCCAGGCTGGTAGGCCCACCATGGCCGATCGGGTCGAGATGGTGGATCTCCAAATGCCGGTCAGCCTGGCAGCCGGGGACCACGAAGCAGCGATCACGTTCGCACAGGGCGGTCCGGAGCCGAGCAGGAATGGTCCGCCAACGACCGACGCCTAAAAGCCGGTCTGTCCCTCGGGGTGGGTGGCCGACGGCTCGATAAGGGATGCAGAAGCACTACATGTGTAGTTTTGAGCCAAACAAGTAAGTGTCCTCCCAGAAACTCCCGGCGACGGGCTGCGAGAAGACCCGCCCGAGGTCCCCATCAGCTTCCATGTGCTCGACTGGGGAGGGCTAACCAGTATCGCCGTCGTGCTGGCAGCGACGACATGGCCAGAGATCGTCCTCCATGTCGGCACAGCGGCTACAGACGACGGTGGCGACGTGGAGGCGGTGGTGCTAGACACCCCGGTGGTGTTGCTGGCGCGGCCGGCGACTGACGATGAACTACCGCATCCAGCCATTTAAAAGGCCAATAACTGTTAAGGCCCCGCCGCCCTCCATTGCCGTACTCGGCCCTGGAGAGCCGATGTAATTTTTGTCAAGGGCACTCGATTTACCTCTCTGCCGGTCAATGTCATTCAGCTTGAGCCTCGTGGGTGAGATAGGGCGGGTCGCGACAGCCCCTGAGTGCTCGACGCCCGGCGGAGGGAACGACCGTCTTCGTCGGTGGACCGTCTCACGGCCGACCCTGCGGTGTCGCCCGCAGCCTTCGGCGCCGACCTGGCCGGTCCGGTTCCATGGTGTCGTACGACTCGGCCGGTCACGGCTCCCCGGCGAGCTCCTGCAGGACTGGCGGCGCACCGCGGTAGAGGTACTCCGGGTTGTTGCCCGTGGTGGCGAGTCCTTCTGCGAGCGCCCAGCCGTGCCCGCAATCGGTGGGAGCGGCCTTCCACGACAGCGTCGTGGTCTTCCCGGTCGCCTCGTCAACCGTGAGGTCTTGGCTCGACGTCGTCCCGAGGAGCTGGCCGTCGCAGGCGGACACCAACGAGAAGCCCACGCCGCTCACCGTCTGCTGGTTCAAGGTTCGCACGACCGTGTTCGTTCCGGGCCGGAAGACCACCACCGGCCCAGTCGGCGAGGTGAGGTCAGGCGAGGTTCCAAGCTCCTGGATGGCTACTAGCCCGGTGGTCTCGTCGTAGGAAGAGCTGCAGGTTCCCGGGGCGACCGGCGGTGAAGGCAGCGGGGCGCCGGTTCTGGTATCGAACAGCCACGATCCGCAGCCGGTCGTGGCAGGGTCCGGCGTGGGAACGCCATATCTGACGGCGGTAATGTTCGAGGGGCCGTAAGAGCTGGCCGGGACTTGCTGGTCAAAGCACTGCGACGGGTCCGTCGAGCCGAAGGTGGCCGTCGAGACGGTGTAGAGAACGCGACCGCTCGTGGCGTCGATAGCCCGTATCTGACAGGACGACTCATCGGTACCCGAGGGACCGCCCGAGATGTTCACCTGGCCCGAGTTGTCGGGGTAGACGAACAGGAGGCCCCCGTTGGATCCGGCGGACGCTGGCACCGGCTGGCCGCTCCATAGGAGGTGGGCGTCGGCGAGCGAGAACCCCGCCGGCACGAATCCGGTCGTGTGGCCGGACGAGTCCTGCTCGGTGAGCATCCCGGCCACTGCGGTTGAAGTGACCTGCTCGGGCTCGAACTGCGAGGCCGAGGGCGGCAGATGCAGCGGGATGCTGGACAGTCGGCTGCCGGTCCGGGGGTCGTAGACTTGCAGGGCCTCGATGGTGGAGGCCGGGGTCAGTCCCTGCTGGGTGACGGTGCCGCTGGCGACGACAACGACGGTCCCATAAGGGTGTGTGGCGGTCGGGGCCGTGAGGACCGGGAACGTACCGACCGTCTCCGATGGTGGCTGCGCGCTGCCAGCGGTGTACGCGATCTGGGCGCCGGGGATGGACAGCGTGAGCTGTGTGGTGAACCCGCCGGGTGTCAGTCCGTAGACGTCGAGGGGCCCACCAGATGACTCGATGAGGAGAGCCACCCCGTTGCTTTGGTTGTCCGCCGGGTTGCTGTCAGGCAGCGTGATCCAAGTCGGGGTGGCCACGGTGGATGCCGACGTGGCGGTCGTGGTGCTGGAAGGACGCCCCGCGGTGGGAGCGTGGCCAGAGGCGCCAACAGAGCGGTTACCGGCTCCCGAGCCGCTCTGCGAGCCACAACCAGCGGCGACCAGCGCTACCACACCCAGAGCGATCCTCGTACAGCCCCGTCGCACAATTTGCGGAGCATAGTTGGACCAGAACGAGGGGCTGGCATCAGCATGGGCCGTTGAGAGCGTGGAAAGGCCACGTAACGGCCAGGATGAGCTTTGGGTGCCTCGAGACGATTGCGGGGATCGCGGCGGGCAGACTGGTCCCCAGGCCGCGGCAAGCAGAAAGGACGAGGATGGCGAACGAGACGACAGACGCATCGGAGCAGATCGACGGGAGGATCGCCGAGCTTGACGACTGGCGAGGAAAGGTCCTCGAGCGGGTCAGGTCGATCATCAAAGCCGCCGACCCCGACGTGGTCGAGGAGTGGAAGTGGGCCAAGGCGACCAGCCCCGGCACCCCGGTGTGGTCCCACGGTGGCGGGATCTGCACCGGTGAGGCCTACAAGAAGGTGGTCAAACTGACGTTCTTCAAAGGAGCCTCGCTGCGTGACCCCTCGGGCCTCTTCAACTCCAGCCTCGAAGGCAAGGTCCGCCGTGCCATCGACATCAGTGAAGGCGAGGAGATTGACGAGGCGGCCCTGGCCGACCTGGTGCGTGAAGCCGTATCGCTCAACACCGGTGGCTAGACCCCGGCGCCGTTGTCCCACCACCGGGTGTGCGCCTCCGGCCAGGTCGATGGTGTGCTGACCGAGACGGCGAAGGTGCATGCCGCGGCCTGGAAAGAGATGTTCGACACGTTCTTGAAGGCTCGGGCCGGCGAGGGCGATGAGCCCTTCGTCGCCTTCGACGCGTTGGTCGACTACGACACCTACGTGGACGGCAAGCCCCGCTCCGACGGGACCCGCTCGTTCCTTGAGTCCCGCCACATCGACCTTCCAGAGGGCAGCCCCGACTATCCCCCTGACGCCGAGACGGTCAACGGGCTGGGCAACGCCAAGAACGAACTCGTCTTGGCCAAGATCAAAGACAACGGTGTCGAGGCCTATGCGGGGTCGGTTCGCTATGTGATGGCCGTGCGCGCCGTCAAAGGAGTCAGCTTGCGCCTTCATGACCTGGTACGAACAAGGGGGGCGCAGTCATGGACGTCATTGGGTTGGATAGCGGCCCTGGGTGTCTTTTAGTGCTCGGCGCGGCGGGGAGTGAGGTCGGCCGTCAGGTTGCGGCTGGACCGTACGAGGTCGTGGCTGGCCAGGCGCCGCCAGTGACCCCGTGTGTGCCTGTACAACCGCCGGGAGTTCGCCGATGCCTCCTGGTCGCTGCTGAGCATGAACACGACACCGTGGGGGACGCGAGCCGTTATACGCCGATGACTTTGCAACCATCAATCGCGACCTTGGCCGGGCGACGATACGAGTCATTGGGGAGATCGATTTTTGCCAACGCTGCCGCCCTGCGTGAAGCGCTATCCGGTGTGATGGCCGAAGCGTCCGACAGCGTGCCTCTGGACGACCCTGCCAACCTCGTAGTCCTTCCCACTGGAGATGATCGGTGACCCTGTCGGATGCCTCGTCAAACGCCGAACGCGGGCCGTTCCGCCATGCCGCGACGATCTACGACTCCGACGACGGCTTCATCGCCACGGTCGTGCCGTTCGTCCGGGAAGCGGTGGCGGCCGGCGAGCCGACGATCCTGGCGCTGACGGCCAGCCAGCGCGCGCTGCTCGCCTCGGCTATCGGCCAGCCCCCCGAAGTGTCGGTGTTGGTTCCAGGCGACCACTACGGGCACCCACTCAGCGCCCTTCGCGCCAACCAGGCCATGTTCGAGGGCCACCTGCGGGACGGCGCTACCCGGGTACGCCTCGTGGGCGACCTTCCCCACGGCGACCCGTCGACCTGGCAGGGCTGGGCCCGCTACGAAGCGCTGTGCAACCACCTCTTCGCCGGCCTGGCGGTCTCAGCCCTGTGCACCTACGACACTCGCGACGCCAGCGAGGACATTCTCGCCGACGTTCGCCGCGTGCATTCCCTGCTCGCCGATGCCGACGGCCACCACGTGGCGAACCCCGAGTACCTCGAGCCCGAAGCTTTCCTGTCCGGCTGGGCGGGAACAGCCGCCGATCCGTTGGAGGCAGGCGAACCTCAAGTGACACTCTTCGACGCGACCCCGTCGAGCGGCCGGCGCGCGATCGCTGGAGTAGCGGCGGCCGCTGGCGTCGCTGCCGAAGGGCTCGTCACCGCGGTCAGCGAGGTGCTCGCCAACGCCCACGTTCATGGCCGGCCCCCGGTCACCTTCCGGGTCTGGAGCGGGCCGGGGCGAGTCGTCGCGACTGTGACCGACGACGGACCCGGCCCGTCCGATCCCTTCGCCGGCCTGTACCCGCCCAGCCCCGATTCGCTGAGCGGGCGAGGACTGTGGATCTCCAACCAACTCTGTTACTCCTTCGCCATCTCATCCGGGATGAACGGGTGCGTCGTACGGATGGTCGGACAGAGCGCATCCTCAACGGAGTGATCGTCCCAACCGGCGCGAGCAGGCCAGCGCCTCGGGAGCATCAGCGCCGGCTCGGGAACCCCCGCAGCAACCTTTGGGACCGGGTGGCAAGGGCGCCCGGGCCTACTGCAGCCACCTGCACCGGCGTAAGGGGGCTCGGTCTATCAGGCGCCCCTCCGTTGCTGCTGCGACGAGTAGCGGACGGTAAGGCATATCTGGAACATCAGGCGGTGTCTCCACGGCCGCCCGGCAGGCGAGTAACCGACCCTGCTGCAAGACACAGCAGTCGTGCATCTTCAGCCCGGTCTCCGAACGCAAAAGTGCCAGCTTGACTGCGGTGTCGCCCGGAAAGGGAAGCGCTTCGACTTCCAGCTCGCGCAGGGTCAGGCGGACCTCATCCAGCCGATCATCCCGGGCCGGTACGACGAACACTTCCGCAAGGGTCAGCGGGTTGGCGCCGAAGTCGTCGTCGATCTCCCTCGCCAGGAGGGCTTCTCCGGCTTCATGGTGCACGTCCTCACCTTCGAGATAGGCGATGAGCACGCTGGCCATTCCTCGCGCATCTGCTGCAGGCCATTCCTCGCACATCTGCTGCAGGTAGTCGGGTCCGTACGCACCGCTAAGGGCGCCGCTGTGCTTGCGCAGGGCCGCGAGCCGACGCCGATGCCGCTCCTCATGGGCGCGCTGGGCTGAGCGATAGCCCTCCAACGCCAGCCGCACCAACAGTTGGCTGCGGCTCAGGCCTGGCCATCGCCTCGCCGCCTCGTCCAACGGCGGCGAGGTCATCGGTCTCGGTCACGAAGTGCCGTGGGCGGGTCGTCGGCATTCCCTGAGTGAAACACTTCGAGGCGGAAGCACTGGCATGCCCTCGTCATCGGGCTTGCCCGAGACACCTCGCAACGCCATGGCAACACCGACCAGGATCCCCCTGTGCGACGCCCTCGATGGCGCCGAGTCACTGGGGACGGTACGCA
>JAKBBS010000021.1 GCA_021808425.1 Actinomycetes bacterium
ACCACGCGAACGCCAAGGTCATCTTCCTCATAAGCTCTCACTTGGAGACCGGCCACTACTTCAATCCTCACGCCCAACGCATCACAGAAGCACGCCAGCGCGGCGCGAAGGTGATCGTCGTCGACGTAAGGCTCTCCAATACGGCCACCCACGCCGACTTCTGGCTGTCGCCACGACCCGGTTCGGAAGCTGCAATCAATCTGGCGATAGCCCGCCACATCATCACGACGGGGCGTGCTAACTGGCAGTTCATTCGCCAGTGGTACAACTGGGAGGAGTACCTCGCAGCGTGCCGGCCGGACGGTCCGCAAAGCTTCGAAGCTTTCAAGGACGCCCTCGGCGACATCTACGACCACTACACTTTCGACTACGCGGCCGGCGAATCGGGTATCGACTCTGCCGTCCTCGCGGAAGTAGCAGAGGTCGTCGCCGAAGCCGGGACGGCCTTCTCCTGCCACTCGTGGCGTTCGGCGGCGGCCTCCAACCTCGGCGGGTGGCAAGTGAGCCGAACTTTGTTCTTCATCGCTACGCTCCTCGGGGCTGTAGCGACCCCCGGCGGCACTTTCCCGAACGCATACAACAAATTCGTGCCGAAACCCATCCACACACCGCCGCACCCGAAGGTCTGGCAGGAGCTGTCCTGGCCGGTGGAATACCCCCTCGCCCAAAACGAGTTGAGCTTCCTGCTCCCGCATTTCCTGAAAGAGGGTCGGGGCCGACTCGACACCTATTTCACGAGGGTCTACAACCCTGTTTGGACCAACCCTGACGGCATGACATGGGTGGAGGCGCTGAGCGACCCTGACCTGGTCGGCTGCTATGTGGCGCTTACCCCCACTTGGAACGAGTCGGCGTATTTCGCGGACTGGGTCCTGCCGATGGGCCATGCTTCCGAACGCCACGACACGCACTCCTACGAGCAGTACGACGGGCAGTGGGTCGGCTTCCGCCAGCCGGTGCTGAGGGCGGCCCGGGAACGGCTCGGAGAGTCGATCACCGACACCCGCCAGGTTAATCCCGGGGAGGTCTGGGAAGAGAACGAGTTCTACATCGAGCTGTCGTGGCGGATAGATCCGGACGGCACCCTCGGCATACGCCAGTACCACGAGTCGAAGTCGAACCCGGGGACCAAACTCACGGTCGACGAGTACTACGGGTGGATGTTCGAGAACTCTGTTCCCGGCCTGCCTGAGGTCGCCGCAGCAGAAGGGCTGACTCCGCTCGGCTACATGCGCCGCTACGGGGCATTCGAGATTTCGAAGGGTAGGGGCCCGGTCTATTCGGAGGAAGTCCCAAAAGACGAGCTATCCGACGTGGTGGTTGGCCCGTTCGGTCGTGTGTACACTGCGACGCCGAAGCCGGCCGACTCCAATATCGTGCCGATGGGAAGTCCGCCACCCGATGACTCCGGGCGACGCGCAGTCGGTGTCATGGTCGACGGGACCGTCCGTCGAGGGTTGCCGACCCCGTCGGGCCGTCTGGAGTTCTACTCGTCGACGATTGCCGGCTGGGGCTGGCCGGAGCACGCTACGCCCGGCTACATCAAGTCCCACGTGCACCCCGACAGACTCGGAGAAGACGAGATGGTGCTGCTCTCCACCTTCAGGTTGCCGACGCAGATACACACCCGTTCGGCCAACAGTAAATGGCTCGACGAGCTGTCGCACACAAACCCCGTTTGGATACACCCGAAAGACGCGGCACGCCTCGGGATATCCGAAACCGGCGACCTGGTTCGTGTCAGCACCCATATCGGCTACTTCGTAGCGAAAGCATGGATAACGGAGGGCATCCGACCGGGTGTCGTCGCCTGCAGCCATCACATGGGCCGCTGGAAGCTGGTCGGACACGACGACGTTCGATCCGGGGGAATGATGGCGACCGTAGATCTCGGCCGTGACGGATCAGACTGGAGCCTCACCCAGCGCAAGGCTGTCGCCCCGTACAAGTCGTCGGACCCTGACACGATGCGCATCTGGTGGTCGGACACGGGCGTACACCAGAACCTCACCTTCGAAGTGCATCCCGACCCGATATCGGGAATGCACTGTTGGCACCAGGCCGTGCGGGTGACCAAGGCAGCACCAGGCGACAGGCACGGCGACATCGCCGTAGACACAGGGAAATCACGAGCCGCCTACCTTGAGTGGCTCGCAATGGCCCGCCCGGCCGGAAGCCACTCCCCTGACGGCACGCGCCGGCCGGCATGGCTGATGAGACCCCTCAAGCCCTCCTCAGACACGTTCGTGCTGCAGTCACGTGCGACGTGACTCGCACACCTCGGGCTCGCGCGCCGCGCCAGAGCAGCCGATTGGCGGTGACTCCGGACGCTGGGAGCTTCTGCGTGCGTTGGGTGCCGTCTGCCTGCAGCCGCCGCCCGCGTCGGATCAGCTCTGTGACGCCCTCGGCATTGCAAGGTGGCAGCGAGCGGAGCACACCGGCGTGTTCGTCCTCGATCTGTCACCACACTCCTCCATCTACTTGGGTGCCGAAGGTGGCATCGGCGGGATCGCAGCAGAAACGGCCGCGGGCATCTGGCGCACCCTGGGTCTGAAGCCCCCCGGCGACGCTGACCACATAGGCACACTGCTCGCCCTGTACGCGCACCTCGGCGAGAGCGCCGGCTCTTGCCAGACCGAAGCGGCCGAGAAGCGCCTAGAGCATGCCCGCCAGGTTCTTTTGTGGGAACACTTGTGGAGCTGGGTTCCCTTCTACCTTGAGGCGCTGACCGGCCAGCCGGAGAGCCCTGCGGCCGCGAGACAGTGGGCCGCGGTGCTGTCGTCAGCCCTCGACCAAGAAGCGCGCTGGAGCGAACCACCGCAGGTGTTGCCGTCCGTGCTTCGCGACGCACCACCGCCACTTGGCGAAGACCCTTCCGTAGACGATCTAGTCAAATCGGTTGCCACGCCTGTTTCCAGCGGCTTCATCCTCACCTTCTCCGACCTGACACGCTGCGCCGCAGCGGCGGGCGTGGGACTCCGGCGCGGCGAACGGCGCTTCGCCTTGCGAGCGATGCTCGAACAGGATCCTGCTTCCACCCTGTCGTGGTTGTCGTCACACGCCCGGCGTTGGGAGGACTGGTTCTCGGCGAGAGCAGAAGCGAAGCACCCCGGGGAGCTCATATTCGAATGGTGGGCGCAGCGCGCCGGCCATACTGCCCGCAACTTGCGATCACTTCTCTGACGGACCCGCTCGCCACATAGCATCGGCTGGGCGTTTCATCGCCGAAGGAAGGCGACAGCATCAGGTGCGAGCGTTCGCTCGATGACCAGCCGTTCCAACGCAACGGTGACGGAGCCGATGAAGGATCGGTCCTGGGGGAAGGTCTTGGACGAGATCAGGACGATGCCCGCATGGCCTCTCCCTGAAGCCTTGTAGAGGTTGTCGAGCGGTACGAAGTCCTTGACGTTCTTCGTGACCACAGCGCGCCCGGCAACGGTGGCAGCGGCGAGCAGTTGTTCGTCGGACAGTCCGACGAGGGATGGTTCTTTGACGACTGCTACGACATCGAGGCCCCGGTCGCGGAGGTGGATCGCAATCTGTCCGCTCAGCATCTCGTCGAGGAGAAGGGCCGGCCCTGAGCGCTTAGCGGGCAAGCAAGTCGCGTTGGTTCCGCCAAGCCAGCTCGGCGTTGGTTTCGGCGAGAGAGGCGGCGGCGATCTCGGCGTCGATGTCGTCGGAATGGCTGGCCCAGTAGTTCAAGGCCGTGCGAACCATTCGCAGGGGCGCTCCCGTGTTGTCGACCACGACGGCGAGTACCTCCTCGTCATCCAGCTCGGACTCAATCGCACGCGCCTGCTTGACCGCTGCGATCAATTCCCATACGTCAGGACCGCCCGCTACGCCAGCGCGACGCCCGGTCGGCCCATCGCGAAAGACTATGCCAGGGTGCTCGATCATCCGTAGCGCCTCATCAACGAGGAGGTTGGCGGCACCGGAAACGGAGAGCCCGGGGCGCGAGGAAGCGAAGCTGACGAGCCGTTGGGCGACGCGCCCGTCGAAACGCACTGGTGTCGGAGACTTTCGTGCCATCGACTACAGCGTAGTCGAGCAGAGTTGCTGAGCGAGGAGAAGTCGGCGATCTCGGCACGAGGTTGCTCAGTAGGCGATACTCGATGGGTCACGGGTGTAGGTCCTGCTTTAGGAGTTGGTTGCTCTCGAAAGAACCTACGCCCGTCGACTTTTACACCAGAGGATGGACGCCACCGTCTCCGGCGTCCCAGCCGCGAGAACGTTGAGAGGGAGGAAGCCATGGAAGATAACCACGATGGATACCGCTCTATTCGCCTCGAGCAATCAGGCGAAGTCCTGACGGTCATCATGGCGCGACCGGAAAGGCGCAACGCGGTGGACGGAACCATGTCAGACGAGCTCGCTCGGGCATTCGAATACTTCGAAGATTCCAACGAACTATCCGCGGCCGTTCTCTACGGCGACGGAGGGACCTTCTGTGCGGGAGCCGACCTCAAAGCGATCGGAACTCCTCGCGAGAACCGGGTCACTTCGAGGGGACACGGACCAATGGGACCGACGCGAATGACACTCTCCAAACCGGTCATCGCCGCTGTCGAAGGCTACGCCGTCGCGGGCGGTCTCGAGCTTGCTATCTGGTGTGATCTCCGGGTCGTCGCCGATGACGCTGTGTTCGGCGTTTTCTGCCGCCGGTGGGGCGTGCCGCTCGTCGATGGAGGCAGCGTCCGGCTTCCGCGTCTGATCGGCACCAGTCGTGCGCTTGACATGATCCTTACAGGAAGGCCGGTCGGTGCTGTCGAAGCAGCGGAATTCGGACTTGCCAACCGAGTCGTGGCGCCAGGCCTCGCTCGCCAAGAAGCGGAGGCTCTGGCCTCGGCACTCTGTGCGTTCCCGCAGCGCTGCCTACGAAACGACTTGCGTTCGCTACATTACGAGCATGGTCGTGACGAAGCCGATGCCATGGCCTTCGAGCTTTTGGTCGGCCGTGAATCTCTCGCCGCTGGCGCAGCCGAAGGCGTGGCGCGTTTCGCGGCGGGAGCCGGTCGCCACGGATCGTAACTGAAGGCGTCTGGTCTACAGACCCGGGCGATCACCCGATTCGGCCGCCAAAGCGTCTGGCGGGGGTAGGTACTGATATGCTCCGGATGCAGACGGGAGTGCAATGACGCAAATGAGCCACTCTTGTGTCTATTTGGTGATATCATGAGTCGATTACTTCCCCGACTACACAGGAGTCACCTTGGCAGCCAAACTCGTAGTGACCGCCAGCAAAGGCGGCAGCCGCATATCTCTCGTAGGTACTAGCGGAACAGAGCTACTTGGATCAAAGACCTTTGACGAGCCTCGCGCCAAGGGCGCGACACTGAGATCGCTCAAGAGCCTTCTCGGTGAGGACATCGTCGTCGAAGACCACACTCTCTCCGATGGACGTGCAAGCCGACTGGCTAAAGGTTCCCCAGTGGCGCCTTCAGCGCCAGTTGTCGTCGAGGAGGCCCCACAGCCCAAGGCTCGAACCCGAGCAAAGTCCGCTACCAAGGCTCCAGCGAAGACATCCCCCAAGGCAGCAGCCAAGGCTCCGGCGAAGCCGGCCGGCCGTTCACGCAAACAAGCCGCCAAATAGCCGTCGCCTAACTGCAGGGCCTCTCGAGAGCCCGACAATCGACGAAGTCCCACGACAGGCCAGACCGTTACGGTTTGGCCTGTCGCATTCTCGGCGAGCCTCGTCGTCAGCACTCTCTGTGCTCGTGTCGTCCGAGGTCGTCCCGCCCGACTTCGCAGAGGCAGTATTCAGAATGGCTATGCGAGCACCTTTGCCAAGAACTCTCGTGTGCTCGGATGACTGGGTTCGCTTAGCACCGACTTCGGGTGACCGGATTCGACTACCACGCCGTCATCCATGAAGATGGCCTGGTCGGCGACTTCACGGCGAATCCTATTTCATGCGTGACGACGATCATCGTCATGCCGTCGGACGCCAAGTCGCGCATTACGTCGAGTACCTCGCCGACGAGCTCCGGATCCAACGCCGAGGTCGGCTCGTCGAAGAGCATCAGTTTCGGCTGCAAAGCGAGCGCTCGCGCGATCGTTACCCTCTGCTGTTGGCCTCCGGACAGTTGCTTCGGATAGGAACGCAGCTTCCCTGCTAAGCCCACCCGGGCCAGGAGTCGGGTGGCTCGCTCTGACACGACCGTAGTTGACTCCGTGGGCCGCCGACTCGCAAAGGGCGACCTCGATGGATTCGAGCTGTGCCGAGGCGAGCTGGGCAGAGCACGGTCCGCTGGTCGCCCACAATTGTAGGGCTCGGCGATTCGGACGTCTCGGTTAGCGGCACGAGACCGCCTGGCTAGCCCGCGGGTAGTGATTACCGCTGTGTCTGCGAGCACCGCCCACCATGCGAGGCTGCGTTCTCCAATGTCGATGCGTACGCTTGACGCAAGGCCGCCTGCTCTGTCCCATTGCCCGGCCTGCCATTCGACGACAACTTTGGCGCCGAGAGGATGCCTCGGGTCGTCGGTGCGAGGATCGAACTTTGTCGAGGCAGCCTGCAGCCATTCGACTGCAAGGCCGACATCGCCGCTCAAGGCCAGTAGGGCGGCGCCCGACGTCGGACTGCGATTGCTCGACCTTCGCCCAGTCACCGCTTTCGATCGCGTCAAGTACCCAGGCATCATCCGCCGCCCGCACCGGTGACGGGCGCCGCGCCGACTGAGCTCCGACAGCGGCCAGGACGGGTACTCTAAAATCTGGGCACGCGTAGCGCCGGGCAGTTCCCGCTTCGACCATCCTGTCTAGCACGACCTCCGTCGAGGGATCGGCGGAGGCGCCCACGGTCACGACTACCGCGACTTGTGAATCAACTACGGCCGCCGCAAGGTTGCCTACCAGAAGTGTCACCGCGGGATCCACAGTCCCGGTCAGTTCGCTCAACACCAGGATAACCGGTAGCTTCGACGCCCACGCGAGGAGTAGCGACGCCAACGCTGCTTCGATATCGACGGTACTTCCGATACCCTCGAACGAAAGCGGAAGCGCCAGAACTCTGCGCACAGCTTCAGCTGCGTAGCCTAGGCCGGGGGATCCTCAAGAAGTCTCCTGCGAAGCCCCACCTGTATCAGTCCGACGAGCGACGTCGGGTCGAGCTCGCTGCAACAAAGAATAACCTCCTGTCCCGCGTCCCGGCCGCTCGCTGCGAGGGCGCCAACGAAAGCACGCCGCCGGCGCCGGTCGGCTCCAGCGACGATCCAAGTTGTGCCGACAGAAGCGACCACTTCCTCGCATGACGTGCGTAGCGCGCTGCCGGTAACGCCGCTGTCAGCTTCCTGGGGTTGCCCTAAAATTGCCCTCATCTACGGAGCACCTCGCCTCGGTGGTGGCAGCCGCTGACGGCCCTAACGCTGCCTCGGTCACCTGTGAGGCTACTTCGCCTGAGCTGATACATCCACAAGCCCGGTGCCCGGGGCCGCCGCCCGCTTGGGTTCATCCTGGACTCTCGACCACGATGCCAAGCTCCTTGGCGGAATCCGCCATTCGACGGTCGTAGGTGACGACTGCCCGTAGATCCGCTCCAACGACCTGTGCGGCCGCTAGGTGGATAGCGTCGAGACTTCGCAACTGCATGTTCGGAGACAACGTCGCAGCGCGGTCGAGCATTTCTGTGCTCAACATGACCTGGTCGAGGCGGGAGAGCTGTCGACGCGCGTGTGCCAGAGCGGAAGGGCCGCCGATAAGAACCGCTCTCACCACCTCGACTCGCGCGAGCGCGCTCGTCACGAGATGGTCAGCCCGGTTACGACGCAAGAACCGTCGCAAGGCGTCTGACTCGGCCTCCCGCTGGACAAGCTTCACCAGCGCGGACGAGTCGAGGTAGAGCCTCATCGCTCCTCGGCGCGCATCGCTGCCAGACGATCCGAGGCGTCGATGCCATAGTCGCCCGGCGCGTCGTCGATTACATCGCCCTCACCGGTCGCGCCGAGGACCTTCCCGCTCGCCACGAGGTCCCGCCACCGGTCTTCATGGGCGGGCACAAGCAGAGCGATGGGCCTCCCCCGATCGGTCACCTCGATCGTCTCTCCTATCGCGACCCGGGCGAGGTACCGACTGGCATTTTGGCGAAGCTCTCTGACCCCGATCCGTTCCATAGTGCTACATAGTAGCACTATGGAACGAAACCCTTACATCCAAGCGAATCGCCGTCAGAAGGCCTTAACCTCGGAGTTCCGATCGCTCACTGCACGGACTTGGTCTGGCCGCCGTCGACCACGACGTGAGTGGCGTTGATACCGGCGGCAGCTGGGCTGGAAACGAAAGCGACGACCTGGGCTACCTCGCGCGCAGTCACTAGACGACGGAACGGGAACTGGCGTACAAGGCTCTTCCATAGGTCGGGATCGGAGGTTCGTACCCGGTCCCAGCTTCCGCCTTCCCAGAAGGTCGCCCCGGGGGAGACCACGTTCGCTCGGATTCCCTGACGTCCGAGGGTTTGCGCAAGCTCGTTGGCGAGGACGCGCTGCGCTGCTTTCGCAGGCCCGTATCCAGACGGCCGAGCACCCGGGCGTGCAAACCACTGGACACTTGCGGTGGAGCCGATGAAGACGATGCTCCCGGCGTCACTCGCCTCCAAAGCGTCCAACGCCGCATCCACCACGCGGACCGGGGCGAGGAGGTCCGTCGTGAGGGTCCTCATCCAGCCGTCCTCGCCGACACCGGAGAAACCGCTCGCGCAGTGCACGTAAATGTCAAGACCGTCGAGGGCGTCTAGCGTTTCCGCCACGAAAGCTTGCGTATCCGACGCGTCAGTGAGGTCGGTCCTGCGTGCGAAGACGGACCCAGAAGCACCCAAGCCCTCAAGGTATCGGCGCGCGTCATCCAGAGAATCGGCAGTTCTGCCGCAAACAGAGACGGACGAACCCTCCTCTAAGAAAACCTGCGCTATGGCGAGGCCGATACCACGAGTAGCGCCTGCCACTAATACCTTCCGACCTTCCAGTCCAAGCCTCATGCGTCGGACCTTCCTTTCCCTTCACGGCCGAGTCGCATGGCCTGCACGCGAGCCGGCAGAGCTCTTAGTCGGGGTGCGCCTCCCAATCGATCTGCGGACGCAACAATATTTGGTCTTCATAGTAATCCTGCGGTTAGCGCGTGTAAAGAATCCTGGCTTTCGCGATCACGAACAGGAGAGCGATCTGTCAGCGTCTCTCGGCGATTTTTGGGACACCTCGCACACCCCGACACGGTGTGATCAAAAATCGTTATTATGGATTCCTTGACGGCGACATCAAGACTCATTTATATTATGACCGTTGTCACTCCCCTACCGGAGGGTTGATTTCTGGCCTTCCTTCACATGGGCCCTGTGACGTTTCCCCTCGCCAAAGGCGGGTCCGACTAACTGGAGGTCGTAGATGTACTCGAAGAGGCTCGGTGCTACCACCCTTGCGCTTATCCTGTCGACCGCTATCGCCGCGTGCGGTTCCTCGAAGTCGTCAACCGCGTCGTCGGCGACTACGGCCGGGTCTTCAGCGTCAAACGCCGCGGGGGGTTCCAGTTCCTCATCGGTTGCAACCGCGCAAGCGATTGTCAACAAGTACCTGGCAGCGCCGACCGACATAGCCGAGACCGTTCCTCTCCCGCACGCTCCTGCCAAAGGGATCAAAGTGGCGTTCTTGACCTGCCCGGCGGCGTCCTGCTCGTTGCTGAACTCGGGTTTCACGTCAGCCGCCCAGGCACTTGGCTGGGATCCGACCGTAATCACCTACAGTTCAGCGACGCCCGGCCAAGCGTTCCAGCAGGCGATCAATGAGGGTTACAAGTACATTGTGAGCACTAGCGTCACCTTGAGCGAGATCACTCCGGAGGTCCAAGAAGCCAAAGCCAAGGGCATCGCCCTGTTCGAGGGGTATGTACCCGACACTCCCCAAGGGACGAGTAATGGACTCTACGGAGTGGTGGCAGACCAGGCGTCGAGCGTCGCCGGTGGTGCATTGATGGGGGACTGGATCGAAGCCAACTCACAAGGTCACGCTAACGTCGTCTACGTCAGCCTGCCGTTGTATCCGTCGCTCGTCGGTGAAGGCCAAGGAGCCCAACAAGAGCTCGCCAAGCTGTGTTCTTCATGTAGTTTCTCCACCTTGCCTGTCACAGTCAACCAGCTGACCGCCGGGCAGGTCCCGTCTGCGATCGTCAGTTACGTTCAAGCTCATCCGAGTACCAACTACGTCTACCTGTCATTCCAGGACCTCGATCCGGGCTTGGTCGCCGCGCTGCGGGCTGCCAACCTGCTCGGGAAGGTCAAGGTGATCGGCACCCAAGGGGAGGCTGCCCAACTTCAAGAAGTCCAGAACGGAACTGAGACCATGTGGTCAGTCCTCCCAGAACCGTACGAAATGTGGGTCATCGTCGACTGGATGGCGCGCCAGTCCGAAGGAGTCCTCAACCAGGCAGCGCTGAGCGCAGGTAACGCAGCCGAAGTGTTCTTCGTACAGGACGCGGCACAAGCAAAGGCTCAGCTCGCGGCAGACGGGGGCAACTGGCCCGGTCCCGCAAACTACGAGAAGGACTTCAAGGCGCTCTGGCACGTCTGACCGCAACGTTGACTTTCAGCGCTGCATCGCCGTGACTCTGACCATCCGTAACCTGACCAAGACGTTTGGCGGTCAAGCTGCGCTGGCCGACGTGGACCTCGACGTCTGCTACGGCGAGGTTCACGCTCTTGTAGGCCAAAACGGTTCGGGAAAGTCAACGCTCATCAAGATCCTCTCGGGTTATCACGAGGCCGACCCCGGGGCGAGTGCCGAGTTCGACGGAGCACCGTTCGAACTTGGAAGTGCCGCGGCGGCAAAGTCTGCAGGCCTCAGGTTCGTTCACCAGGACCTGGCACTCGTGTTGTCGCTGAGCATTGTCGACAACTTGATGCTCGGCCGCTCGTATCCTACGGGCATCGTCGGACGGATCCGCCGCCGAGCGGTCGAATCTCAAGCTCGAAGCTCACTCGCGATTCTGGGCTTGGAGTTGGACGTGCGATCGACGACCGGCAGCCTCAGTATGGCCGAGCGATCCACTGTCGCGATCGCCCGTGCTTTGTCCGACGCCCACACCAGGCGCTATCTGATCGTCCTTGACGAACCGACTGCGGCCCTCCCAGCAGACGAAGTCGGCAGACTCCTCCAGGCAATTGCTCGCCTTCGCGACGAAGGTCACGGAGTCCTATTGGTATCGCACCACTTGAGCGAGGTTCTGAAGGTTGCTGACAGAATCACTGTCCTTCGGGACGGTCGCGTTGCCGCTTCGCTACCCAGCGAAGGAGTCGACGAGGGTCACCTGACGGAGTTGATTGTCGGCCACCACATAGCGGTGTCGGGCGAGACCGCCAAAAGGCACCCTGGTCGACGGGCGCAGAGTTCCCCGGCGCTCTCCGTTCGTTCACTCAAAGGGGGCCGCTTGACCCACCTCGACCTCGACGTCTACCCCGGCGAGGTGGTCGGGGTGGCAGGTTTGACCGGATCAGGACGAGAATCCCTCGGCTCTCTACTGATCGGCCATACCGAGCGTGCCGGGACGGTGCTCGTCAACGGTCGTCCCCTCGCTGGCGGTAGCCCACGACGAGCCCACAAAGCCGGCGTCGTGGCGATCCCTGGAGAAAGATCCCGATATGGCGTCTTCCCAAACCTCGAGACGCGGACGAACATGACGTTGTCGCTGCTCGAGAGACACAGGAAGTTCCGGCGGATCAACACGCGAAGCGAGTACAAAGAGGTGCGGGAGTGGATCGATCGGCTCGGCATCGTGTGCCAGGGACCTGAAGCTCCCATCCTGAGTCTCTCAGGAGGCAACCAGCAGAAGGTCCTCGTGGCGCGGGCCCTCCGGATGGACCCGAGGGTTCTGGTTCTCGATGATCCTACTCAGGGCATTGACGTCGGGGCCCGTGCGAATATTCACGATGTCGTGGAGTCGTGCGCCAAGTCAGGCATGGCGGTCGTGCTGATCTCGACCGACAGCGACGAACTCGCCAAGCTGTCCGATCGTGTCGCAATACTCGCCCGAGGGCACGCGATCCGCTACTTAGACCGCAATAACCCTTTGACGGCGGCGGCGATAGACGTCGCACAACTTGAGTCGGCCCGCCGACCGTCGGCGGCACGATCGACATCCGACCTCGCGCCTAGTACGTCAGGAGAAAGATGAGTAGCTCGGCAACTGAACGCCTCGCATCCCGCCGGACGCTCGAGCCAGCACCGGGTGCGGCGATCCGCAAAGCGCTGGGATTGCGCCGAATCAGTGCTGTTTACCTTTGGATAGCGTTCACACTCATCTTCGGCGGTGTCGAGGCACACCTCTTCCTGACCGTCAGCACCTTCCAGGTCGTGTTCTCCCAAGGTGCCGTGACGGCGACTCTCGCCCTCGCATTCCTGGCACCCCTCACGACCGACACCTACGACCTTTCGATCGGGGAGGTAATGTCGCTCACGATCGTCTTGATCAACTGGTTTACCTTGCACTCACACATTCCTGTAGCGGTGATCTGCCTCGGGGTGGCAGTGTTCTGCGGTCTCATCGGCGCGGTGTCGGGCCTTGTGGTCGTGCGCCTTCGCGTCAATTCGTTGATCGCCACTCTCGGTATGAGCGAAGTGCTCAGCGCCTTTCAGCTGTACGTGTCACAGAACCATCAAGTTGCGGGAACGTTCTCGAACCTTTTCGTGAACATCGGCAACGGAAAGGTCCTCGGCATCCCCTACCTGGACTTATATATGGTGGCTGTCGCTATAGTGCTGTGGTTCGTCTTAGAGCAGACCCCACTCGGCCGGCGAATGTTCGCCATAGGAGGCAACCGGGATGCCGCGCGTCTCGCCGGGGTGCCGACGGACCGTATCGTTTGGGGCTCGCTGGTTGCGTCTGCAGGCATCGCCTCGTTAGCCGGCATCATGTACACACTTCAGGTAGGTGCCTACACCGGCGACATCGGTCAGGGATACCTCTTCCCTGCGCTCGCAGCGGTGTTCCTCGGGGCTTCCCAGCTGTCGCAAAGGCCGAACGTTTGGGGGACACTCATAGCCTTCTTCGCTTTAGCCTTTGGCATCCAGGGTCTCACGCTCAAATTTGGCGCCGGGACCTTCTGGGTGAGCCCTCTATTCCAGGGTGTCGCGCTGATTATCGCCGTGGCGGTAGCGAGTGCGCGGGGGAGCATCGGCGGGGGGCGCGACGGAAAGGCGATAAGGCGCATGCTCCGAAATGCACGCTCGGCTGGCGGCAACGAGAGTTCCTCGCCGGCGCCGGCGAAGGACCAAGCTCAGGTATCGAGCATCGAGCCTCCTAGCGAGCACTCGGCTCCGATCACCGAGGGGCGCATCTGAAGTCAGGAAGAATGAATCGTTAGGTATCACTCGTCGCGACCGGTGATGTTGGTCACGTGGCGGTATCTAGTCGACTTGTCGGCCGATGAAGTCAGCTATTCCGGGGACGATGAACGCTACCAAGCCGTGTTCGGGCGCGTACACGAGCCCCTCGTGGATCAGCCTCGCCCGGATCGGCCCAAGCTGCTGTTGGGTTTTTGTCTAGCTACCGGGCGACCTCCCCGCTCAGGGTCGGACTTTCTCCGTCAGCTGCCATCACTCGCAGGTACACCTTTCTCCCGGCGTAGCCCGGTTCCAGCGGCTGGCAAAGAATCCGGAGTCCAGGTTGGCGCGGCCCGCCCCGATTCCGAAGTATGCGTCGGTCGCAGTGATAGCAGCCCGGCAGCATAGTCCCAGGTTGCTTTGGCAAGCTCTTGTGTGGAAGTACCGATACCCACCCGATGCAGCAACGACAGGTCTGGATGGCCTCGCTCTGCCAATCCACGCCCTGTGACTCCGCAGGCCGGGCGACCGCTGCACCGGCATAAGTTTGGTCAAGGGGACCGACGGGCCCGGTAGTCGAAAAGGCGCTCAGCGTACGAGCGAGCATTACAAGCGGACCGTCGTGGCTCATCCGTGGAGTAGCGCTCAGGGATCGAAGAACCGAAGTGCGGGCAGCACACCCCGAAGCCGCTCGAAGTCCGAGTCGCGGGTCCAAAGCCGGGCGGATGCATCCATTGCCGCAACGGCGACCTCGACGTCGGTCAGCGCAACGGTCTCGCCGCGCTCTCGAAGACGTGCCGCCGTTTCTCCGACGCTCTGCCACTGGAGCGGCCCCAGCCCCGCCCACGGCAATCCCGTCAGCAGTAGCCAGAGTCGCCCTCTGTCAGCCGACTTCGCCCCGGCCAGCAACTCTGCGACGACAGGGCCACACACCAATACCTCGCCCGCCACGAGGAGATCATCCAATCGGGCGGACGTTGACCCCTTTCCTCGCCGCAGATACTCGACCCAGACCGAAGTGTCGGCCAGAACCGTCACGTCGTTCGATCGGCTGCGCGCAGATCACGCGAAAGATCTTCGATCTCAACCGTTCCCGCGAGCCGCCGAAGCTGGTCGACCGCGTCGTGCGTGAGGTAGAAGCGCACCGCTCGCTGGATCGCCTCAGTCTTCGACACCCCAGGAAGGCGTGCCATGAGAGAAGCGACGAGTCCGTCATCAAGCTCAAGAGTCGTTCTCACAATCCTAGTATGCCATACTGTCTGGCAGACTTATGGGGTGGGCCGTACTCGCGCGATACCGAGCAGGCGCGCCCCGAGAATCACCCCCCGCCTCGACTACGTCGTCTTCCAGCCCCTAGACATGGAGCGTATTCGAAGGTCAGTGGCCACTCGCTAGCCGCCAGCGCAGGAGGACGCTCTCTGACAGCTAGTCAGCCCAAGCTACTAGCATATAGATATATCAGTCAGTGCTAGCATACATGTGTGGCCTCATCGTGAACGACCTTCACGCTGGACGAGGAACTGGCTGAGCGGGCTCGGCAACTCGGCGTCAATATGTCGGCGGCTGCTCGTCAAGGGGTCGCCGATGCCGTACGTGCAGCCATGGCGCGAGCTGACCGGGACACGTATCTGAGACAGCCGGAATGTGCCGACGCCTTCTGGGCCGACGCTGAAACATGGGGTGAGCCTTGAGACGCGGTGAGGTGTGGTTGGCCGAAGTTGGTCGGAAGCAGCGACCCATCCTGTTGTTGACCCGATTCGAGGTGCTCGACGCCCGGAGCCTCGTGACGGTGGCTGAGGTAACCACTTCTATCCGTGGCCTCGTTGCAGAAGTCGACATCGACCACGTCGAGGTCAGGCTGGACCGCCCTTCGGTCGTCAATTGTGACGACCTCCACACCGTCGAGCGGGCATCGCTCACCGGTCCTGTCGGACAGGTCGGCAGCGACACTATGCGGCGGGTCTGCTAAGCGATCAGCTACGCGCTCGGCTGCTGACGAGTTCGCAGCTCGGACGCGAACCATGTCGTGGGCCGAGGCGGATTCGAACCACCGTAGGCCTCATGTACAGCGGTGCAGATCGCTGCCAACTCGCCGCGAGACAGTTCTTGCATCTCGTCGACAAAGACGGCTGCTCCGACGCCGTGATTGACCGCCGAAGCGCCCAGGTCAAAGGCAAGCTCCGAGAGGTCAAGTCCAAAGAACCGCTCTCTCCGCGTCCACGCTGAGGATCGATGTCAATGCCCAAGGCAAGCCCGCCGCTCGGATCGGTATGAACAGAACTTGTTATACGTTGTTATCTTTTGATTATCGTACATGCGAGGAAAGTTCGAGCCCTTTCCTCGCCGAAGATATCCGACCCAAATGAGCGCTCTCCCCAGCCCTCGCCCCTGGTAGCTGGGATCGACACAGACGTGGAAGATGTGGGCGGCGTCGTCAAGGACCTCTCGGCCCAGAGCAGCTGCGTTTGTTCGTAGCGTTGGTCAGCGTTCAGCATTGGAGTGACGCTGGCAGGCAGCGCACGATGCGGATGGCTCCGGCTGCTGCAAGAACAGCAGCAAACACCATGAGGGTCGCGGTTGCAACGAGTCGAGGGTCGCTGCTAACGAAAGCGGGCGCTCGTTGCGCCACGCTAGTCCACCATACGGTGCTGGCAATGAGAACGCCCATGATGGCAAACGCAACCGCTACTGCCATGCCGGCTTCGGCAATGAGAACTGAGCGAGGGACATAAACCTTGCGGGCCGCTGCGACTGCGAGGACGGTCCACGCCGCCAAGGTGAGCACCGCCAGTGCTACGCATATGAGAGCGATCGTCGTGTAGGTGGTCGAGCCACCGTTGCGCTGGTGCGAGGTCAGGTGATGGGCCCACACCACCACCGGAACAGTTGCCGCGACGGAAGTGGCTGTGCACCCGGCGGCCCGAAGCGCATGGGCGCGGATGGACGGCCAGCCGCCCGAGCGCAAGAAGCGCAGCAGAGTGGGTAGCGCTAACGCCGCTCCAGCTAACACGATGAGCCCCGCAACTTCGGCCACCGTTTGGATGACGGTATACGAGAGGTCGGGAAGGTGATGAGCGCCCGGGCCGTCAGGTAGCGCGGTATCGAAGTGTTCAGACATCTTGGCCAAGGTGGAACCAGCGACGACCATGACCGTCCAAGAGACGACCACCATCAACACACCCGCCCTGACCCGTTCCGGTGACGGGACACTGTCCCCGGTCAGACCGGAGCGTCGGGCGCGTTCTCTAACGCCGCCTGCCATGATCGACACCCGCGCCTTGAGCGGCGGCCGCGCAGACCCATAGCTGTCCTGCATGAACACGACGAACTCCTCGCCGTAGCGGTCCCGCCAGGCCGGCGGGTACCAGCGCAAGAGTCGACTTAGGTTGTCGCGCGCCATCACAACAACTCCGGGTAGAGTAGCGAGATCTGACCCAAGCGGACCGAACCCACTTCGGCTATTCGACGCATCTCGTCTAGCGCTTCGGCCAGCGCCGCCACACCCGCCGGCGTGATCCGGTACGGACGGCGACGGTCTGTGCTCGCCAATGGCTCGATCAACCCGCGCTCTTCGAGACGAGTGATCGCGCCGTAGAGAGCGCCGGGACCTAGAACTGCGCCAGCAAAATGCTTGATATCCTTGGCCAGCGCATGCCCATGTTTGGGCCCTTCCGCCAAGCTCGTCAAGATGAGCAGCGGCGGGTCGTTCGAACGGGGTGACCGTTGCATGCCATTACGATACTACGTTCTACGTAGCTACGCAAGACGTAGTTACGTAGATGCGACCACCGATAGGCGCATCTGAAGTCTCGGGGAAAAAAATGAATCGTCAGGTATTGCTTGTACCCGTTCGGAACCCTATGTGCCACACTGTCGCACATGCAGGTCGGTATACGTGAGCTCCGCAATAGGACGAGCCAAGTCATCGACGCTGTGCGGGCCGGTGAGCGAGTGGTCCTCACCGTGCACGGCGAGGCAGTCGCCGACATCGTCCCTCACGGTCGGCGAGCTCGCTGGCTGACCGGCGATTATCTTTGGAGGGAACTCGCTGACCGGGCAGCTGATCCGGCACTTCGTGACGACCTCGACAGGCTCGCCGGACAGACCCTGGACGAGCTTTGAGCGAGCCGGCAGGCCTCCTCGACACCTCGGTGTTCATAGCCCGGGAGGTCGAGCGACCACTCGGCGAGCTGCCGGCTCGAGTGGCAGTCACTGTGCTCACCATTGGCGAGCTCGAACTGGGCGTGCTGAGCGCTGTCGATGCCGGTTCCCGGGCTCGTCGAGGTGACACCCTGGCGCTCGCCAAGACGGTGGAGCCTGTCCCGATTAGCGAGTCGACTATGGGGGCGTGGGCTCGGCTCGTGGTCGATTGTCGTATCGCCGGTATTCAGCGGACCGTCAAGCTCATCGACGCGCTGATCGCCGCAACTGCGATCGACCTCGGCCTACCAGTAGTCACCCAGGACGACGACTACGACCAGATGTCGAGAGCGCACCAAGCACTCCACGTCCTTAGAGTGTAGGGGATTCGAACCACCGTAGGCCATGCCGGCAGATTTACAGGATGTCGGATGGGATCTCATGTGGTGCTCTCCGGTACTGTGAGCTGCTTGTTTCTTTGAAACCAGATAGAGGAGGACGCAGAAACGATAGAGGGATGGATGTCGCGATGGATGTCACTGGAGCTGTGTTTTTGGGTTCGTAACGTCCGTAGTCGACTGCAAAAGGAACCACTTACCGGCCTTCTGGTCCGAGTCACACCTTGTAGCGGATACTGGTCGCTCTCAGATCACAGATTTTAGGTGGTGGCTGGGAAGACTGTGAGTAGAGGCGCCAAAGGCGTTTGGACCTCCTGTCGATAGCGACCATGAGACCACCGAAGTCGCGCAACCTATCGACTAGCGCTCAGGTCCGCGAAGAGGAAGGCCGCACTTGACTACGCCGTTCCCGTGTTCGGCGATGTCTTCGACGGTGTTGTCCCGAGTGAGCAGAACTCCCTTGGACCCGAACTCGAGTCGCCCACCCCGCAAACTGACACCAGGCGCCACCACGACACGGGGCGCGCCCGCGATCGCCCCAAGCACCTTGATGGCCTCAACACCATCTGCAACAGCAGCCTGCAACTGTTCGGCAGTACTGCCAACACACGACTCAGGCGTAGGACACCCCCCACTTGATCGATGCCCGGGATCCTACTATCGGAAACGGTCCAGACACGGGCAACAGCAGTGAGCTCATCCGGGCGCCCGAAACCCGGTCCGTGCGGACACCTCTGAAGTTCGCCGATGACCGCCAGCGACCACGATGCGCGCCGAGCGCGATGACGCTACGACCAGATGTACTCCAGGGCGATAGCACCGTCACGCAATTTCGTTATCGTCACCATACGGGCACTGTGATGGTGGGCGAAGACGCCGTTCCGGTCGGCGTTGTTCCATCCAACAAGAGCCGATAGAGGTCCTCCCCAGCGTCTGGCACGACGAGCGTGTCGGGCTCGGTTGCCCAGGCTTTCGGGTCGACGGTGGCGGGTTCGAGGTAGTCGAGGTTGACTGATCTGACGACGTGTTCGGGTATGCCGGTCGCGAGGGTGACGGTGACTCGGGGATGTTCCCCGGTGGCCAGGTCGTAGGTTCCGGCGCCGCGCAAGTGGGTGGAGTGCGCGAGGTCGCCCCAGTGGTAGTTCTCGAAGCGGTCCCATTGCTTTACGAAATAGTCCCGGCAGTGGTAGCCGATCTCGGCGATGGCGGGGTGGGTGATGGCGATCTCGGTGATGTGGGGGGCGTAGATGACGACTTGGCCGCCGTCGGCGACGATCGGCTCGACCTTGTAGAAGCCTTTGGCCCCGGTCCACATGTCGTCGTACTTTTCGGGCAGGACCGACAGGACTCGGCGGACCGGGGCGTCGAGGTAGCGGATGTGGGTTTGCGCCGATATCTCGGCGGCTGCCCGCCACGCTTGCCGGGGTTCGCCGAAGGTGGCGGCGTGGAGGCCGCCCGTTGGGGCGGTGACGACGCACAGCGCAACGCGGTCGCCGGGGACCATGGACGCGGCCTCGTCGATCAGGGCGCGAACCGGTGTCTCGCCGAGCGTGCCGATGATACGGGCGCTGGTGATGAGGGCGCCCAGCCAGTGCGACAGGTCGATGAGCTCACGGCCTGACACGCCAGGGAAGAGGTACTTGTTGCCGCCGGAGAACCCGGCGACCTCGTGGGGGAATACCGGCCCGACGATCACCGTGAGGTCGGCGTCGACCACGGCCCGGTTCACCCGGATCGGCACGTCCCGGCGCAGCCGCCCTTCCGTTAGCTCGGCGATCCGTTCGGCGCTGATCGTGCCCAGCCGAACGAATGTGGACGGCTCCCACCATGCGTGCTGGACGATCTCGGTTCTAGGATCCTGCTCAACGACGCACACAAAGCCGGGCCCGAGGTGGTCTGCGAGGTGCCCGGCGTCCATAGCGGCGTGGGTGCCGAGAGCGACAAGGACCGTGAGCCGGCTGACTCGATCGCGAAGCGCCCGGTGGATGGCATCGAGGAGGGGCGGGAGCGGACAGGTCCGCGTGCCGTCGGGGACCAACACACAGACGCTTCGACCGTCGACGGGTAGAGCGGCGAGCTGCTCAGCGACAAAGGCCCCAATGACGTCGTCGGCCAGCAGTTTCGCCTGGCCGCCCACGAAGGCGGCCGCATCGGCGAGCAAGGCGCCACTTCGCCGTTCGGTCACGTCCCTCACCCCCCTGCTGCAACTGTTGCGGCGACACTCGCCCAGAAGCATTATAGGAAGGTGGCACAGGCGGTTTCCGGGCTCGCGATTCATCCCGACCGCCTCCTTCCCCCCGGCCCCGACGAGCGGGTAGTGGCCCGGCGCCTGTACGAGCAGGTGGCCGATCTTCCGTTGGTGTGCCCGCACGGCCACGTCGATCCGCGCCTGCTTCTCGAGGACCGGCCATTTCCGGATCCGGCGAGCCTGTTCGTCACCCCGGACCATTACGTCACCCGCCTCTTGCACGCCGATGGAGCGTCACTCGACGAGCTCGGCGTCGGTCGGGGCCCGCTGCCCGAGCCAGATGCCCGCGAGGTGTGGCGGCGGCTGTGCGAGCGTTGGGCGATCTTCGCCGGGACGCCGGTTCGCTTGTGGCTGGAGGCGGAGCTAGCCGAGATATTCGGGGTGACGTTGCGCCCCTCGACGGGGACCGCCGATGCGATCTTCGACCAGGTGGCCGAGCGTCTTGCCACCGACGCGTTCGCGCCCCGCGCCCTGTACGAGCGTTTCAAGATCAGCGTGCTGGCCACGACCGCTGACCCGTGCGACGACCTGGCCGCCCACGCTGCTCTGGCCGCCGATTCGTCGTGGCCGGGCCGGGTGATCCCCAACTTCCGCCCGGACCGCTACCTCGAACCGGGGCGCCCGGATTGGAAGGAGTCGGTCCGCCGCCTGGGTGAGGTTGCCGATGTCGACACCGGCAGCTACTCGGGTTACCTGGGGGCGTTGGAGTGCCGTCGTCGGTTTTTCGTCGAGCACGGCGCGACGTCCGCGGATCACAGCCACCCCGATGCCCGGACCGATCCCCTGGAGGACGGCGAGGCGGCCAGGATCTACCGGTCTGCGCTCACCGGGGAAGCGACCGACGGGGAGGCCACCGCGTTCCGCCGGCACATGCTGTTCGAGATGGCCCGCATGTCCTGTGAGGACGGTCTGGTCATGTCGCTGCATTGCGGGGTTCGCCGCGACCACCACCCGCCGACCGCGGCCCGCTTCGGCGCCGACATCGGCGCAGACATCCCAGTGCGCATCGAGCTCACCGACGCACTGCGGCCCCTGCTTGAGCGCTTCGGCACTCACCCGGGTTTCCACTTGGTCGTCTTCACTGTCGACGAGACGGTCTGGTCGCGTGAGCTTGCCCCGATGGCGGGGTTCTACCCGTCGGTGTACGTCGGGTTGCCGTGGTGGTTCCTCGACGCTCCGGACGCCGTCGGCCGGTTCCGGGCCGCGGTTACCGAGACGGCGGGCTTCACCCGCACGTCCGGCTTCGTCGACGACACCCGGGCGTTCTGCTCTATCCCTGCCCGCCATGACATGGCGCGCCGCCTCGACGCCGGTTACTTGGCGAAGCTGGTCGTCGAGCACCGCCTCGACGAGACCGAGGCCGCCGACGTCGCCGCCGATCTGGTGCTCCGACAGCCCACCCACGTGTTCAAGCTATGACCTCCGGGCAAACGATGACGCCGCGGTTGCTTGACCGCGTGCGTGGCGATGCACGACGGGCGGCACCAGTCGCCCTGGTTCATCTTGGGCTCGGCAACTTCTTCCGGGCGCATCAGGCGTGGTACACCGACCACGCGCCGGACGCCGAAACCTGGGGCTACGCCGCGTTTGCCGGGCGAGGCGCCGACCTGGCGGGGAGGCTGCAGAACCAAGGCGGCCTGTACACGTTGGTCGAACGAGGCCCGCACCGCGATAGGCGAGAGATCATCGCGAGCGTCTCAGAGGCGCATCCGGGCGCGGATCATGCCGGTTGGCTGTCCTCGGTCGCCTCGGCGCGGGTGGCGGCTATCACGGTCACGGTGACCGAAGCCGGCTACTGCCGGGGACCCGACGGCGGCCTCGAGGTGTCGCTCCCCGACGTGGCCGCCGACGTCGCTCGCCTTCGCGGAGACATCCGGGCTCCGGTGACGACGGCCCCGGCGCGCCTGGTGGCCGGCCTCGCGGCCCGCCGGGAGGCCGACTGCGGTCCGCTGGCGCTCGTACCTTGCGACAACGTGCCCCGCAATGGTGCGCTGGCTTACCGCGTGGTCACCGACCTGGCCGGCTTGGTCGACCCGACCCTGGCCGAGTGGATCGAGCAGTCGATGACGGTGGTGACGACCGTCGTGGACCGCATCACGCCCCGCGCCGCGAGCGCCGACATCGAAGCGGCGACGGAATCAACCGGCTGGCGTGACGAAGCGCCGGTCGTCACTGAGCCGTTCAGCGAGTGGGTTCTTGCCGGGAAGTTCCCGGCCGGGCGGCCGGCTTGGGAAGGCTCGGGGGCGGTCTTCGCAGACGACGTCACGGCCTACGAGCATCGCAAGCTATGGCTGCTCAACGGCGCCCACTCGCTGCTCGCCTACGGCGGATCGCTGCTCGGTCATCGCAGCGTGGCCGAAGCCATCGGCGACGACCGCTGCCGGGCGTGGGTCGAGCAGTGGTGGTCGACCGCTGGCCCCCACCTGGACCAGCCTTCCGGCGAGGTCGCCGCCTACCAGGCCGCCCTGGTCGAAAGATTCGCTAACCCCAGGATGCACGATCAGCTGGCGCGGATCGCAGAGGACGGGTCGCAGAAACTCCCGATCCGGGTCCTTCCTGTTCTGCGAGCCGAGCGGGCCGCCGGACGGCTCCCCACCTCCGCAACCCGGACCCTAGCGGCGTGGCTGTGCCATCTCCGCGGCCGCGGTGCCGCCGTGCGCGACGTGCGCGCCGAAGAGCTCGTCCCACTCGCCGCCGGTCGGGTCGAAGACGCGGCCCGAAATGTGCTCGGCGCCGTCGATCCAGAAGTCGCCGCCGACAGAGCCGTGGTGGCAATGGTGGCCGAGCAGTGCCGCCAGCTTGAAGGCTTGGCTCGGTGACTGGCGTCCCGGACCAGGTGATCATCGGCCTCGACGTCGGCACGACCGGTGTCAAGGCGGTGGCGTTCGGGCTCGGGTCCTCGTGGCGGGCGATGGCGATCCGCCAGTACCCGATGCAGCGGCCAGCGCCGGGACAAGAGGTGCAGGACCCGGCGGTGATCGTCGCGGCCGCGACCGCCGCGTTAGCCGAGTGCGTCGCGTCGGTCGGAACGGCCGGTGTGGTGGGGATCTCGCTCAGCGCGGCGATGCACGGGCTGATGGCCCTCGACGCTGGCCTCGCCCCGATCTCGCCCCTTGTCACCTGGGCAGACGGGCGTGCCGGGAAGCAGGCCGCGGAGCTGGCAATCGAATCCGCGGCGCTCGACCTGCAGCAGGCTACGGGGACCCCGGTCCATCCGATGACCCCGCTAGTCAAGTTGGTGTGGTTCGCTCGACACGACCCGTCGACCTGGCGGGCGGCTCGGTGGTGGGTCGGCTTGAAGGACTATCTGATCGTGTGGCTCACCGGAACGCTCGCCACCGAGCTGTCCTCCGCGTCGGGGACCGGGCTGCTCGACGTCTCCACCCGTAGCTGGAGCCCGCTCGCGTTGGCCGCCTGCGGGGTCGAGGAGCGAAGGCTGCCTGAGGTCCTGGCGACCACCGCCGTGTTACGCCTCGACCGTCGGGTCGCCGCCACGGTCGGCCTGCCGGCGGGCACCCCCATCGCGGTCGGCGCCGCCGACGGGCCGCTCGCCAACCTTGGCACCGGGGCCATCGCCCCCGGAGTAGCCGGTCTGTCTCTGGGGACGAGCGGTGCGATCCGGGTAGCCGTCGACGGACCCCGCCCCGACCGCCACGGACGCCTTTTCTGCTACGCCCTCACCGACGCCCTGTGGGTAGTAGGAGGGGCGGTCTCCAACGGTGCCGAGGTGCTGCGCTGGACCGAGCAGGCGCTTGGCGCCGGCTCGTTGATCACCGGCGACGGCACGTCGCCCCGAGGCGATGCTCGTCGGGAGCACGTCGAACAGATCGCAGACAGCAGCGACGGGCTGGTGATGCTGCCGTTCCTCTATCCCGAGAGGGCGCCGCTGTGGGACGCGGACCTCGCCGGCGCCTACCTAGGGGTACGCCACGAACACAGCGCAGGCCATTTTCGGCGAGCCGCCATGGAAGGAGTATGCCTGCAGATGCGCTTTCTTCTCGACCGTGTCGGCACCCGCTACCCGATCGCCTCGGTGCGGGCGACCGGCGGCGCGTTCGCCTCCAGACTTTGGCGTGACCTGATGGCCGCCGCGCTCGACCGGCCGATGACTGTGGCCGGCGACGAGGACGGCACCGCGCTCGGCGCTGCGGCACTGGGTCTCGTCGCCTTGGGCGCCGCGGCTGATCTCGACGACGCGCTGAGTGCACTCGGCGGCGTCTCGGCTACGAGCACGCCGATAACCAGCGACGGTGAACAAGTCGCTGCTTTCGCCGGTATCCGCGAACGTCTCGGTTCCCTCCTCGACGCCCTGACCCGGACTACTACTTTCGAGGCGGCCATGCCTGCACTGGTCGAGCCGTGACCGGCCCGATCCCCGTCGCTGGCGAGCCGGGGCAGCCTGAGGACGGTCACGCGGGCAGCTCCGCAGGCCCGCGACCGCTGGTCACTATCGCCGCCCTCTACGGTGCCGGGGGGAGCGTCATCGCCCCCCGCGTCGCCGCACGCCTCGGCGTGACGTTCATGGGCCGAGACATTCCCGCGCTAGCCGCGCAGCGCAGCGGCGTACCCCCCGGCGCCGTGGAGGAGGTGGCCGAAGGCCCCCATCCGAGCGCCGACCGCCTTGCGGCGAACCTCGGGCGTGCGGGCATAGTCGGCGCTGCCGCAGCGCGAACCTCGGCGGAGCCGCTCGAATCAACCGAGCGGCTCCTGCGCTTGTGCATCGAGGAGTTCCTCGCTGATGCCGCCACCGCAGGGGGAGTGCTGCTGGGCCACGGCGGGATGGTCGTGCTGCGCTCGGTCCCGTGGGTACTGCACGTCTTACTCCGTGGTCCAAAAGAAGAACGTATCCGCCAGGCGATGACCCTCCAAGGGCTGGATCGGCGACCGGCCGAGGAAAGCCAGCGGAGGGAGGACCGTGCCCGCATCGGATACGTCCGCCGTGCCTACGGCGCAGACGGCTTGGATCCGGCCTGGTACCACCTCGTCGTCGACTCCACCGCCCTCGACCTCGACGACTGCGTCGAACAGATCGCCGCCGCCGCCCAGGCCCGGATCCGCTACCCCCGTCCCAGCCCGCCGATGTGAAAGAGGCAGCCGTGCTCGCCCCCAAAGACACCCCGACCAGGGAACGCAAATCCCTCGACGGTCTGTGGCGGTTCATGCTCGACCCTGACGGCATCGGCCGCAGCGGCCGGTGGTGGGAGGCCCTCCCGGCCACCGCAGTCGAGATGCCGGTCCCATCCAGCTACAACGACGTCCTAGCCGACCCCGCAGTGCACGACCACGTCGGCGACGCCTGGTACGAGACGACCTTTCGGGTTCCCCAGGCGTGGACTGGACGGAGGATTGCGATACGGTTCGGGTCCGCCACGCACCGGGCCGAGGTTTGGGTGAACGGCCAACAGGTTGCTACCCACGAGGGTGGCTACACCCCCTTCGAGGCCGACATCAGCGCCGTCGCCGGCCCCGGTGAGGAGAGCCGGGTGACCGTCGCGGTGAGCAACGTGCTCGATTGGCAGTCGATCCCGCCCGGCTACGTCGAAGAGACCCCGGCGGGGCGCCGGCAACGCTACTTCCATGACTTCTTCAACTACGCCGGGCTGCACCGCCGCGTCTGGATCACCGCCACGCCACGAACCCACATCGAGGATGTCACGGTCCGCACCGAGCTCGACGGAGCGGACGGGACGCTCGCCTACCGCGTCGTGGCAGCCGGCCCGGACGCCCAGCAGCTCAGCGCTCACGTCAGCCTCCTTGACGCGACCGGCACCGAAGTAGCCCGAGGCTCGGGATACGACGGGATCCTGAGAGTGGAGAACCCCCATCTGTGGCGGCCTGGTGACGGTTACCTCTACCAGCTGACCGTCGAAGTACAAGACGGCGCCACGCTGGTCGACTCCTACCCGCTGGCGGTAGGTATCCGCAGCCTAACCGTCGACGGCGCCCGTTTCCTGATCAACGGGGAACCGTTCTACTTCCGAGGCTTCGGTCGCCACGAGGACACCCCCGTCCGCGGCAAGGGGCACGACGACGTGTGGATGGTCCACGACTTCGCCCTCATGGAGTGGGTCGGCGCCAACTCGTTCCGCACCTCGCACTACCCCTACGCCGAGGAGGTCCTCGACTACGCGGATCGCCGCGGGATGGTCGTGATCGACGAGACCCCGGCGGTAGGGCTCAACATGGGCCTCGGCGGCGGCATCTTCGCCAGCCAGGGGTTCACCACCTTCTCCGACGACACGGTCAACGCGGCCACCCAGGAAACGCACCGCCAAGCCATCGCCGAGCTGATCGCCCGGGACAAGAACCACCCCTGCGTGGTCGCCTGGAGCATCGCCAACGAACCCGAGTCCGACACCCAAGCGTCGCGCGCCTACTTCGAGCCGCTCGCCGCCGCCGCCCGAAGCCTGGACCCGACCCGACCGATCGGCTTCGCCAACGTGATGCTCGCCCCGCCCGACAAGGATGTCATCTCCGATCTGTTCGACGTGCTGCTGCTCAACCGCTACTACGGCTGGTACGTCGACACCGGCGACCTCGCCGCCGCCGAAGCCCACCTCGAAACGGAACTCCGGGCCTGGGCCGCCAAGCACCACAAGCCGATCATCATGACCGAGTACGGAGCCGACACCCTCGCCGGGCTGCACAACGTGGTCCCCGCCCCTTGGAGCGAGGAGTACCAGGCTGCGCTGCTCGAAATGTCTCACCGGGTCTTCGACCGGGTCGACGCGGTCGTCGGCGAGCAAATCTGGCATTTCGCCGACTTCGTCACCTCCTCGGGGGTCATGCGCGTCGGAGGCAACAAGAAAGGCGTCTTCACCCGCGACCGCCAACCCAAGGCAGCCGTCGCCCACCTGAGACAGCGGTGGAGCCAAACGTTGTGACCGGTCTCGACCAGCCACAACGGCTGCGCTTCGCCCAGTTCGCGGGTTATGGGTCGGGCGACGCGGCCAACAACCTCACCTTCTCGATGGCTTCCGCGTTCTTGTTGATCTATTACACCAACGTCGCTGGCATCCCTGCCGCCGAAGCCGGGACGCTTTTCCTAGTCGTGCGCATCCTCGGCGGGATCACCGACCTCGTCGCAGGCAGGATCGCGGACGAGACGTCCACCAGGTGGGGCAAGTTCCGCCCGTACGTGCTGTTCGGCTCGGTGCCGCTCCTCGGCCTGCTCGTCGCCGTGTTCTCCATCCCGCACGGCCTCACCGCCGGCGGGAAACTCGTGTGGGCCTATGTCTCCTACAGCCTGTTCCAGGCCGCGTACAGCACCGTCAACATCCCCTACGGGTCTCTCGCCGCAGCCATGACCCAACTACCCGGAGAGCGGGCCCGGCTGTCAACGGCGCGGATGATCTTCACCGCGGCAGCCATTCTCGTCATCGCCGCCGTCGTCGCACCCGAGTTGTCACACGCAGCGAACCTGCAACACTCGCTAACAGTCACCGTCGCGATCTTCGCTGTCATCGGTGTCGCCATCTACGCCTGGTGCTTCGCGGCAACCAAAGAGACGGTCGAGCGCGACGCCCAACGGTTCAGCATTCATTCTACGTTGCAGATGCTTCGCCACAACCGGCCGCTGGTGATCCTCTGCGCATCGAGCTTGGCGCTCTACACCGGTATCTTCGGCGCGCAGACCGTCGGCGTCTTTTACGCAAAGGACGTGCTCGGCGACACCAACCTCTTCATCGTCATCACCGTCGCGCAAACCGCCGGCATGATCCTCGCCGCCCTTCTCGCCCCGAAGGCGACCAGCGCCCTCGGCAAACGAAACGTCTACCTCGCAGCCGGCGTCGTCTGCGTAGCTGCCGGCTTAGGCATTGCCCTCTCGCCTGCCAGCCTTCCGGCGTTCGCCATCGCCTCTTTCGGTGTCCTCGGCCTCGGCACCGGAGCCATCATCATCGTTTTGTACGCGATGGTCGCCGACACCGTCGACTACGGTGAGTGGAACAGCGGAGTACGAGCTGAAGGCATCAACTACGCGGTCTTCTCCTTCACCTCCAAAGTCGGCCTCGGTGTCGGGGGCGCCATCGCCGCGTACACGATCAGCATCGGCG
>JAKBBS010000022.1 GCA_021808425.1 Actinomycetes bacterium
CGGATCGTGATCTCGCCCTGCTCGGTGACAGCGATCTCCTACGGGTCGTCGGGACCGAACGTGCTGTCCGTCAACTCCACCGCCGATATGACCGAGCTGGTGGCCTCGTGAGCGAGTCCTTCGACCTCCCCGAGGCGGACTGGGTGCTGATCGGCGTGGTGGGGGAGCCCGGGAGGCGAACCTTCTACCTTCAGGCTGGGCAGGGTCCCACGGCCGTGACGCTCAAAGTCGAGAAGGCGCAGGTCAGCGCCTTGGCGGGTTTTATCGCAGATATGCTCGCCGACCTGCCGGAGGAGGCCGTGACGGATGTTGGAGCGTCGGTCGGGGGAGATCTCCGCGGACCTGTTGAGCCAGCGTGGACAGTAGGGGCAATCCAGCTTCGATACGACAATGTCGCCGATCGAGTCATCATCCACGCCGAGGAGGTCGTCGCTGAACTCGAAGGTGAAGCCTCCGACGACGTGGGGACTGCACGGATAGGCCTCTCACGCTCGCAGGCACGATCGTTTGTGGAGGTGGGCTCGGCGCTGGTCAACTCCGGAAGGGCAATCTGCCCGCTATGTGGTCGCCCGATGAATCTCGAAGGACATTCGTGCCCTCGCACGAACGGTCACCACTCGGCGTAGACACGGCGAAGCTTCTCTCGACCGGTACCGTCGAGATCGAGGGCCGGATGCCGTGGAGCAGCAACGGGACGTTCCTCGTAACGGTCGCCGATAGCACGAATTCTGCCGCTGCGATCTACAAGCCGGCCCGCTTCGAGCGGCCCCTGTGGGACTTCCCGGGTGGCCTTTACCGGCGTGAAGTCGCAGCCTTCGAGCTCGCCGGCGTCCTCGGATGGGACATCGTCCCTCTTACAGTCGAGGTGGGCGATTCGGCACCGCTCGGAGCTGGTTCCATGCAGCTTTTCGTCGATGCTGTTTTCGAGGAGCACTACCTCACGCTCATAGCCGACGGCGCTCACCGGCGAAGTCTTCGCCGGATCGCCGCTTTCGACGTCATCGCCAACAACACCGATCGCAAAAGCGGTCATTGCCTGCTCGACCGTTCCGGCCACATTTGGGGGATCGACCACGGTCTGTGCTTCCACCCTGAGCCGAAGCTCAGGACTGTGATCTGGGATTTCGCGGGCGAGCCGCTAGACGAGCAGGACTTGGAGGATCTCCGTGCGGTCGATACCGGCGAGGTCGACCGGCGGATGCGGAACCTGCTCGACGCCGAAGAACGTGAAGCCGTCTGCGACCGGCTGGGGGTGCTGGTGGCGGAGGGACAATACCCTTACCCTCAGACGAACCACCCCTACCCGTGGCCGCTCGTGTGAGACGACGGGGGTCTCTCGCGGTCTCAGATTCGCTTTTCGAGTGCCTCGATCAGCTGTGGTAGGACCTTCTTCACGTCGCCGACGATGCCTAGATCGGCAATAGAGAAGATCGGCGCTTCTTGGTCTTTGTTGATGGCAATGATGTTCTTGGAGTTCTTCATCCCGACCATGTGCTGAGTTGCTCCCGAGATACCACAGGCGATGTAGACGTTCGGCTTCACGGTCTTGCCGGTCTGGCCCACTTGGTGCGAGTAAGGGACCCAGCCGGCGTCGACAATGGCGCGCGACGCGCCCGCGGCGCCCTTGAGGAGCTTCGCGACGCTCTCGATCAGCTGATAGCTGTCCGCGTCGCCGAGACCCCTTCCACCCGACACCACGACCGGCGCCTCGTCGAGTTTCGGCCCTTCGCTCTCCTCGACGTGCGAGGAGACGACTTTGGCCGTTCCCGTCGAAGCAAGATCGGGGACGTTCCAGTTGTCAGTGGTAGCGGCGCCGTCAGCTCCCGGTTCGGCAGCGAACGACTTCGCACGGATCACGAACAGACCAGGGCCTGAAGCTGTGAAGGATGCGCGGAGGACTTCGGTGCCGCCGAAGATGGCGTGCTCGGTTATGAGACTGCCACCAGACTCCTCGACGTCGACGATGTTCGTCAGCACCGGTCGGTCGAGACGGGCTGAGAGCCGGCCTGCGATGTCGCGCCCGTTGTAGGTTTGAGGAATGAAGATCGCGTCCGGGGAGGAGCCGGAGCGCACCTGGTCTGCGATCGCTGCGGCGACGGCAGGCCCCGGGAGCCCGCCGCCAAGGTCGCCCACGCTGTGCATAGCCGGGGCGCCATGGGCGCCTACGGCTTCCACAATCTGAGACGGATCGCCCCAGGTGACAGCCTCAACAGTCGTTGCCAACTGCCGGGCTTTGCTGAGCAATTCGAGCGACACGGTCGCCACTTTGTCGCCGGTCCTGTCGACGACAACCCAGATCACGTTAAGAGTCATTTATCGAATTCCTTTGCTCAGATGACCTTGATGCGCTCGAGATACGCAAGAATGTGCTGGAAGCCGTCGCCGTCGTCGGTGACTATCTCCCCTGCAGAGCGCGCCTCGGCGGCAACGACCGAGACGACCCGCTGGCGGGAGCCGGCGGCGCCGACCTCGGAAGTGTCGAGCCCCAAGTCGGCGACGCTGAGCTCCTCTACGGGCTTGCTCTTAGCCGCCATGATGCCCTTAAACGACGGGTACCGTGGCTCCACGACCCCCGCCGTCACGGTAACGAGAGCAGGAAGGGCGACCTCCACTTCGTCGTAGCCCAGTTCCGTCTGGCGTTCGACGATCACCTTGTCCCCCGCGACTGTCACCTTCTTCGAGAAGGTGACTGACGGGAGGCCGAGGAGCTCGGCGACTTGAACCGGGACTGTGCCCGTGTAGCCGTCGCTCGACTCGGTCGCCGCGATGATCAGGTCCGGCTCCGCCCGCTTGATAGCCGCGGCGAGGATCTTCGCTGTCCCGAGGGCGTCCGTCCCGCCGAGCGCCGGATCGGACACGAGGATCGCGTTGGCTGCACCCATCGCCAAAGCCGTGCGCAGACCGCTCGTCTCCGAGTTCGGCGCCATGGAGACGAGGGTGACCTCGCCGCCACCGGCCTGCTCGGCGAGCTGGAGCCCCATCTCGACCCCGTAGGAGTCGGATTCGTCGAGAATGAGCTTTCCTTCCCTCACCAGGTTGTGCGATGCCTCGTCCAGGCGAAGGTTCCCTGCCGGATCAGGTATCTGTTTCACGCACACGACAACTTTCATAGAACACATCTTTCTAGAAGCGGCTCGTATACCGCCACTTGGCCGTCCGCACCCGGCGGGCCAGCTGGGTGGTATCTTTCGAAGGATAGTGTCTGATGTCGACGTAGTACGCCTCGTGGTCCCTGCTCGTCCGGAGTTCCTGCGCCTCGCCCGGGTGACCGCAGCAGGCCTGGCCGGTCGTCTCGGGTTCGTCTACGACGAAGTCGAAGACATTCGCCTGGCGGTGGACGAGATGTGCTTTGGATCGGTAGGAAGTCGTGGCCGCGAAGGCGCCATGGAGATCCTGTTTCGCACAAGCCCTCACAAGCTCGTGATCGAGGGCAGGGGACGCTTCGAGGATTCCGGCTCGCCCCCCGGCCTAAATGACCTGTCGCGACTCGTGCTTGCGGCAGTCACCGACGAGCACGAGCTCACTACCCGGGACGGCACCGTCGAGTTTCGCATCGTGAAGAACCATTCCGAGCGAGCGCCTAGTGCCTGAGAATCGGTCGACGAGCGAGCTATTCGCCGCGTACGCGGAAAGCCACGACGTTACCGTACGCGACCAGCTCGTCGCGGCACACCTTGGCTTGGCTTCGTATCTGGCACGGAGGTTCGCCAACAGAGGACAGCCTTTGGATGACCTGATGCAGGTGGCATCCCTCGGCCTGCTCAAAGCTGTCGAACGATTCGACGTGTCGCGCGGCGTGGCCTTCTCCACGTATGCGACGCCGACAATCGTTGGGGAGCTGAAAAGACACCTCCGAGACCGGGGTTGGGCCGTAAAGGCTCCACGAAGGATGCAGGAACTTTACGCCAACCTGGGCTCCTCGGTTGATGCGCTCAGCCAGTCGCTCGGACGATCGCCGACTGTCGGTGAGCTGGCCCAGGAGGTTGGTGCCTCCGAAGAGGAGGTTCTCGAGGCTCTCGAAGCAGGCCAGGCGTACCGCTTCGCATCCTTGGACACGCGTCCTGACGGGGAGGAGAGCAGCGACGCCAACAGCCCGCTCGGCAGCGACGAGGAAGGCTTCGAACGCGCCGAAGACCGTATTCTGATCAACAAGTTCCTTGCCCAGCTGCCCACAGTTTCGCGTGAGGTTGTGGTCAAACGATTCTTCGGCGGAATGACCCAGTCCGAGATCGCCCGAGAGCTTGGAATCTCGCAGATGCAAGTCTCGAGGCTTCTCGCGAGAAGCGTTGACCAGATGCGGTCTTTCGCTCTTGCGGCGCGTCCGAAAGACGGGAGGAGAACCCAGGGCAGTTCCGGCCCGAGCGCGACGTGACGGCTCCCTCAGCTGAAACCGCTGACGTCGTCACGTCACCGCCGTCGCTCATCACGTGAAGCTGCTCCTGGTCGTCAACGAATCGGCGTCGTCGGTAACGGCGCGCGCTCGGGTAGTGATCCACAAATCTCTGGCTGCTGACCACGACGTGACGGTCGCAGAGACGACGAGGCAAGGTCACGCCGCTCGACTTGCCCAAGGAGCCGTGTCCAAAGGGATCGACGTGGTCGTAGTCCTCGGCGGCGACGGGACGGTAAACGAGACTGCCAACGGACTCGCGGGGACGGCGACCGCGCTCGGGGTGCTTCCTGGGGGGTCGACGAACGTTTTCGCTCGGACCATCGGAATGACGAACGACCCGATCGAAGCGACCGGTGAGCTTCTGGCGGCCTTGTCGAAGCCGGGCGGTGGGATCGAGCGGGTAGGGCTCGGCAACGCCGCCGGGAGACGATTCCTCTTCCACTGCGGCATCGGTTTTGACGCTGCAGTTGTCGAGGCGGTCGAACGTCGGTCCAACTTGAAACGCTACCTGGGGCATACATTCTTCGCTTACAGCGCGCTGCGAACGTGGGCGACCGGCTACGACCGACGCCACCCGCATTTTTCCATCTCGGTTCGCGACACCTCGGGGCTGGGCACCGTCGTGGACGGCGGGTTCTTCGCCATCGTCCTCAACACGAGTCCCTACACATACCTAGGCGATCGGGCTTTCGACCTCGTCCCAGAGGTCGGACTTAGAACTCCGTTGGGGGTTGTAACCCTTCGATCCATCTCGGTACCGGTCCTCGCGATGGTGGCTTCGCGCACGCTTAGTCGAAGCGGCGACCCCTCGTTTCGCGCCAGGCCCGGCGCCACGTTGTTCCGCAATCCCAGTAAGGGAACTGTCTCGAGAAATGTCGTCTCGGTTACTGTCCAAGCTGGAGCATCAGGGACCTTCCCGTACCAGCTAGACGGTGAACCGATGGCGGAAGTTCAGCGTCTCGACCTGTCCTGGGAGCCTGACGCTCTCGGTCTCGTAGTCCCAGACTTGCGGGGCACTCGCTGTATCCAGGTCAAAAAGGGAACGCCAGAGCCTTGAATTCGCCTCTCGCCCCGCTTAAAGTGTCGAGGCGCTGTGCGCGAAGCTTTCTAAGGCGCATATACGTGATTCTTTTCACAAGCTTGTCAGAAAGGTAGTTCCACGTGGCCTTGGCCTGGAGCCGCAGCATTGAATGGGACGTCGAGGACTGGCGTGACCGAGCGGCGTGCCGGGACACCGACCCGGATCTATTTTTCCCAGTCGGAAGTACCGGCGCGGCGATCGAGCAGATTGAGTCGGCCAAGCAGGTGTGTTGCAGCTGTGAGTCCGTGCGATCCTGCCTTGAGTTCGCTTTGGCGACCAACCAGGAGTCCGGGATCTGGGGCGGAACCTCGGAGGACGAGCGCCGGCGGCTTCGCAGGTCCTGGCTCTCCGAGCAGCGGCGGACTTGCTGAAGCGTCACTACTTGCAGGGCAGGTCATATGGTCACGAAGTCGTCGTTCGGATGATCCAAGGGAATCTCGATTTCTACGACCGTGCCGTTACGGTTGTACATCTCTATGGTGCCTGCGAGTTGGCTGCGCACGAGCCCGCTCACTATTGACAGGCCGAGGGACGACGATCCTTCGAGGGTGAAGCCTTTCGGCAGGCCGATGCCGTTGTCGTGCACCGATATCCGCAAGGAGGGCCCGAACCGTTCAAGGTTGATCTGGACCTCGATTGCGCCTGGCGACGATGGACCTTCCTCGCCGCTTCCGAGCGGTCGAGCGTGTTCCGCGGCATTTTGAAGGAGCTCGTTGAGCACGACTGCGAGCGGGGTAGCCACGGCCGCTTCAAGGCTGCCCGCCTCGCCTTGGCAGCTGATTCTCACAGGACGGTCAAGACTTCCCATATCTTCGGTCATCCGAGCCAGAGAGGGAACGATGTCGTTGAAGTCCACGGCATCTGTCGTATCACGAGATAGAATTTCATGCACCAAAGCGATCGAGCGAACCCGCCTTTCGGATTCCTCCAGTGCGTGGCGTGCTTCGCCTTGAGGCATCCGCCTGTACTGAATCCGCAGAAGTGAGGAGATCGTCTGAAGGTTGTTCTTGACCCGGTGATGCACTTCGCGGATAGCTGCGTCCTTGGACAGCAGGAGCCGGTCGCGCCGTCGTAGGTCGCTGACGTCGCGCACCAAGACTAAGGCGCCGGTGACCTCCACATCGTCGAGGAGCGGTATGCAGCGTACGATGACGACGGTGTCGCCCTCGCCGACCTCCTCGACTACTGGAAGTCGGGTCTGGTAGGCCTGCGGCACCGCAGTCTGGTAGATGCCGGCCTCGTCGAGCCGGATCCCGTCGATGCCGGAGTAGATCCCGAGGCGATGCAACGCGTTCACGGCGTTCGGGGACGCGTAGTCGACGCGCGCTGACTCGTCTAGTACGAGCACGCCGTCGCCGACCCGCGGAGTTTCCGAGATGAAAGTCTCGTCGACTGGGAACGGGTATTCGCCTCGGGCGATCATCCGTGCGAGACGGTCGAAAACCTCGACGTATACCCGCTCCAAGACCCCGGGACGCCTACGAACCGACAGCGCCGACTCCCGGGTCATCACCGCGACTAGCGAACCCTGGCATCGCACGGGAATGCACACGAGGCGGGCCCGCTCGCTGCGAGCGGTGACGCGGACCTCGTCCTCGACGACAGCGCCCAGACGCCACGCCCGTGAAACGATCGTCTGCTCGTCATTGCCGATTACATGACCTACCAGGTCGTCTGGATGCAAGGTCTGGCTGGTTGTAGGCCTCACCTGGCCGACAACGACGAAGTCCTCGCTGTCTCGTACCGGCACGAACAGCAGCAGGTCCGCGAAGCACAGATCCGACAGCATTCCCCAGCCAGCGACGAGCCGCTGCAAGTGGGTGACCACGCCAGGCTGCGCGCCGCAGTGATCTTGAATGAGCTCGGCGAGAGTTGCCATCTTGAGCGGCGTTCAGTTCCAGGTGTACTTGCCGAGGTTGAGCAAGCCCGCAACGTCGTGGACATCGCTGTCCATCTCGGGGGCGCTGACCACGATGTGGGGTCGCCGTTCCAGCTCCTGGCGGAGGCCCGCCTCGCGGCTAGCGACCATCGAGAAGTTCGAAAAGTTGACCGCTATTTCCTCGAGCACCCGCCCGAGCTGTTCAGGATCGGTGCCTAGCTGCGCTGCGACGTTCGCAAGCGCGGCCGAGGCGATGCTGGTCGACTCGAGTTTGGCGGCGAGTCGTGCGGCCTCGTCGTCGAGAAGATAGCCGGGTAACACTTTGTTCAACACCAAAGCCCCAAGGTCGAATCCTTTCTCGGTGAGCACTTCGATGAAGAACTTTGCTTCGGCCGCGGGTGCTGGCTCGAGAGTGCTGACGACGACGAACGTCGTTCGGCGGTCCCGCAGCAGTCTGTCCACGGCTCGGGCTCGCTCTACGAATCCCGGATACATCGTTTGGAAGAGGATGAAGAACTCGGCGATGTCCTCCAGGAACTGCGAGCCGAGGACCCGGTCGGCCACCTGGTAGAAAGGACGAGACGCGACGTTGACGAGCCGGCTCTTGTACGGAGCTATCAAAAGACGCAGCAGCTTCGACGAGAAGAACTCCGCCATTCGAGACGGGGCGGCTATGAAGTCCAACGCGTTCCGGCTGGGAGGCGTGTCGACGACGATCAGGTCGTAAGTTCCGCTCGTGTGGAGCTCGTAGAGCCGCTCCATCGCAATGTAGTCGTGGCTTTGGACGAATCTTCCGGAGATGTTCGCGTAAAGCGGGTTCGCGAGGATCCGCCTCGACGTAGCGACGTCGGGCGCGTGGCGGCGCACTAGGTCATCCCAACTCTGCTTGGTGTCGAGCATCGCGGCCCACATCTCACCGCGGGGCTTCGTGCCGAGGCGGTCAAAGGCTTGTGGGTCCACCTTCCTGGCCTCATTGCCCAAACCCTCTATACCGAGGGCGTCAGCGAGACGCTTCGCCGGATCAACTGTCAAGACCAGCACCTTGCTCTTCTGGTGTAGTGCTGCCATGGCGGCGAGCGCGGCGGCCGTCGTCGTCTTTCCGACACCGCCTGACCCGCAAGCGATGACGATCTCTTTTGCGACGACCAAACCGCTCAAAGCAGTCGCCGCAGGCGTAGCAACACGTGGCGACATCAGTAACCCATTTCGGCTGCGAGCGCCTCGGCGACCTGACGGGTGGTGCGAAGCCCGCTTCCTCTCGAGAATAGGTATGGCATGTAAAGCATGGCAATCTCGGAGCGGACGGCTCTTCGCAGGTCCTCCAAGTGCCCGGTCCTGGAGCGCCGCATGGTAACAGTCAGCCGCGCTGCATTGAAAATCGGCTCGAGTGACCCTCCGAGCTCCGACTCGACAGCAGCACGCGACGCCGGGTCTTCGAGGCGGCCAAACACCTCCTCTTCGCCGCGGCCGAACAGTTCGGGCAGGACCCGGTTTACTACCACGGCGCTCAAAGCGACGTTCGTCTCGCTGTCGAGGCGCGCCATGAGCTCGACGGTTTCGCTAACCGGCATTTCGGCCGGAGTCGCGACTATCACGACCCCCGTGCGGTCATGGTCCCCGAGGATGTCCAGCATCCATCCAGTCTGCTGGCGTACGAGTCCGACCTTCACGAGCTCATTGATCGCCTGTGGCGCTGCGAGCTGGCCGATGACATGGCCGCTCGATGGTGCGTCGACGATGACAAGGTCGTAGTGGCCTTCTTTGACTTCCCAACAGAACTTCCCGACCGTGACTATCTCCCTGACCCCAGGCGCTGCCGACGCGACGAAGTCGAACATCCGGGCGAGCGGGCCGATGCGTGTGATCAGCGGCAATTTCAGCTGAAGTGACAGGTATTGCTTGAGGGAGGCTTCGGTGTCCATCGACATCGCCCAGAGGCGCGGCGCGACCTGCCGTTCGGCGAAACCGAACGGTCCGACCTCGTAGAGGTTCGCGAGATCTCCCCGGGCATCTACGTCACAAACGAGGGTCTTCTTGCCCCGCTCGGCGGCTAACCATGCGAGGGCCGCTGCGATCGTTGTCTTACCGACGCCACCCTTCCCAGTGACGAAAACCAGCTGATGGTCGAGTAGGTCAGCCACGCACCGCGGCACCGAAGCCGACTCGTCGCTCGTCGTTCACCGTGTTCATCTCCACGTAGGCGATACGACCGGCGGGGACACCGATCCGCCTGCCCTTGCGGTCCGTCAGCCACAGGACGCCTGACTGCGATGAAAGAACTTCCTCAACCTGGGCGCCCAGCTGTTCAGGGTCGACGCTTTCGGGAAGCTCCAACTCGATTTCCTTGGGTGATTGAACCACTCCGATTCGTACGTCCACTGCGGTCTCCCTAGCTTGGCGTCCTTACCCTCACATCGTAGGGGTTCTAGCGGCAGTGGCGGATCCGAGCGTCCACAAGGCGAGGGCCGCGGCGGCGCCAGCGCTCAAAGCGGCCCCCACGAATATGGTGTGCAACTCTCCGACGACAGCGTTGGTGCTAGCTACGTCGAATGCAGAGCAGCTCGTCGGGTGGGAGGGACACAGCTTGAAAGCAGACGGTATTCGTGCTTCGGCCAGGTAGAAGCGATGAAGGGCCACGGCGGTGAGGGCAGACAGACCTGCGAGCATGCCTACAGTTCGAGACACGACGCCAAGAGCACCGGCGAGAGCGTGAAATCGATCCTCGACGGCTCCGAGGATAGCGACGTTGAGCGGGGAGACGGCCAGGCCGAAACCGAGGCCGCAAACCAGGAGCTCCAAGTCGCTCGGACGGATCGCCCCTCCTAGGGCGGTCGCTGACCATGTGGACATGACGACGAACGCCGCTCCCGAAAGCACCATTCCGCACGCAGCGATGTAGGGGGCACGCCCGCGATTACGGCAGAGGACCCCTCCTACGACCGCGCCGATAGGAACCGTGACTAGAAAGCGCACGAGGACGAGCGATGCGGCTATCTCGGAGTTCGGGTCGACTGTCGAGCGTGCGAAAAGGGGGATGTCGACCAGCGCCGCTATCAAAGCTGCGCCTAAGCACAGGTTTACCAGCAGTGATCCCCAAGCCGGGCGTGCGGCGAAGCTGCCAGGTGGGATGAGGGCGTGCTCGGCGTGGCGTTGCCGCCACCAAAACAGTAAAGCAAGCAGAACGCCAACGGGTGCCACCACCGGGGTGCTCGACGCGAGAACCTGCTTCGAGGGGTTGGCCGTGGAGAAGGCTATGACAATGCAGGACAGCACGCCTGCTAGAAGAAGCGCTCCGGGCAGGTCGGCTCGCCTCAAGCGTCCCCAAGGGATGATCGGGCCGGACGAGTGTCGAATCTGCCCCCGGGCAACGGCCATCCAGGCTCCTGACGCTGCGAGGAGCGCAGCCGATACGATCACGAGAGGAGCAGACAAAGATGCCCAAGGTCCGCCAGCCAACGGTGCGTACGCGCTTCCGAAAGTGACGCTGTCGGCGAGGCTTGCCGGCGCCTCGAGTCCGCCGATCAAACCGACGGCGCCTAGCAGACCGAGAGCTGATCGGACGAGGTTCCAGCGGGGGCGCCGGCCCTTCTCAGAGCCTTGCGCAACGAGATCCTCGTGTCGACCCGACGGGATACCCCGGTCGGTGTACCACAACACGGCGCCCAGAATGGCGGTGATCGGTAGGTTTACCCAGAAGATCATCCGCCAGCTCGACACGGCGACGATCGCAGCGCCGTAGAGGGGGCCTATTAGACTTCCGAGTTCCTGTACGGCGCCGATTATCCCAAGAGGGACGCCGCGCTGGTCAGGCGGCCAGCGCGCCGCAACCATCGCAAGCGCTATGGGGATCATCCCACCGCCGCCGACCCCTTGAAGCGAGCGGCCGAGCACGACGACCGAGAGGGTGTGCGAGGTGGCGGTGATCAGCGATCCGACAGCGAACGCCAGAAGGCAGATCCGAAGAGACGTGGCTGTCCCGGCTTCGTCGGTTATCCGCCCGATGAGCGGGAGCACTGCGGTGTAGCCGAGAAGGAATCCGCTGATGATCGGCGCAGCGCGCTGGAGGTGATCGACACCTATTCCGACGCTGCTCATGATGTTCGGAAGTGCGACTACGACGACGTAGGTGTCCGACGCTGCGAGAAGTACGCCGAGCGCTGCCAGAAAAAGGCGTGCCTTGTCCGTTGGCGAAACCGGAAGGTGCGTGGACAAACCTGTCGTCAGGACGCCGGAGGCAACGCTATCGTCACGTGCTCACCGTAGTTCGAGAGGGTGACGGTGTAGGTGGAGTTCGACGATGCGCTTGTGAGCGGGCCGACCAGGGTCACCGATCTCAGCTGGAAGTTTGCGGGGTCTATCGCAGCCGTCATATTGACGGGTAGTGAGGGGTTGGCGTCAGGAAGAACGGGCACGTCGTTGCCTGGGATCTGGTAGGCGACCGTATCTAGGAGCTCGCCTCCGATTCGCTCCTGGCTTCCTAGCTTCGCATTGCCCCCGAGGGTCAAAAGGCGGGTGAGGCCGCTCGACGGGCTGAGCAGCGACGCCGGGTTCTCCAGTCCGAAAGACGCAGGACTTGTCTTGGTGTACGAACTTGACAGCGGCAGCTCCGCCTCGAATACAGACCCGACAGAGACGACTTTCACAGTCGCTGTGAACCCGCTGATCGCAACAGCGAAAGAACCTTGGAGGCTGCTCGGTCGTACGAAGTCGCCACTACCCCCGACCAGGTTGGTGCCCTTGGTCGCTACGTTCTTGCTGCTCAGCGCGAAATGCAGACTGGGAGCGGCGTCGACGGCAGCCTTGGCTTTGGCCAGGAGATCTCCTGCAGACAGCTTCGGGCTTGTAGTGGAACCGCACCCAGCGGTGATCACGCACGTTGCAATGGCCATAACCGTCAGATTCCTTTTTCGGAAAATTGCTTTCATGGCGTCGGGTCTCTGTTCGATGTCACAACCGACTCGGTGTCGATCGGGGCCGTTGCGTTGTGCAATCCCGCGCGGCCGCTGGCTAACGAGGCACAATACAGGCTGAAGTTGGTTCGTGGCCACGACCCCCGAGTTGCAAGGAGCCGGAATGATCCACCCGAACGAAGTCCTCGGAGAGCTGCGGCAACCGGCAAGGGACCTGCGCGAGCACATCCCTGACGTGATCGGCGCTTTCGCCACGATGCAGCGGGCCGCCCTCGCGGACGGAGCGCTCTCCTCGAAGGTCAAGGAGCTGATCGCGCTTGCGGTCTCGGTCACCCGCGAATGCGACGGTTGCATCTCGTCCCACGCCAGGGGAGCGGCCCGCAGGGGAGCGAGCGAGGAGGAGGTGGCGGAGGCTATCGGAGTGGCGGTCCTGCTCAACGGTGGGCCAGCCACCGTGTGGGGACCCCGCGCTCTGGCAGCTTTCCGTGAGGTGGAAGCAACGCAGGAGTCATGACGTTCGGAGTGTGAGTTCTGCCTAGCGCTCGTTGTCTACTGCTCGTTGTTGTTGCACCCAAGAGCGGAGCTGAGGGTGCCGAGGTCCTGCTCCATTAGCGCGAAATAAGTTGCGCCTTTCGGCCAGCCGCCCGGGGGCGGCCCGACGAGGGTGTCAATCGAATGCAAGGTTACGTGGGCGACTGTTGCGACAGCTCGGGCTCCGGCGTTGGAAACCCACGGCTCGGTGACGACAGCACCAGGGTTGGATTCGCGGACCGCCCGTACCAGGGCGTCTATCTGGGGCCTGCTCGGGTCCGGGCCGGCTGCCTTGGCCACGAAACCGTATTGGTCGGCCATCGAGCTGAAGGCGTTGTCGGCGCTGACCAGAACCTTGCCGGGGCATGCCGACAAGGTCCGCGCAAAGTCGCTGTCGAGTGAGGAAACCTCGGCGGACAAAGATGTGGCGTTCTGCTCGAAAAGCGGCGCTGCCGCTGGGTCGGCCTTCTCCATCGCCTTCGCAATCAAGCTCACCGACTCGTTCATGAGAGTTGGGTCCAACCAAAAGTATGGGTCGTTGCTGCGCAGCGCAGGAGCCACCAAGAGCGAACTTTGAGCTGACCCCCCCCTTATCGACGATGCGGCCGGGAGGAGGCCTTCGCCGGGAGACACCAGCAGGTTTGCGCCGCGAAGCGTTGTGCGCCGGCTGGAGGTCAACTGGTAGGTCAACGGATCGTCGCCAGCCGGCACGACGTTGATCACCTTCACTTTTGCGCCGCCGATCAGGCTTACCGCCTGCGAGATTGGAAACGTTCCTGCAGCAACTGAGAGCACCGGCGCGTGGCCGACGGAGCTTGGCAGGCTGGTGGAGCACGCTCCTAACGTCGCAGAGGCGGCGATCACCGCAGACAAGGCGAGCGCCGGTTTGGACCGGGTCAGGGACCGCAGTGCCGGCGCTACCAGAGTGGTTTGCGATTTAGAAGTGCTCACTCAGAGGACCGACCGTGAAAGCGCGCCGGCTCCAGCGTTCGGCGAGCAACGGCAGGCTGTCGATGGTGGCTCGCCAGCTTCCGGGCGCTGAAGTCACGTCAGAGTCATGGAGCAGGACCGTGTCGCCACCGACGGAAGTGCGTTCGACCTCGTCAGCGACCTGTGCCCCGCTCGTGCCTGCCTGCCAGTCCTTGCCCCACGCGCTCCAAAGCAGGAGTGTCAAACCACTCCGTCGAGCGGCAACGAGGGTCGGTGCCGCCACGGCACCGTAGGGTGGACGAAACCAACGTAGCTGCCGCCCCGAAAGCTCTTCTAGAAGGTCACGGGCGGCCAGAACGTCTTTGACCACCGCCGGAGCGCTTCGAAGGAGATGACTCTTATGAGACTCCCCGTGCACCGCAAGCTCGTGGCCGCGGTTCGCCACTTCCGCGACGACTTGCGGATAGCGCCGGGCTTGCGATCCGAGGCAGAAGAACGTGGCTCGCCAAGCCAATTCGTCGAGGGCGTCGAGAATCCGGGGTGTCGACGTCGGGTCGGGACCGTCGTCGAAGGTGAGGGCGATGTGATCCGGTCGGCCGATGCCAGCGAGCCGGGGGGTTAGAGCGCACCGAGCCGAACGCCAGCCTACGGCGGCTGGGGCCACGTGGGCGACCACGGCGGTCCCGCCGAGGAGAGCGGCGACCGTGGGAGCAAACGACCATCGAGGCTTCGGCCCCCGGGTCATGTCTGACGCTGGCAGTCTCATCCAAGGCTGCTGAGCGGGGCGGGCAGAATGCCCTCGGTGCGGGTCGCCACCAGGAGCCTTCGAAGGTAGGCGTTGAGGATGTTCGGGTTGGATGTGAGGCCGTCCACCAGGTAAACCTGCCTCGGCGCGATCTTGATCGCTACTGCTTCGGGATGCAGGACGTGATTCGGCACGACAAGTTTCAAGTGGTAGGTGTCGGACTGCGTCAAGTCCCATGCGTTGAGCTGGCGCCCTGGCACGCTCTGGCTGACTGCGACACTGAGGTCCGCCGAGATCTGTCCCGCTGCCCTAGCGTCAGAGGCGGCCTGCTGCCATGGTGGACCGTTGTCCAGTGTCGACGGTGCGACCGGGCCCGACGCTCCGAGACTGCTCGCGCCGCCGTCATCGATGGTCAGTCCCTCTGCCACGAACGTGCGTAGCGGGGCAGCCGCTTGAAACGCAGTCGGCGCATCAACCACCGCTGTCGCGTCAAGGGCTAGCAGGTCACCGCCTATTCGCGGGTCGCTAGCTTCGGCTGTGCTCAGACTCACGCCGAAGTAGGCGACGGTTTGAATGCCGGCCGGCGGTTGAAGCACACCCGCCCCGGCCTCCGTCGCCATCGCGACACCAGTCGTCAGGCCCGCCCATCCGAGGCCGGCTGCTAGGAGACCTCCGATAGTAACCCGCACCGCTCGCCTCGCAGTGCGGGCGCCGGCAGATGCCGAAACGTACGCCGGGCCTGCCGAAAGGATCAGATCGGTCGGTGAACCGCGAAAGATTGCCCGCCCGGCCTGAACCTGCTCTTGACGCTCCGCGCCGTCCACAGATAGTGCTTCGAGCGCGCTGTGCAGCGACTGACGGTCCGAAGCAAGCCGGCTGACTCCAGCATCGTGCATTCGCTGCGTGTTGTGGCGGCCGTGGCCCGCGATCGGCTGGTAGCTGACGACGGGTAGTCCTGCGCGCAAGGCTTCCAAGGATGTGAGGCCACCGGCGTTCTCGACGAGGACATCGCAGGCGGCCATGAGAGCAGGCATGTCGTCGGTCCAGCCGAGAATCCTGCTCCGGCTGCCTTTTCGCTTGGCGTGCCGGCGGAGGCGCTCTCGAAGCTTGTCGTCGCGCCCGCACACCACTACGGGTACGAAACGATCGTCGGAGGAGATCTCGGCCCACGTCTCTAGGATGCTTCCTACCCCCCACGAGCCGGCCACGACCAAGATGGCGCGCTGGTCAGCGTCGAGACCGAGTTGCTCCCGTGCGACGCTGCGGGCAGGAAGTTGTGACTGCTCGAATCGCAGCGGTACGGCGGGACCGCACGCGACACTCGGACGCTTCGAAAGCCGGTTCGCCTCTATGGCAGAACCCTCGTGAATCGCAAGATTGACGTCGACGCCTGGGTGCACCCAGAGGGGATGCACGCCGAAGTCGGTTATGAAGTTGACGACCGGTACGGCAAGGCGGCCTCTGCGGCGTAACCTCCCTAGGCAGATGGTCGCCAAAGGATAGGTCGAGACGACCACCGTCGGATCGAACTTCGACACCCATCGAAGCAGCCTGCGCCGGGTGAGCATCGTCACGACCACTGCGAGGATCCTTGACAGCCACGGAACGCGGTACCAAAGCCGGTAGGACGCTTCGTACGCCGACGGCACGTGCCTCAACTCGAATTCGTAGCCAGAACGAAGAGCTGAGCCGATCCCGAGCGGCGCGCTTGTGAGGAAGTCCTCGATGACGGCGTCGTGGCCTTCCGCGCGGAGTTGTTGAGCCAGGTTGCGAGCCGCGCCGTCGTGGCCCGCTCCCATGCTCGCTGAGATGATCAGAACGCGTCCGCTCGGCGGTGAGCTCAGGGTGCTCGGGGGCGAAGCAAGCGTGTCTGTCCAGCGCACTGCGTCACAGGCTAGCGGTTCAACTCGATGGAACTGTATGTGAATCCTCCATAGTGACCGTTGACTGTGTCGCTCTCAGCGTCGGCCGCCGAGCCGCCGATCGGCAACGAGATCGAGAACAAGCCCGGTCCATCCTGTCTGGTGGGACGCTCCCAGCCCTGCGGCCGAATCCCCGTGGAAGTACTCGTGGAACATGAGCATGTCCTTCCAGTTCGAGTCGATCTGGAGCTTTTCGTAGTCGCCGAAGACCGGCCGCCTGCCATGGTCGTCGGGCAGGAATATCGACACGAGCCGGCGGGACAGGTCGTTCGCTACGTCGTGCAGCGACGCCTGCACGCCGGACCCCGTCGGGTGCTCCACCGTGAAGACGTCACCGAAATAGTGGTGGTAACGGTCGAGAGCTTCGATAAGGAGGTAGTTGAGGGGGAACCATATGGGACCCCTCCAGTTCGAGTTGCCCCCGAAGAGCGCGGTGGTGGACTCTCCGGGCTCGTAGTCGACGGTCGCCTCGGTTCCGCCGATCCTGATCTCGAAAGGATGATCGAGGTGCGCTTTGGACACCGAGCGCACACCGAAGTCCGAAAGCATCTCGTTCGGATCCAGGACGCGGCTGAGTACCCTAGCAAGACTTCGAGGGTCTACCACCGACAGCAGTAGTCTGTCACCGCTGCCCTTGACGGCAAGACGGGTTACATGTTCACCAAACTCCGGTTTGTTGTCGAGGAACCATTTGAGGCGACGGCTGAAAGAGGGGAGCGTAGCCAGATGTTTCGGCTCGAGCACCGTAACCGCGAACAACGCCACAACCCCCACCATCGAACGGACCCTGACCGGGATAGCCTCTCCGCTGTCGAGTCGAAGAACGTCGTAGTAGAAGCCGTCCTCCTCATCCCACAGCCCCTGGGTCTCCATCGCGTGTGCGATGTAGGTGAAGTGTTCGAAGAACTTCGTCGCAACATCTTCGTAGACAGGGTCGTCGACTGCGAGGCGCAGTGCCATCTCCAGCATGTTCAAGCAGAAGGTGGCCATCCAGGCGGTCCCGTCTGATTGCTCGGTGCGGCCAGGCACCGGTAGCGGCTTGGAGCGGTCGAACAGTCCTATGTTGTCGAGTCCGAGGAACCCGCCCTCGAAAACGTTGTTTCCCGCTTCGTCTTTACGGTTTACCCACCATGTGAAGTTCAACAGGAGCTTGTGGAACATCCGCTCCAAGAAGTCGTGATCTACCGAGGCGTCCTCCCCGCGAGCGGCTCGGGCCTGCTGGTCGATCTCTGCGACACGTAGGACTGCCCAAGCGTGGACGGGAGGATTGACGTCACTGAAATTCCATTCGTACGCGGGGAGCTGGCCGTTTGGGTGCATGTACCATTCCCGGCAGAGCAGGATGAGCTGGCGCTTCGCAAATGCCGCGTCGAGATGAGCAAGCGCGACGCAATGGAACGCAAGGTCCCAGGACGCGTACCACGGGTACTCCCAGGGGTCAGGCATCGATATGACGTCGCGATTGTTGAGGTGTGGCCACGCACCGTTGCGGATTTCGCCGCGGCCCGGCGGCGGAGCCGGCTGAGTGGCGTCGCCTTTGAGCCACTCTGTGACATCGAAGTGGAAGAACTGTTTCGACCAGAGCATGCCCGCCGCGGCCTGGCGCATAACCTGGCCTTCTTCGGGTGTGGCGTCGGCGGGAAGAAGGTTCGCGTAGAAAGCGTCGGCCTCGGCCTTCCTCGCTTCTATCACCGAGTCGAAGTTGCGGACTAGGTCTCCTTCGGCGGCGCTTGGTGCTGGGCGCGCGCCCTCGCCGGTCTTCCAGAACCGAAGGCGGACCTCGACCGTCGCGCCGGGATCTACCGTCAAGTGATGGTGGATCGCAGCCTTGGTGCCGCTAAGGGCCGGGTTGACTGTCGGCGTCTTGTGAATGACGTGATCGGCGATGCCGTCCTTCGCGAAATCCGGACCGCTCACGCCGTAGAGCTTGGCGGTGTTTGTGTCATTGTCACAGAACAGCGGTGTCCCATTCTGATCCCACGCCAGCTCCCAGCGCCCTAGAGCAGGGTGATCGGCGATCAGACGGGAACCTTGCATCGAAATGGCCGGAGGCTCGGCGCCGGAGGTCCATGACCAGGTGTTGCGGAACCAAACTGTCGGCAGTAGGTCGATCGACGCCGTCTCCGGACCGCAGTTTCGCGCCGTTATCTTCCACAGGATGTCCTCGGGTCCGGCTTTCGCCCAAGTGCACTCGACAACCCAGAAGCGGTCCTCGTCAAAGACTCCTGTGTCCAGTAGTTCGTACTCACGTTCATGACGTGACCGGGAGCCGTTGACTCGCAGCAGGTCCTGGTAGGGAAATTCCGCCTGGGGATAGTGGTATCGCCATCGAAGCCACGACGATGTCGGTGTCGCGTCTAGGTACCACCAGTATTCTTTGACGTCCTCGCCGTGGTTACCTTGTTCGCCGGTGAGCCCGAAGAGCCGCTCTTTTAGGATCGGATCCTTCCCGTTCCACATAGCGAGGGCCAGGCACAGGTTCTGCTCGTCGTCACAAAGACCGGCCATGCCGTCCTCGTTCCAACGAAATGCCCTTGAAGTGGCCTGCTCGAAAGGCAGGTACGACCACGCGTCGCCGTTCGCTGAATAATCCTCACGGACCGTACCCCACGCGCGCTCAGATAGGTACGGACCCCAACGCCTCCACGGCAAATCGCCCCGATCGGCCTCGCGTATGCGCTCGCGTTCAGTCTCCATGAAGGTAATGTAGGCATTTTTCCTTGCCTGGCAAGGGCAATACTTGACCTGGAGGCAGAAAACCTCTTGTATATCAGGGAAACTTCCCCACCTATCTGGAGGTAGCAGTGAATAGGACAGAGTTGGCCCAGGCAGTCCAGACCGCGACCGGTCTGGACAAGAAGCAGTCGGAGGCCGCCGTCGAGGCTGTCGCCGCTGCCATTATCGGGGAGGTGAAAGCTGGGAATCGCGTATCTATCTTCGGGTTCGGTTCGTTCGACCCGAGGGCGCGAGGACCGCGAACCGCCCGGAATCCCCAAACCCAGGCCACAGTGAAAGTACCGGCATCGAAGTCGGTAGCGTTCAAGCCAGCCGCAGCCTTCAAGGCTGCGCTAAACACAAAGGGCCGGGCGTCTGCGGCGAAGAAAGCAGCTCCCGCTGCGGCCGCCACGAGTGCGCGTGCCGCGACGGCAAAGGCTTCGGTCGCCAAGGCTTCTGCTGCTGCCGGCAAGGCTACGGCCGCCAAGGCGACGGCCACTAGAGCAGCGGCGAGCAAGGCAGCGCCCAGCAAAGCAGCGGCGAGCAAAGCGGTGGCTGTGAAGGCTACCGCGCCGGCGAAAGCCACAAAGGCACCTGCCAAGGCAGCCAGGTCCGCCAAGAAACGGTGAGCTTGCGCAGCACCGGGCGGGACCCGCAACTTTGAGTTTTGCTGGGTCCCGCCCGAAGTCGTTGCGCCACGAACGGCTTTGACTAGACGACCTCAGGCTCGGCGAGGCGATCTGGGTCCCGGGCGAACGGTCTCAAAGTCCGTCGATAAGCTTGAAAGCCTCGGCCGGCCCGTAGCCGAAGCCCGATCCCGATTCCTCGTGGCGTGAGTGCATCCTTAGAGCAAACGCTGCGGTGGCTTCGTCGTCGTCGAGCCGGTCGATGTGCATAGTCGATCGGAACTGGGAGCGATGAGCGAGCAAAGCCCGGAGCTTCACATCTTCGAACCCCACGATCGTCTCGAGATGATCAGGAACGTCCGCCTCCCAAAGTAAAAGGCTGTCCGGGCGGTGCGGCGCAAGACCGTGCTCGGGGAAAAAGTGCGGGTCGCGTGCGGCGACGATGCCGTCGGTTAGCAGAAAGCCGGCGTTTCTGTGATCCGGATGGAGACGGTACCGTTTCCACGGATCATGGCCGAGCACGACCTGCGGTTTGACCGTCCGTATATGTCTCGCAACAACGCTTCGCTGTTCGAGTGAGCATAGGAGCTCGCCGTCCACCCATCCCCCGAAGGCAACCCTGCCGTCGCCTCCCAGGATCCTTGAGGCCTCGATCTGTTCGTCGCGTCGACGAGCGACCAGCTCGTCGCGGTCTTGTGCAGGGTCCCACGTTCCCTTCGAGCCGTCGGTGCAGACAAAGTGATGGATCTTGCATCCGGCCGCCGCCCACTTCGCGAGCGTAGCGCCGCATCCGAACTCGATGTCGTCGGGGTGCGCCCCGATAGCAAGCGCGCTCCGTGGGACGTCGACATTGACCGTCGGTGTTGTGAGGAAACGCCCATGCGAGTTGGGATCGCTCATAGACCTACCGCCATCAAATCGTCCGGCACGTCCACGTCCCACGCCAACGGAGAATCGTGGACTACCCTTAGGGCAGCGCCGGACCGGCGGGATTCGTAGACATGGCGCCGAAACGATTGTGGCCCATACGCGAAATTGAAGGATATTCCGGGAGGAACTGATATCACGTTGGTCCCATCCTCTCGACGATCCGGTACGAGGGTGATACCAGGAAACTCTGTCACCCAGCCAATGTCGTTAGCCAAGGGCAAATCGCTTGCTACCACTGCGACTGTAGCGAAACCCTCGGCCTGGAGCCGCAGCAGCCCGAACTGCACTGCGCCGTTGAGCCCACGTCCTGGCTCGCAGATCACCGTGGCGCCGAGAGCGGTCGCCCAGCGTGCCACTTCGTCGTCGTCGCACACGACGGCGACGGTCAAAGCCCCGGCCGAACCGACGACCCGCTCAGCCATCTCGATCGCCAAGCGACGCCGCTGCGGCGGTGTAAGCGCCGGAGCCAATCTGAGCTTCGCTCGATCGAACGCCTTGACAGGAATGAGAACAGCGTCACCGCGAGATCCCGGGTTGGTCGACGCTGTCATGGTCCATATGATAGGGAATGGTCATGGAGTTGCAGGACGCTGTCGAAAGTCGTGTGAAGTTGCGTTGGAGCCTGAGCTCACAATGATCCGCCAGCTACTTCCGGCACCTGTGACCATGAGCACTTCGCAGGCATTGGAAGAGGCTTACCTACACGCAGCCGAGGAGCACCTGCGTACAAACTTCGTGTCGTCCATAGACGGAGCCGTCGAGATCGACGGGGTCAGCGGGCCGCTCGGCGGTCAGGCTGACCGTGCAGCCTTTCTTGCGATGAGGGCGGTCTGCGACGTGATCCTCGTCGGGGCCGGGACGATGCGTGCAGAGAACTACGGCCCCGTGAAAATGGGAGAGGACAGGATGGCGAGGCGAGCAAGTCGGGGCCAGGCGCCGCTCCCGCGCCTCGCAGTTGTCTCGCGAAGCGGAGCGCTCGACGCAAGTGCGCCGCTGTTCGCCTCGCAGCCGCCTGTAATCGTGTATACCACCTCGACTGGAGCCTCGCGCCGTGATGGCCTTGCCGATGTTGCGGAGGTTGTCGCAGCCGGCGACGGCGAAGTTAGCCTGACGACAGTCGTTTCGGATCTGCGGTCACGTGGGTTGGGGAGAATCCTCTGCGAGGGAGGACCTTCGCTGTTCCGGGCTTTGATGAGCGAAGGGCTCGTGGACGAAATCTGCTTGACCATCTCGCCGATACTTGCAGTTGACGGCCGGGCCAACTCCGCTTCATCTGGTGCTTCGGTTCCAGTTCCTTTGCAGTTGCACGCTGTTTTGGAGGGAGACGACGCCGTCCTACTTCGCTACCGGCCGTTGGCCGGGAGCTGACGACCACCTGCGCATGCGTTCCAAGCACATCCCCCCGACAAGGAACTTCGAACGAAGGCTGGCCGAACAGGGGTTCAACCTTGTGGTGGGGGTCGATGAAGTCGGGCGAGGGGCCTGGGCGGGACCGCTTGCGGTAGGCGCTGCCGTGGTGCCGGTTGCCACTCGCGTGAACGGGATTCGCGACTCAAAGCTGCTCAGCGAACGCAGGCGCGAACAGCTCTTCGAGCGAGTCTCGAAATGGTGCGTAGCGTGGAGCGTCGGATTGGCTAGCAACGACGAATGCGACTCGCTCGGGATGGCCGAAGCTCAACGCACCGCCACGAGGCGGGCGCTGGAGGCTCTACCGTTAGTCCCTGAGCATGTCCTCGTGGACGGACCATGGGACTTCGTCCAGGTGCTTCCAGCCACGATGATCGTCAAAGGGGATGCCAGATGTCTGTCTATCGCAGCAGCCTCGATCCTTGCGAAAGTCTCCCGTGACCGGATAATGCGCTCCGCAGCGGAACACTATCCCGCATACGACTTCGAATCGAACAAAGGCTATCCCTGCTCACGCCACACCATGGCACTCGTAGCGTACGGGCCTTCTGCGATCCATCGTCGTAGCTGGGCGTACATGGACCGACTGATCTGGGCCAACCCGGGCTTCGCTCGGCGCCTCCCAGAACCCTGAGGGGTCGACCTCGCTTAGGCGATGCAGGCGGCATGGATAAGCGACACCTTGAAGTTTGGTCTCGGGTCGTGGCCGTGACTTTTGGGGGTTGGTCATGGGTCGGCGGTGGCGGACTGAGTCGACCCGCCGCCCGAAGGTGTGCCGACCCAGACTGCAAGTTGGCCAGCGACCGTCCCGACGAGGACGGCGTTTGAAGACCGGAAGGCGACCAGGTCGAGCTGAAGGTTGGCGGAGGTGAGCCATGGTGTGGTGTCTAGGGGCACAGGTTGCCAGCTCTCGCCGGCGTTTGACGTCAACCAGATGCCGTCCTCCGTCGGCGTCGACGCGAGCGGGGATCCGAGTCCGGTGTCACCTCCCATGGACGCTGCAGGTCCTACGCCGCCTGCCCTGGCTGAGGGCCCTGGGGCCTGGGGGTGCGCGCCTGGATCGGGATTTGCGATGGCGATCCACTCGGAGCCGTTGTCGGCCATAGAAGTGATGGGATTGGCTGTGCCGGCCACGAAGGAACTCACCTTTGATCTCACCCAGGTGACGCCGTCGGTGGACTTCCACACCGCTGGGACGGAGTTGCCGTTCGCTGAGGTGCTGGACCCGAAAGCTACCAGCGTCCCTCCGATGTCGACGCATCCCGACATGCTCTCGGTGGCCCCGGCGGCTGGGGCGGGTGATACGGTTCCCGCTTGCCAGCTGGCACCGCCCTTCGAGTACCACACCTGCGCTTCGAGTCCGCTCGGCAACGTCGATGGGTGGCTTGACGTCTGCACCGGCTGAGGGGCTGATCCGACCGCTACCACCAAGCTCGGCAGAACCGGGAAACTAGGCGCAGTCGTAGTGGAGCTGCCGGCGGTAGTCGAGGTTGAGAACCGGGAGGTGCCTGACGTGACCCTGCAAGTTCCGTTCACCAAAGCGGCTCCAGAGGTCGCCGAAGGTGTCGGAAGGAAGCCCTGTGACTGCCAACTGGCTCCATCGGTGCTGCCCCAGGCTTCGGGTAGGCCCGCTGCCCCCGAACCTAGCGCCACCCAGCCATTGTTCACTCGCAAGGTGACAGCGGAAGGAGCAGGCAAGTTTGGCGGAAAAGGCGAGGCCGGGTTCTGTGCCATCCACGAAACGCCGTCGCTCGACGAGAAGGTCTTCCGGGAGACGGTCGCTGGACCGATCGTCTGCGGACGGTCTACCTCGTCTGCGTCCAACACGAGGGTTCCGGCAACGCTTGTCAATGCAAGGGGCACCGCTTTCGGTTGTACCGGTCCGAAGACCGCCGGATTTGACGACGGTTGGACCCAACCTTGCGACGTCATGTCCAGCAGGTAGGGCTGCCCAGCCCGGGTGTCGACGACCACCGTCGTTGAGTAGGTGGCCCCTGCGGCCGTGGCCCGCCAAGTGCCAAGAGATGCGTCGGCGCTGGGCAGCCCTCCTGATGACCAGTGCAGTCCATCCGTGGAGCGCCATACCCCTTGGCCGTCGGGTCCTCCGCCCGCAGCGACAAGAGAGTTTTTGCTTGCGCTGCCTGTTACCTGCGAAACGTCAAACGCAGTCATGCCACCCGCGGGGCCGAGAGCTGACGGTGACACTGACGTGGGAACAGGAAAGTCCGTAGAGGGCTGACTCCAGCTGACGCCGTTCGGAGATATCCACGAGGCGGGTACCCATCCTGAGCCGAAGTTGATTCCTCCGACAGCAACGAGACCCTGGGTGAGCGGAGCGATCGAGTAGATCTCTTCGTTGGCGGCACCCGAGAACGCCCTTGACGACTGGCCGACCATACTCCACGTGATGCCGTCGCCGCTTAACCATAGGGCCGCTTGGACGGTCGGCCCGTTCGGGACGGAACCGCCTGCGTAGACGTCTGTGCCAACGCTGACGAGGGTGTTGACTTTTGCCCCCGGGGAAGCGTCGATGACTCGCTGCGCTCCTGCGTTCGGTCGCCACTGCTGACCCGATACGGACGACCACATCGCAAAGCTCCCGTTGAACGTACCGATCGCAAAGAACCCGAGCGGCCCGGCCGTCACGGCGGACATCTGCGAGGCCCCTGTGCCTGTGGAAACCACCACGCGTGTGAGGGGCGCTCCCGGTTCCGCAGAGAACCACACGGCCGCTTCCTCCGACGCACCCGTCCCGACGGAACCGACCGCCACCGTCTCGCCGTTGTAGAGAGTCGCTGCGTTGATGGTGCCTACCAACGGCGCACCGGGCAGCGGTTTGGCTTGCCAGGTAACTCCGTCGGAAGATGACCAGGTCATCGGTTCCGGCAGGCCCGATGTCAAGGTCTGTGTGCCGTAGAGCTGCCAGACTCCACCCGGCTGCGGCGTGATTAGAGCTGAGAGAGTCGACGTGGGCCCTCCACCGACGGTGAGCGCCGGAGTCAGGGAACGAGACCAGTCAAAAGGTGACGCAGCGACGTGGGTTGCCCCGGTCGAGGCGAGAGTTGTCGCGCTAGTGGCGCTGGCCGCCGACGAAGGTGGAGTTGCGGAGCGGTGACTGACCGAACACGAAGCGGCGCCGGCGGCAAGCAGGAGGACCGCTGCGCACTGAACCGCGCGCCGGTACCCGATCAAGCTTCGCAAATGCACCCTGTGGTTTGGGGGCAAGGAGGGGCCTGGGATTGGATTTGGGCTGGATGACAAGTTGGCGGTGGATCGTGTACGTCGAAGGGCCTAGCGGTTGCTCAGGTTGAAGCCGTCATCGCCGCCGCGTTTCCAGACTTGCCACCATTTTCGAGCGTTGCGCTCCTTTTCTATCTCGCGGAGGATGTCCGGTCCTGCCACTGTGACTATCGTGCTCGCCTCGTCGAGGAGGGTAGCGATATCATCTCCCGCCTCGTCGGGTTCGCTCTCCACGTCGGGCCGCCGCAGCGACCCAACGACGAACGACCCGTCGATGATGTCGCGTTGGTAGCGGGCGCAGCTATCAGGACAACGCCACGGCGCCTCGGGGGCGAGGTTGAGCACGCAAAAGCGTGCAGCCTCCCCGGAATCGTAGGTCCGGCTTTGGAAATGCCGGCAATCTTCTCGCATGCTCACCCGACAATCGTGGCATCTCGGAGCCTGGTTGCGCACTGCAGGCCACGCGCCGACCGCCTCCGGTAGATTCGAGGCCATGAGTGGCGAGACGCCCACAGAGTTGGGAGGAGCCTTGCGTCTGGCGATTCTGAGGCTCTCGCGCCGGCTTCGCCAGGTTGGGGCCTCGGATGGGGTGACGCTGTCGCAGATGTCAGCGATGACAGTCATCGACCGTCACGGGGAGTTGACCCTCGGGGAGCTGGCATCCTTGGAGCGGGTCGCGCCCCCTTCGATGACGCGCATTGCTGCCAGGCTCGAAGACAGCGGATGGCTGGAGCGGCGCAGCGACCCAGGGGATCGTAGGGTGGCAAGGGTGGCGCTCAGCCCTGCTGGGAGGGAACTGGTAGAAGCGAACCGCCGGCGCGGCGACGCTTTCATATCGGAGCGTTTGTCGGCGTTGTCCGGTGAGGAGATAGAGGCTCTCGAGCGCGCTCTTCCGATTCTCGAGCGTATTGCCTCACATAAAGCGCCGCCCCCGCAGTTCCCTTGAATTGAGGGACCCTCGCAGGTGGGTCAGGCGATGGCGGGGAGAGGTGAGGGGGACGTATGGGGGAGTGTGGTCGGAGATTGTGACGAAAGTCTCTTGCATCGCCCCCGGCGCTTGTGCAATAATGATCAATGTCGCTCGGGGTGGTCCCCCCCCACCCCTAGAGCTATAGAGCGAAGGACCGGCCTCCCCCCTGCCGGTCCTTCGTCGCGTCTTGGGGACGGCTTCGTGGATGGCTCTGGCGGATAAGCAGATATGCATGTTCGGGCTGGAAAGATGGGCTCGACGCAGGGGCCGCGGGTCGTCTTGGATCTCGACGACATTCGTTCGGGCCGAGGCCGGTCCGGCCCTCCCCCAGGGGGCCCGAGGCCGCACCTCGCCCGAACGCCCCCTCTCGTCAACCACCATATGTGCCATTCGCCACACTTGGCAAGCCTTAACGGTGAGAATAAAGAAGATTTTTCTGCGAAGCAGGTAGTTTTTTCCTTATCCTTCGATTGATGCCGACGCCTTCTGCTGCTTTCTCACTTAGAATTCGTGCAAAGATCCCCAACCAACCAGGCGAGTTCGCGTCGCTCGCAACAGCGATCGGAGCTGTCGGGGGAAGCCTCGTCGGGATCGACATCGTGGGAAGCGGAGGTCCCACCGTCACCCGAGATCTGGTCGTGTTCTGTGACTCGGTGGAGCACGCATCCCAAGTCGAGGCGGCCGCCAGGGTTTTGGAGGGAATCGAAGTCATGGAGGTGGAAGACCGAACCTTCGCCGCGCACGTCGGGGGCAAGCTCACCATCGACGCCAAGACCGCCTTGCGCGACCGCGATGCACTGGCGATGACCTATACGCCGGGTGTCGCGCGGGTGTGCACGGCGATATCGGAGCACCCCGAGCTGGTGCATCGCTACACGATGAAGAGCAACACTGTCGCAGTAGTCACCGACGGAACAGCCGTGCTCGGTCTCGGTGACATAGGTCCACGCGCTGCTCTGCCTGTAATGGAAGGCAAGGCTGTTCTCTTCAAGACCCTCGCCGGGATTGACGCCGTGCCGGTCTGTCTGGACGTATCGTCACCGGACGAAATCGTCGAGACGGTACGGCGATTGGAACCGATGTTCGGCGGTGTCAACCTTGAGGACATAGCGGCCCCGCACTGCTTCGAGGTCGAGCGCCGCCTTACAGAGACACTGTCGATCCCAGTTTTCCACGACGATCAGCACGGTACTGCCGTGGTGGTGCTGGCAGCTCTCAAGAATGCGTGCAGGGTCGTGGGAAAGGATCTCGCTGATCTGCGGATCGTCCTATCGGGGGCAGGGGCCGCCGGGATGGCCATAACGAAATTCCTTCTTTCGGCGGGTGTGTCCGACATCGTCGCAGTTGATCGAATGGGTGCTATCCATCGGGGTATGGAGGGCCTCAACCCTTCCATGGCGTGGTTGGCTGATCATTCCAACCCTTCCGGGCGATCGGGGAGCCTTCGGGAGGTTCTCGTGGGATCAGACGTGTTTATCGGCGTCAGCGGACCGAGACTCCTGGACCGTGGCGATCTTAAGACGATGGCGAGCGACAGCATTGTCTTTGCCTTGGCCAACCCGGTTCCCGAAGTGCTTCCCGAGGACGCTGAAGGGGTTGTTGGTGTCATGGCGACCGGTCGGAGCGACTACCCCAACCAGATCAACAACGTGCTGTGTTTTCCCGGCATCTTTCGCGGTGCGCTTGACTGCGGAGCTACGGCTATCACTGAGGGGATGAAGCTTGCGGCTGCGGAGGCGATAGCAGCGGCTGTGGCGGCGGATGTGCTTGGTCCTCAGGAGATTGTTCCGAGCGTGTTCAGTCC
>JAKBBS010000203.1 GCA_021808425.1 Actinomycetes bacterium
GCTCCAGGCGCCGCTCGCGCAGGTCGGCGACAGTGGGAACTTTTTCTATAGAAATTCGTCGTCTGGTCGCCTTCTCGATGAGCTTTAGCATCCGGTGCTCACGCGGTTCGGCGAGTGTGATGGCGACTCCTTCGCGCCCGGCCCTGCCGACACGGCCCATGCGGTGCACGTAGGACTCGACCGACGAGGGCACGTCAAAGTTGATCACGTGCGACAGGACTTCTATGTCGAGCCCGCGGGCTGCGACGTCAGTCGCGACGATCAGTTCTGCAGCGGCGGATCTCATCCGTCCCATGACCCGGTCGCGCTGCTCCTGGCTCATACCGCCGTGCAGCGCCTCAGCCCGATACCCGCGGCCTGCGAGGGTCTCGGTGAGGCTGTCGACCATCTCCCGTGTGCGGCAGAACACGAGGGCTGCCGTCGGCGACTCGGTATCGAGGATACGCCCGAGCGCTGCGGGCTTGTGTGCTCGTTGGACCACGTACGCGCTGTGTCGAACACGTTCGGCTTCTGTGTCAGAGGACATCTCCTCCGCAATGCGGATTCGCGCAGGATCGTTCAGGTGCCGTCTGGCGATCGCGTCGATGCGATTCGGGAGAGTCGCGGAGAAGAGCACCGTCTGGCGCCCCTCGCTCGGAGTTTCGCCAAACACCGCCTCCAGGTCCTCGGCGAACCCCATATCGAGCATCTCGTCGGCTTCGTCCAACACAACCACCTGGACGGAGCCGAGACGAAGGGTGGATCTCCTCAAATGGTCGACGGCACGACCAGGGGTCGCGACGACGACGTCGACTCCGGAATTGAGGTCTCTCAGCTGGCGGACGATCGGCTGACCCCCGTAGATCGGCAGAACCCTCACCCCGAGCTTGCGGCCGTAGCGATGTACAGCCTGGGAGACCTGTATCGCCAACTCGCGGGTCGGCACGAGGATCAAAGCGATCGGATCGCGGCCACGAGCGCGCGTCGCGAAACGTTCCAGTATCGGAAGGGCGAACGCAGCAGTTTTGCCCGTACCCGTTGCGGCCTGCCCCAGCAGGTCCCGGCCTTCGAGCAGCACCGGGATTGCCGCAAGCTGTATCGGCGTAGGCTCCTCGTAACCGAGCTCCGAAAGGACCGCAAGGAGTTCGGGGCGAAGTTCGATCCCACCGAATGCCGCCTTGGCTTCGCTTTCAGTCAAACTGTCCTCGCCAGACTGCGGGAGCTCTCCAGTTCGCGGGTCACCGGAGTCGAATTCAGACTGGTCCACGGTCACCACCGCTCCCGCGTTGCACTGAAGGCACCGGGGCTGTGCATTCGGATTCGGGTGAGCGCTGCAAGCGGCTGGGGCATCTGCACCATGCCAAGCTACTAGGTCGCCCTCGTATGGGTCATCATGGACGGATGACCGAAGGGCGAGCTCTCGAGCAAGGGACGCCCGGACACCCAGAGTGGCCGGGACGAGCGCAGCGGCCGGCGGGGATCGTGCTCACGCCGGGCGCAGGTTCGGGAAGCGACCACCCGAACCTCCTGGCAATAGAGTCCGCGCTCGCAAAACACGGGCTTGCGTCGCTTCGCGTCGACTTCCCCTACCGCCTAGCCGGACGCCGGGCACCCGACAGGCCAGCCGTCCTGCTCGACACGGTCCGCGACGCGGTGCGGGGATTCGCCGCCAAGCTCGGCGTTGTTCCCGAGCGCCTCGCTGTTGGCGGCAGGTCCATGGGCGGGCGGATCTGTTCGATGGCGGTCGCTGACGGCATGCCGGCAGCGTCGCTGGTCGTCATCAGTTACCCGCTGCATCCCCCGGGAAAACCGGACCGTCTCAGGACGGAACACTTCCCGACGATCGGGGTGCCATGCCTGTTCGTCAGCGGCGACCGAGACGCTTTCGGATCGCCGAGCGAACTCGAAACCGAGGCGACCGCTATCCCGGGGCCGGTCACGCACGCGTGGATAGCCGGCGGAGATCATTCCTTGAAGCGGCGAGACGGAGAAGTCGCCGAGATCGTCGAGAGATGGCTGTGCGAAACTTGATCATGGTGACGGAGCGAGGAAACCTGACATGAAGGAAGTCGACCTGGCCGATCCAATGGCGTCGACGGAGGTCGCCACGTTCGCCGCCTGCGTGGCGACGATCCTCGAGCTTGCGCTCGAAGATGTGCCCCAGCCGGCTGAGGGTCCGAACCCGGCAACCGGTTGGGCGGTCCCGCGCTGGCTCGGAGGTATGGGGCTCGGCTTGGTGCCGGTTGGGGATGTAGCCACGTTCTCTTGGCCCGGCCCGTGGCTAGCCCGGGTCCGACCAGCGGGCGGAGGCGAGATCCGATACGTCGTGATGTACGGCGTGCCGTCCGGGGCCGTCTACGACCCGGCTGCTGTTACTCGACGGGACGGCTTCACGATCGTCGACGGCTACGTGATCTCCCCCGGTGACATCGCCCTTGCCCGCCCCCCGAAGCCGGCGCCGTCCACCGCTTCAGGCACGGTAGAGGAAATCTGGGTAGCCCCGGCCGCCGGAGAGCCGGCCCGACAGCTAGAACATGTCCTTGCGCTGCCCGGCTTGGGCCTCGACGGCGACCGGCACGTGGCCGGAACCGGAACCTTCCCCTCCGGGGTACCCGGAAGCGCCCTCACGTTGATCGAGGCCGAAGTGTGCGAGTCGTTCGACCCGCCGCTGACAGCAGACGACCACCGGCGCAACGTTGTCACCCGCGGCATCGACCTCAACGCGCTCGTCGGTCGCGAGTTCAGCATCGGTGCCGTGCGCTGTCGAGGGATGCGACTTTGCGAACCCTGCAAGGTTATTGCCGGCTACGCCGGAAGGCCGATCATCCGTCCTTTGGTCCATCGAGGCGGCCTTCGAGCGGACATCCTCGACCGGGGTTCTATCGCGGTCGGCGACGAGGTTTCTGCGAGCGGCGAGTAATCGCTTGCGATCCACGATTCCGGTCGGCCTGCGGCCGCCGGCCCGGAGCGTCCGACCGGCTAGCGAAATCCGTCAGAATTGGTCAGGATCTTTGGCGTCGGCGCGCAGCCTGACCATTTGAAGCGTTTTTTCGCACTTTTTGGTACACGATCTTCGCTCCCCAAAAATCCTGTACCAGCCCTCGCTCAGGAAACGCGCTTTTTGGTACAAAAGTTTTTCAAGTTGAAGATCCTGACCAAATTTGACGGTTTCGGCCGGCGATCATCGTACATAGCGGCCCCGTCGGGGATCGCGGATCGCGCATCCGCCACGCCCCCTACTCCTCTATGAAGATGCACTCCCCTGGGCACTCCTCGGAGGCCTCTTTCACGGCGCTTTCCAGGTCAGCCGGAACCACGGCGAGGCCTTCGGCGCCGCCCGGTTCTGACTTGACGTCAGTGCCTTCCTTGACATACGCAAGTCCGTCGTCGAGCAAGGTGAAGACCGCCGGAGCGATTTCCTCGCAAAGTCCGTCACCGGTACAAAGATCCTGGTCTATCCAGACCTTCATTGTTGGCTGCATTCCTTTCGTGAAGACGTAGAGGGCATCGGTCGCTCTGTGGGCAAAGGTTGAGTTAATAGAAACCGAGCTCGAGGCGCCCGGCGTCGGTCAGCCGGCTAGGGTCCCACGGCGGGTCCCAGACGAGCTCGACGTCGACCTCCGAAACGCCCGGCACGGCGAGCACCCGTGATTGCAGGTCGTACGCGAGGACGTCGCCCATACCGCAGCCGGGAGCCGTCATCGACATCTTGATCTCAAGCCGCTTTCCGCCGTTGTCGGCTTCGAGCACCTCGCAGCCGTAAACGAGCCCTAGATCGACGACGTTGACAGGGATCTCCGGGTCGAACACCGTCTTCATCGCTTCCACGACCTGGTCATAGTCGAATGGGGCGTGAGCCGATGGGTTCCCCGACTCGCCGGGAGCGCCCGATCCAGCCGACGGCTCCTCGGCGCCCGCCGAGCTCGTCAGACCAAGCTCCTCCGCGTCCTGAACGGAGACTCGCGCAAGACGCCCTGACTCGGTGACGACAGTGACCGTTCCGCCGAGCGCCTGGGTGACGCTGATCGTCTCCCCAGCCCGAAGGACAGTCGCCTGCCCTTCGGGTATTAGGGTCACGAGACATTCCCTCGGCAAAACCAACGTTCCGGTACTCATACCAGCGCGAGCCCTTCATTGAGCCTCGACGCGACCAGGGCCTCCAGCCGAGCGCGCAAATCCTCGTCACCGACAGTTTCGAGAATCTCCGCCGCGAACCCGGCCGTAAGAATGGATTTGGCCTGCTCCAAGGGAACGCCACGCGAGCGCAGGTAGAAAATGGCGTCAGGGTCGAGCGCTCCGACCGCCGCTCCATGACTGCACTTCACGTCGTCGGTGAGGATCTGAAGGCGCGGCCGGGTGTCGATCTCGGCATGGTCCGACAGAAGCAGGTTTTTGTTCGTCTGGGCAGCGTCCGCGCCGTCGGCGCCTGGCAAGACGACGAGGTGCCCGTTGAAGACCCCGTGTCCCTGCCCGGACGCGATCCCTTTGTAGAGCTGGCGGCTCGTGCAGCTGCGAGCCGAGTGAACCACGAGAACAGGGTTGTCGTGGAAGCGGTCACCGCCCGGCAGGTAGAGACCGTTGAGCGAAACCTGCGCCCGCTCCCCCTCGAGTCGAACCCTCACTTCGTTTCGGGCGACTCTTGACCCGAGCGCAACCGACAGCGACGAGAAGCGACTGCCCTCATGCGCCGTGACGTCGAGGAGGCCCAGGTTGAACGCTGAGTCCGCCTCGTCCTGGATCTTGTAATGGACCACTTCGGCGTCGACGCCAAGCGAGACTTGTGTCACAGCGTTGGTCCAGCTTTCCGATCCGGCAGGTCCGGTGTAGGTTTCGACGATCGTCACCCGACTGCGAGGTCCCGCAGCGATGATCGACCGGGGTTGGCAGACATGACTCTCTCCACGGCCGTCCGAGAAGTACAGCAGCTCGATCAACCCGTCGATGTGGACGTCTGCGTCGACGCGCACCACCGCCCCTTCACCGGCGGTCGCTGTGTTTACCGCCTCGAAGGTGTGGGCGAACTCCCCCGACGCCGGGGAGAAGAAGCGATCGAGTCCGAGGGCGCCACTTCCGATCTCGCTTGCGAGTGAAGTGACGGTGATGCCGGCAGGAAGATTCTCGAGGACCGACAGGTCCGCGGCGAGCCGCCCGTTCACGAACGTCACCCTGGCAATAGTCGAGCCAGAGAGCGGCGCATCGAGGGGTTCCTGCGAAAGTGGCTGCAAACCTGCCGCAGACTGCGGGGCGCCGGGACGAGCGGACGCCGGAGTGCCCGTGCGATCAGACGTCGCAGCACCGGGACGCTCAAACGCAGCGGCGATCAGAGGGACGAGCGGGGCGTATCTCCAGTCCTCGTCCTTACGGGTCGGCCAGCCTTTCTGCTTCGCCCATCCAGCAGCCCGTCCACGGGCGGCGGTCAGCCATTCGGGTTGCGTAACGTCGCGTGTGGAGAGCCGGTCCAGAAGGTCCGACACCGTCGGTCCGCAAGTCGACGTCTTTGCGTTCAACGCTTTCCCGCCAAGACGTCCTGGGAGTCGGCGGCACCATCGCCGTAGCCGTGCGCTTCGAGTTCGAGCGCCAGGCTTTTGTCACCAGAACGGACGATACGCCCACCGAGCATCACGTGTACATGGTCAGGGACGATGTAGTCGAGGAGCCGCTGGTGATGCGTGATGACGATCATGGCACGGTCCGGACGCCGTTGAGCGTTGATTCCGCCGGCGACAACCCGAAGCGCGTCGATGTCGAGGCCGGAGTCGGTCTCGTCGAGGATTGCTAGGGTCGGCTCGAGGATGGCCATTTGGAG
>JAKBBS010000204.1 GCA_021808425.1 Actinomycetes bacterium
CCCATGCCCAGCTTCAGTCCTTTTCCAGGCTTACGCTTCTCGCTGTCCCATGTTCGCTCCCTAGACGACGTCGTGTGCCCTCCATACGACGTCATCTCCGACGCCGAACGGGTATCTCTGGAGGCACGCAGCCCGTACAACGTGGTGAGGCTCGAGCTACCCCACGGCGGCGACGACCGCTACGAGGCAGCAAGAACCCTCCTCGACGCGTGGCGCGACGGCGGCGTCCTGCATCGCGACGCCGAGGCTGCCTTCTACGGGTACCGGATGAGCTTCCGCGACCCGACCGGCGGCCACCGCCAGACCTTGGGAGTGATCGGTGCCCTACACCTGGAGGCACCGGGCCGGGGGATCCTTCCCCACGAGGAGACAACCCCCAAAGCCAAGACCGACCGACTCGAGCTGCTTCGAGCGACCCGCTGCAACCTGTCGCCCATATGGTGCCTCTCCCCCACGCCTGGTCTGAGTGCCTTGCTTCAACCTCCGAACCACCCACTCGAGCGGGCGACCGACTCGGAGGGTGTCACCCACGAGGTGTGGCCGATCACCTCGCCCGACGCTGTCGCGAAGATCAGCGACGCGGTCGCAGCGAACCCGGTCCTTGTCGCCGATGGCCACCACCGATACGAGACCGCCCTCACTTTTCAAAGCGAGCTTGACGGCGACACTGCTGCAGCCGACGGGCCAGGCGCCGTTATGGCGCTTGTGGTGGAGCTCGCCGACGAACAGTTGACCGTTCAGGGCATCCACCGCCTTCTTGTCGGTCTGCCACATGGATTCGACTTGCCCGGCGCATTGGAGCCGTGGTTCGAGTTGGCACCGGGCGGACCCATCGACCGGTCGCTTCTCTCACGCATGGAGGAGGCCGGCGCTCTCGCAGTCCTCACCCCGGAGACGGCCTGGCTTGCGTGGCCGAAGGCGAACGTCACCGAGGCCGCCAAGCACGACCTTGACAGCAGCCGGCTCGACGTTGCCCTCGCAGCGCTCCCCGAACATGAGGTCGTCTACCAGCACGGGTGGGACAACGCCGCAGCTGCAGTCGTGTCCGGCGCCGCGTCGGCTGCAGTCCTTCTGCGTCCCGCAACCGTCGCGCAGATCGCCGCCATAAGCAGGGGGGCGACCCGGATGCCACCGAAGACGACCTTTTTCTGGCCGAAGCCCCGCACGGGAACGGTTATCCGCGAGCTCGAATGCTAGGGGCGCATACGCTCGGGGATGCACGCCTGCGGCGGGCACCTTGCGCCCCCTTTGGTCGTATTGATGCGGGTTGCGCCCTGTTCGGTCGGCCGGTCATGCCGGAAAACCGTCATTTTTGGTCAGGATCTCATCACGTGAAAAAACGCTTGTACCAAAAACGTCGGAAAAACGTTACTTTTGGTCAGGATTTCATTCGGCCCAAAACGTTTGTACCAAGAACGCCGGAAAAACGTCACTTTTGGTCAGGATTTCTCCTTGCAAAAAATCTTGTACCAGCCCTCGCTCGGAAAACGCACTTTTTGGTACAAGATTTTGTAGGCGTGAAGATCGTGTACCAAAAAGTGCGTTTTTCCGGCTCATAGTCACAGCTGCCCACGGCTAGCCACCGCTAGCGACCCCGAACGACCCGCTAGCGACGGCCGACAGCTCCTAGCGCCCCATCGGCGGCCGCCGTCCCTTCCCCCTAGCCGACGCTCCAGGTCGGCCCGGAAGTCAACAGCTTCGCGAGATCGCCAGGCCCTTTCGCCTCCACAGCCGCCGCTACCTGGGCGTTGACAAGCGACCCATACTCCGCCCGCTCCACCGCTCGAAAGACACCAACAGGAGTGGGGGCGTTCGCACCCGACGACAGGCGCGAAAGCGCGAAAGCGAGGCTCGGATCGCTTCGATGTGCGTCGTGTACGACCAGAGCGTCCTCCCCGACGTCCGCGACCTCGACCACCCTCGCGTGGCCGTCTTCGATTACCACGCCGTGCTCGGCCGCTGGCCCGAAGCGGATCGGCTCACCATGGCGCAACGGGATGAGCATGTTGGGCCGGGCGTCCTTGGCGAGGATCGCCTCGAAGGCGCCGTCGTTGAAGACATTGCAGTTCTGGTAGACCTCGACGAGGGCGGCACCTTTGTGCTCGTAGGCGGCTTTGAAGGTCTCCATCATGTGCTTGCGGTCCATGTCGTGGGTGCGCGCTACGAACGTCGCCTCCGCGCCGAGGGCGAGGGAGATCGGGTTGTACGGGTGGTCGAGACTTCCGAACGGGGTCGACTTGGTCACCTTGCCCGTCTCCGACGTCGGTGAGTACTGACCTTTCGTCAACCCGTAGATCTGGTTGTTAAACAAAATGATCGTCACATTCACGTTTCGCCTCAAAGCGTGAAGGAGGTGGTTGCCGCCGATCGACAAGGCGTCTCCATCGCCCGTGATCACCCACACGTGCAGATCCGGCCGGCTCACAGCAAGCCCCGTCGCGATCGCGGGCGCCCGACCGTGGATCGAGTGCATACCGTAGGTGTTCATGTAGTAGGGGAAGCGGGAACTGCAACCAATCCCCGACACGAACACGGTGTCATCCCGAGCGGCGCCAAGCTCCGGCATGAGCATCTGCACCGCAGTGAGGATGGAGTAGTCGCCGCATCCCGGGCACCAGCGGACCTCCTGGTCGGTCGCCCAGTCCTTCTTCACCGTCACAGGCACGGCGGAGGATCGTGGCTTGTCGCCCGCAGTCGGGGCCAGGGGCTCTGCAAGGTCGGTCATTGCTGGTTCGCTTTCATCTGCTGAGGGTCGTTGGCGTCCGGACCGTCGATTGCTTTGATTGCTTCGAGCATCGCCATCTCTATTTCTTCTGCCTGGAACGGCTTGCCGTACATCTTCGACAAGGACTTCGCGTTGACGAGGTACTCGGCGCGCACCAGCTTGACGAGCTGGCCGAGGTTGAGCTCGGGCACGAGAACGCGATCGTACGAGCCGAGGAGCTCGCCGAGGTTCGAAGGGAAGGGATGCAAGTGCCGCAACTGCGCATGGGCCACCTTCAGGCCGCGCTCTCTGATCCGCCGGGCTCCCGCAGCGATAGCGCCGTATGTCGATCCCCACCCGAGCACGAGCAGTCGAGCGTCCCCCGTCGGGTCGTCGACCTCGACGCGGGGGATGTCACGGGCGATCCCCGCGACCTTCGCCACGCGCAGGCGGCTCATCAGGTCGTGGTTGGCAGCGTCATAGGAGACAGAACCCGACCCGTCGGCCTTTTCGAGGCCGCCTATGCGATGCGCAAGTCCTGGCGTCCCCGGTATCGCCCAGGGGCGCGCGAGGGTTTCGCTGTCTCGCAGGTAGGGCCAGAAGCTCTCGTTGCCGTCACCGTCGACGTGGTTCGCGGCGGTTGCGAATTCGGCGTCTATCTTCGGGAGTGCTGCCACGTCCGGTACCGGCCACGGCTCCGCCCCGTTCGCCAGATAGCCGTCGGAGAGTAGGAACACCGGCGTCCGGTACTTGACCGCGATCCGCACCGCTTCGATCGCCGCGTAGAAGCAGTCGCCGGGCGTCATGGCGGCGACCACCGGCACCGGCGCCTCGCCGTGGCGGCCGTGAACGACCTGCAACAGGTCGGCCTGCTCGGTCTTTGTCGGCAGCCCAGTCGACGGGCCTCCCCGCTGGATGTCGACGATGATCAGCGGCAGCTCCAAGTTGACCGCCAACCCGATCGACTCGGTCTTTAGGTCCACCCCCGGCCCGCTGGTCGTCGTCACTCCGAGCGCCCCCCCGTACGCAGCGCCGATCGCGGCGCCGATACCGGCGATCTCGTCCTCGGCTTGCACCGTCGTCACGTCGAAGTTCTTGTGCTTCGACAGCTCGTGAAGGATGTCCGACGCTGGGGTGATCGGGTAGCTCCCGAGGAAGACCTTGAGTCCAGCCAGACGGCCCGCCGCTATCAGACCCCAAGCGAGCGCCGTGTTACCGGAGATATTCGTGTAGGTCCCCGACGGGAGGACCGCCGGCTTGACCTCGTAAGTATTGGGAAAAAGCTCCGCAGTCTCGCCGAAGTTCCATCCCGCCTTGAATGCAAGCGTGTTCGCCTCGGCGACCATCGGCGTCTTCGCGAAGCGTTTGGCAATCCACTCGAGCGTCGGCTCTTGGGGACGTCCGTAAAGCCAGCTGATCAGGCCCAGGGCGAACAGGTTCTTCGAGCGCTCTGCGTCGCGGGGCTTCGTGCCTGACGGCTTGACCGCTTCGAGGGTCATAGCGGTCATCGGCACCTCGAAGACCGTGTAGCCGTCGAGGCTTCCATCGCCGAGCGGGTTCGAGGCGTACCCGGCTTTCTGCAGAGAGCGCTCGTCGAAGGAGTCCTTGTTGACTATCACCGTCCCCGACGGACGGACGTCTGCGAGGTTCGCCTTCAAAGCGGCGGGGTTCATCGCCACGAGCACGTTCGGGTGATCGCCGGGGGTCAAGATGTCGTGGTCGGATATGTGGACCTGGAACGCGGAGACCCCTGCGAGCGTCCCCGCCGGAGCACGGATCTCAGCAGGAAAGTCCGGCAGGGTCGACAAGTCGTTTCCGAACAGTGCGGAAGAGTTGGTAAACCTGTCCCCCGTCAGCTGCATACCGTCGCCCGAGTCACCGGCGAAACGGATAACCGCGCGATCCACGTCAACTCTCGGGAGTTGGGTTCGCTTCGTGTCGGTCATTGAAGTCCTTCCCGCAAGATGTCGGAGCCCCGAATCACCTCGGTGCTCAGCTGCGGGCACAGCCTACAGCGGGCGCGCCGCATGGCGCAGGGTTAGGTCAGGCCACTGTCACTTGCGGGTCGAGGTAGACGTCCTGGATGGCGTTCAACAGTTCGATACCCTCAGAAGTCGGTCTCTGAAACGCCTTTCGGCCCGATATGAGTCCCGCTCCGCCGGCACGCTTGTTGATCACTGCGGTCCGTACGGCCTGCGCCAAATCGGACGCGCCGGCCGACTCGCCCCCGCTGTTGATCAGCGGGATCCGGCCCATGTAGCAGTTGACGAGCTGCCAGCGGGTGAGGTCGATCGGGTTGTCGGTGGTGAGACGCTCGTAGACGAGCGGGTCCGTCCGACCGAAGCCGACCACGCCGTAACCGTTGTTGTTCTCGGCCTGCTTCTGCTTGATGATGTCGGTCTCGATGGTGACCCCGATGTGGTTGGCCTGGCCGGTGAGGTCCGCCGACAGCGAGTAGTCGACGCCGTCCTTCTTGAAGGCGTTGTTGCGCAGGTAGCACCACAGGACGGTGAACATGCCGAGCTCATGGGCTTCCTGGAAAGCGGCGGACACCTCCTGGATCTGCCTGGTCGCGTGCTCGGAGCCGAAATATATGGTCGCCCCCACCCCCGCAGCTCCGAGGTCGTAGGCCTGTTGCGGCGATCCGAACATGATCTGGTCGTACTGGGCGGGGTAAGTGAGAAGCTCGTTGTGGTTGAGCTTGACGATGAAAGGGATCCTGTGCGCGTAGCGCCGCCCGATCGAGCCGAGAACCCCGAGCGTCGTCGCCACAGCGTTGCAGCCCCCCTCGATGGCGAGTTCCACGATGTTCTTCGGGTCGAAGTAGACAGGGTTGCGGGCGAACGACGCTGCGCCAGAATGCTCGATCCCCTGGTCGACCGGAAGGATCGAAAGGAAGCCGGTGCCGGCGAGGCGGCCATGGTTGTACATGGACGCCAGATTGCGAAGAACCGGGATCGGCCGGTCCGACCAGCTCATCACGTCGTCGATCACCGCCGGCCCGGGCAGGAGCAGGCTGGCGCGCTCCACGCCCTTGCAGGTGTAGGTGAGGAGGCTGT
>JAKBBS010000205.1 GCA_021808425.1 Actinomycetes bacterium
GCCTGACGTCGCGGGTTTGGAGCGCCTCCCGTCGAACCGGATGCGCCAGTACGTGCGGGCCTGGATCGGCGAGTGGGACCTGCGCCGCCTCGACCCTGGATACGAACCACGGATCACCGCCGACGGCCTTGGCGTCGACCTGAGCTACGACGACGACATCCCCGCCGACGCACCCGGCCTCGTCGAGGAACCCTGAGCTGCTCGCCGACTCCATAGCGGACCTGATCGAAGCGTCCGGCGGGCTGAGCACGACAGAACTGTCGAGGATGCTCGACGTCGACGAGCACACAGTGCAAAGGGCACTCTTCGCCGCCCACGGCCGTTTCCGTTCCGACCGGGATACCCCGCCCCGATGGTGGCTTGCCGGGGAACGCCCGGTGATGCGAGACGCCCCTGTCCGTGCTCGCCCACCCGGGCCTAAACGGCCGGACCTCTACATCTGGCAGGCGGACGCGCTCCGGGCGTGGGAGGAAGCAGGCGGGCGCGGTGTGATCGAGGCGGTCACCGGCGCCGGCAAGACAATGGTGGGGATTGCAGCCACCCTGGCAGAAATCGACCGGCGGGGCCAGGTGCTCGTCGTGGTGCCCACCGTCGAGCTGCAAGACCAGTGGGTGCAGCAGCTGCGCAAGTTCCTTCCCGGCTCGCGTCCGATCGGTCGTCTCGGCGCGGGAGGCCGGGACCGGCTGTCGGGCCACGACGTCGTCGTGGCGGTCGTCAACACCGCCCGCAGCTACGATTCGATGCCCATCCGCCGCGGCGGGCTGCTCGTCGCCGACGAATGCCACCGCTACGGCAGCGACGTCAACCGCTTGGCCCTGGACGGTCGCTTCTCGCGACGCCTCGGGTTGAGTGCAACTTACGCGCGCTCCGACAGCGGCAACTCGCAGTGGCTCGACCCGTACTTCGGCGGTACCTGCTTCCGGTTGGGCTACGCCCGCGCCGTCGCCGAGGGGGTTACAGCCCACTTCGAAGTAGCGCTGATCGGGGTAGAGTTCTCTGCGCTCGAGCAGTGCACCTACAACGAGCTGACGGACACGATCAGGGTCCTGTGGGTTCGCCTGGTGGAGCATTTCGGCGTCACACCCGAACCCTTCGAGCTGTTCATGCAGGAAGTCGCCGAGATGGCCGACGGTGGTGGTGAAGGCAGCGCCACCGCGCGGAGATACCGGCAGGCGATGCTGGCCCGGCGGCGTTTGCTGGCCGACACTCCCGCCAAGGACGAGGCGCTCATCGTCTTGGCGCCCGCAGTTCGGGCTGCGGACAGGGCAATCGTCTTCACCCAAAGTATCGACACCGCGGAGCGCACAGCTACGGTGCTCGCCGAATGCGGTCTTCGCGCTGGCGTGATCCACTCCAGGCTCCCCGGCGACCAGCGAGCCACCGTGCTCGCCAGATTCGCGTCGGGTCGCCTCGAGGTTGTGGTAGCTCCACGGCTGCTAGACGAAGGCATCGACGTGCCTGCTGCAGACCTTGCTGTCATAGTCGCTGCCAGTCGCTCCCGGCGCCAGATGATCCAGCGCATGGGCCGGGTGCTTCGCCGCAAGCCCGACGGGCGGGCTGCACGTTTCGCTGTGCTGTTCGTCGAGGGCACCGTCGAAGATCCCAACTCCGGCGCCCACGAAGCGTTTCTCGGAGAGGTCACCGAGGTGGCAGATAGAGTGACATATTTTTCTCCTATCGACCTGCGACGCACGCCAGACATCGTCCGAACGTCGTTACAACACCGAAGAAACGCAGCCTGCACCCCGGCTTCGCCAGCTACGACGGGCCACTCCGGGTGGTCGTGACCGGCCTGCTCGCCTCCTGCAAGCTAGGTTCGCAACGTTGCGGCAATACGACCCCACCTCGCCGGGAGCTGTTCGCAACCCTCCCCGTCCCTTGCCGACGCCAAGGTCAGCTGTGACGCAGTCGCACCCCGGGAACCCTCCGGAAATCGCGAATGTTCTTGGTGTGAAGCGACAGCGAGTGCACCACGGCGGTGGCGGCAATGAGAGCGTCGGGCATCCGGAGGGTCGGGACCTCGCGTCGCAACCGGACGTCGGCCTCCTTAGATCCAGGCGACCCGGTCAGGAAGGATTACCGTGGTAGCATAATGGCATGCGGTCTACCATCGATAAGGCAGGTCGACTGGTCATTCCCAAGCCACTTCGTGACCGGGTCGGTCTGCAACCGGGCGAAGTCGAGATCGAGGTCGATGGCGCTGCGCTTCGCGTCGAGCCGGTAGCAGGAGGCCCTCTCGAGCGACGAGACGGGTGGCTGGTAATTCCTAGCTCCGGCGGGGTGCTTACCTCCGACGAGATCAGCTGCCTTCGCCATGGCGACCAGAGGTAAGATTCTCGACGCTCTCGTCGACACGAGCGTGGCAGTCGCTCTACTCGTGGAGGATCACGAACACCGCCATGCCGCGCTGGCGGCGGTGGGCGCAAGGAGGGTCGGGCTCTCAGGTCACGCTCTATTCGAGACCTACTCTGTACTCACCCGTCTTCCATCTCCCAACCGGCGTTCACCCGCAACAGTCGCCCTTCTTATTCAGGAAAACTTCGCCGTCAGCCGTCAGCTGTCCACTGAAGCGGCAGGCGCCCTATTGGGCAAGTTGGCTCCTGCGGACATCAGCGGCGGCTCGGTGTACGACGCACTGGTAGCGGCCACCGCACTTGAGAGTGGGCTGCCCCTTCTGACCTGTGACAGACGTGCCCTGCCCGTCTACCGGGCGCTGGAGGTTCCCTACGAATACATCCTGCGCTGATCAAGATCAGTTTCAAAGCCACCCGTCGCCGGGTGACAGTCACGGTCTTGGAACACCAGGCCGGGGAGCAACGCCACGACGCCTTGGAGCGCGGCCGCTCCCCGACGGCGGAACGTGGCTCGAGCCCGAACCTCGCCAGTCACATCTGGGCTCGATCTCGCGACGTGAGCTTAGGTAGGAAGGCAAACGGGATCGGGCCGCCTGGGGGCTGTCGGCTTCGACGGTCCTCCAGATCGGGTCCTTGCGATCGAAGCGAGGGGGGCTCAAGAAGCGCTACCGGGGCATCGTATTATGGACGCACGCCGGCAACGTCGGAGCGATGAACTACCAAATACTCACCCTAGGCTGAGACGCTCCGTCAGTTGCCCTGTAACGTCGGCAATCACGTCGAAGTCCTTGTCCACGTGCAAGACCGTGAGCCCGGCAAGCTCCGCCGTGGCGGCGACAACGAGGTCCGGGACGGACGGTCCACGATGGTGCCCGATATCGCCTAGCAGCGCCTGCACCTCAACAGCTCGGCTCTCGCTCGCCGGTGTCAGATACTCGACAGGCATCGCAGCTAGCGGCGCTCTCCGCATTGCAGTACGCAAATCGGACCCCGACTTCGCCGAGAAGCCAACCTCCAAGAGGGTGAGGGTCGTGATACGGACCAGCCCACGGTCAATACGCTCAGCCCACACATCGGCCTCCGGGGTCACACCGAGGCGAGCTAGAGCAGAGGTGTCGATGAGCCATTCGGTCACTCCCAGGCGCCCTTCATTACCTCAGCATCACCAAGGTCAGCGAACACTTCGGCGAACGCCTTGAGGTGCTCGGCGGTCACCCGTTGCGGGCTCGCTACGGCCTCTTGAGCCAGTCTCCGCCGCAAATACTCGCTTCGCGACAGGCCGAGCCTCGCTGCGCGTGCGTCGAGCGCGGCAACTACATCTTCGGGAACATCACGGACTAGGACGTCGGTCACGGTCACCTACCTCCGGTTGATATCGCACGATAGCACATTTATCTTCCGAGTAGTGGAGTTTCGTACTTCTCCGGGTTGTCGTCCCTCGGATGGAGCCGGTGAGCGGCCCTGCTCTACGCCGCGGTCGCCAGAGCATCGAGAAGACCGTCGAGGATTTCTTGGGGAAGTGCCTCGGAAGGTGACACCGGCGTAATTCGTTCGGCCCAGAGCACCCGGCGCAGTGAGGCGAGTGCGTCGAGGAAGCTTGGGGTGGCCTTCTTCGGGTACCACGGCCGGGGGATCCAGCTCGTCGCGGTGCCGAAGGTCGGGATGTACCAGGTCCAGATCGCAGCGTAGAGCCACAGCGACAACGACGCGGCACGCTCTGGTCCCTGGCGTTTCCAGCACTGGGGATCTTCGGCACCGAGGCACTGCTTCACCTCTCGGTTGACACACTCGATCGACCAGCGCCCGGCGTAGCGCGAGGCGACATCACCAGGGACGGCGTTGAGGTCGGTGGTGAAGAAGAAGTCGTCGTGCATGACGCCTTGGGGGTCGCGGACGATGACGAGGAGCACGAGGTTCACCTTGTCCACCGAGTACCACAGCACTGGGCGGCTCCAGACGAGGAGATCCTTGGTCCGTCCCCGCCACTCGACGGTCGCAGCGCTGAACGTGTCGTTCGTGAGCCCTTCGGCCATCACCTGTGGCGTCTTGAGACGCGCCCCTCTCATGCGAGGCCGTCCCCGCTTGCCGGTGCGTGGCGGTGGCGCCTCGTAGAGGGCGGCGTCCCGGCGCATCCGGGAGGTGAGGGTCGTGCGGGGAAGTCCTCGTCCCGCCAAGGTGGCGTACGCTCCGTCGGCACAGAGGCTGAAGGAGCGATCAGGAAGCCAGCTCGCCAGCTCGGCGATGATCTCGGTTGCGAGGTCGGTGGTCGTCGGACCACCTTTGCGGTGCAGGCGGACCCCGACGGGCACCCCGATCGGCATCCCGCCCCAGGGCGGAGAGACTCGGAGGGTGACGACCACGAGGTTCAGGCCGGTCGCGTAGACGACCTTGCTCCTCGTCGAGCGCACCGCGTCTCGGAAGATCCCAGCTCCATCGATCTTTCGGCCGGACTTCTTGTAGAGCGTGTCGTCGCAGTCGAGGAGGACCTCTCCCTGCGGGCAGAGTACTCCGACCATGTGCAGGACGAGCACCTTCCAGAGCGCGTTCGTCGACCACCTCGCCGCACGGAAGAAGCGGTGATAGGCGTCGTGTGCCCGCCTGCCCTCGGGATCGCCGGCACATATCATGGCCGTCACTGTGCGGCGCCCAGGCGCGAGCACCCAACCGGTGAGGACCGTGGCGAACAGGGAGAAGCTCGGCGCGCTGAAGCACCCCAGCCCTAGCGAGACGAGCGCGTCCCAGGCCGAGCTCGATCGGCGAAACCTCGTTGCACGTGTCACCCGACACCTCCAGTCCGTCGGTAGTATGGCCGACGGACCTAGGAGATAGGGTGGATGGTGGTGACGACGACCAAGACAGGGATAAGAGCCGACCGGGCAGCACGGGCCAAGCAGGCCCGCATCGCGAAGGCGCTCTCCGAGCTGGGGTTGGCGTTACCGGGTTCGGTCGAGGTGCGATCGACGCGCTGTGGAAAGGCGAACTGCCGGTGCAAGGCTGATCCACCCCAGCTGCACGGCCCCTACATCGTCTGGACCCGCAAGGTCGACGCGAAGACCGTGACGCGGGTGCTCAGCCCTGACCAGCTCGAGGACTACCGACCGCTCTTTGACAACGCCAAGCGACTCCGGGAACTCGTCACCGAGCTCCAGAGCCTGACGCTAGACGTCGTCGACAGCGATGACCGCTGGCGCACCCACTGACACTCCCGACGCCTGGCGTCCTCCGCCGCGCTGGAGGGCACCAGAAGTGCGAAAGTCCACGAGTAGGTCCAGTCGCTAATATCCCAGATGACGGGAGTGTTCGACCGGCGCCGCTATCAGCGCTGTGTGTCCTTCACTGCCGTGGTGGGCGGCGTCAGATGCCAGGAGA
>JAKBBS010000023.1 GCA_021808425.1 Actinomycetes bacterium
TGGGAGTGACCTTGAGGACTCTCTACCGCTTCATCGATGAGGGGCAGCTTCCCGCTTACAAGATGGGTCGTGTCATAAGAGTCCAGGCGACGGATATCACCGACTTCATCTCACGGATGAAGATCGAGCCCGGCACCTTGGAGCACCTTTATCCGGAACCGAAGCCCCGCGCTGCGCGCGAGGACGCCGAAACCGAGGAGGCGACTCCCGCATTCCAGGAGGACTAACGACGTGGGCCGCGAGGGGGCCGCTCGGAGGCGGTCGCCGTCGATGCGCAAAGCCTCGTCTTCAGCATATTTCACAGGCGATGACCGCCCCGAGTCGGATATGGGTGGTCGGACCCCGGATTGACCCCCGAACAGTTATGACGTCTTCGCCCATGGAGTCGAGGACTCCCCGGATGGTAGCCGACGACGTCGTGATGGCCACCGGGGCGCATTCTGAGCAAAGCAGGTCGAGCACGGTGGTGAATGTCACGTCGGGCGTGGCCGTACGACTACCGGCCGGCCTTCCCCGCCGATCCTGCGCGCTGCGGCCGACCTGCCTGATCGAAGTCAAGGACTCGATTCTAAGTAGCGCCGGCCGGCCGTTGCTCGCCTCCACGGTGACGAAGTCCTTGGCGACTCCCACAAGGCGACCGGAGAGCTCGAAGGACCCTGCAGCTGCGATGATCGGCGTCGATCCTTCTGCAAGATCTACGAGAAGCCCCTCCCAGGTGCCGACGCTCGCCGATCGCGCGAGAAGGTCGCGGGTGCGCGCCCTACCGGCGGCAGCGTCTGACACGCTCTGGAGCGCTCGCCAGGCCCCGAGGTGGCTGAGAAGGTCGTCTACGGGGGACGATCCGGGGTCGCGTGGGCCGTCTTCGAGCGGCATTCAGGCGAGAGTAGTGTGACCTCGTGGACTCCTGCATCTTCTGCCGTATCCTCGCCGGAGATCTGCCATCAAGGCAGGTGGCTTCGACGGAGCACACCTACGCTTTCTTCGACCTCAATCCCGCGGCCCCCGTGCATTTCCTGGTGATACCTCGAAGCCACATCGACAACGCTGCAGCGGTCGGCGCCGACCACGGTGAGATCCTCGCAGAGATGTTCACGACCGCCCGGGCGGGTGCGGAGGCACTCGGGATCGCTTCAGACGGCTACCGCTTGGTATTCAACGTAGGTAGGCACGCGCTCAACAGCGTCGGCCATCTCCACATGCACGTCCTCGGGGGACAGCAGATGGGATGGCCGCCCGGTGTCGAGCCGATCCGGCTCGCAGCCCGTTGAGATCGGACGATCGAGTCAGAATATTGAAGTGCCTGCGACGGTAACGGTCACCATTCCCAACCATTTGATGCCCCGACTGGTCGGGCCGCTGAGCGAGAACCTTCGCCTGGTCGAGGACGCTTTCGCTGGAACGTCGATTCACGCCAGAGGTAACGAGTTCACCATCGATGGCGACGACGCCGAGACAGCAGGACGGCTTTTCGACGAACTGCGACTCATCCTCGAGCAGGGTCAACCGGTCGATCCCCAAATGATCCAGCGGACAATCGACATGGTCCGTGCAAACGAGCGGCCATCCGAGGTCCTGTCCTCCGAGGTGCTCAAATCCTCGCGTGGCCGCTCTGTCAGGCCCAAAACCAGTGGACAGAAGCGCTACGCGGACGCCATCAGGGACAACATCGTGACGTTCGGGGTTGGACCTGCTGGCACCGGAAAGAGCTACCTTGCCGTCGCTCTCGCGATCCAGTCTCTTCAGGTGAAACTCGTCGACCGCATCATCTTGACGAGACCGGCGGTCGAGGCAGGCGAACGCCTCGGGTTCCTTCCGGGTGATCTCATGGCGAAGGTGGATCCTTACCTGCGGCCTCTCTACGACGCTCTGTACGACATGTTGGGTACCGAGACTTCCAGGAGGTTCCTCGAAGCGGGCACCGTCGAAGTGGCTCCGCTGGCGTACATGCGAGGGCGGACGCTCAACAACAGTTTCATCATTCTCGACGAGGCGCAGAACACGACACCGGAGCAGATGAAGATGTTCCTGACCCGGATCGGTTTCGGTTCCAAGGTGGTTGTCACCGGCGACGACACGCAGGTCGACCTACCCGGCGGAAGATCCGGGCTCACCGGGCTCGAGCGTACGTTGGCGGGAATCGACGGGTTGGCGTGGGTCCGGTTGGGCCGTCGTGACGTAGTGCGCCATAGGATAGTTGCCGACATTGTGGGTGCCTACGACGCCGCTGAGAACCAGAATCGCACTACCAAGGAAGCAGACGCCACGGCCAAGGTGGACCGCGACGTTGTTGGCGGCACCTCTTCGACAAGCGGGTCGAGTGTGAGCACGCCCGCTTCTGTCCGGGCTTAAGGAGAAAAAAAGATTGCCTGCGTCTGTGTTCGTTGCTGACGAGCAGTCGGATTTTCCCGTCGAGACCATGAAGTGGGTCGCTCTCGCCGAGGCGGTCCTTGCAGACGAAGGGGTTCGGGGCGATACGGAAGTATCCGTGCTGTTTGTCGACGAGAACACCATCGCTGATCTGAACTCACGGTTTCTGTCCCGCCAGGGCCCCACCGACGTATTGGCGTTCCCGATAGACGACGAACCTGTCGAAGGCGGCCGCTCCCCTGACTCGGGAGGCAGCGGGCCGGGGTTCGCCGGCTCGCTCGACGATCTGCCCAGCCTTCTAGGCGACGTGGTCATATGCCCGTCAGTTGCGAACAAAAATGCTCCTGAGCACGCCGGCACATACGACGACGAGATTGCACTCCTACTGGTTCACGGACTGCTTCATCTTCTCGGCCATGACCACGAGGAGCCCGACGAGGCTGAAGCGATGGAGGCGAAGGAGAAAGTCCTGCTTAGCCGCCATCACTCCACGCAAGCGACCGGCGGGTCACCGGGAGTCGAAGGGTCGCCTTGAAACCTCCAGGACTGGTCGCCGTCATCGCCTTCGACGGCGCGGACGCGGCGCTGCTGGCGCTCGTCGTTGTACTGATCGCCCTTACCGGGTTTCTTGCCATGGCCGAGACTTCCCTCACGAGAATCTCGAAGGTGAAAGCCGTGGCGTTGGTCGAGGAGAAGCGGCGCGGGGCGCAAACGGTGCTGCGCCTCGTCGAGCAGATCGACAAGGTTCTGCCGGTGGTGCTATTCAGCCTCGAACTGTGCACGCTGGTGGCGGCGACGCTCGTCGGTGTACTCGCCGAGCACTTTCTCGGAGGTCTCGGCGTCGTGGCCGCGACCGCTTTCGAAGTGATAGTCGTGTTCGTCGTGGCTGAGCTCGCACCGAAGACGTGGGCGGTGGAGCGCCCCGAGAGGGCAGCGCTCTTTGCGGCTCCCGCGATCCGCCTCCTGGTGGCGTTTGCCCCTATCGGCTGGACCGCGAGGGCGTTGATAGCCGTCACCAATGGACTCCTGCCTGGTAAAGGAATCAAATCCGGTCCGTACACCTCAGACGAGATGCTCCGCGCCTTGGCTGACGAGGCCGCTCACGAGGATGTGATCGAACACTCCGAGGCAACGCTCATCCATTCGATAATCGACTTCGGCGACACCGTCGTAAGGGAAGTGATGGTCCCACGACCTGACATGATCTCGGTGGAGTCGGGCTCGCGGATCACACAGGTGCTCGACGTCGTGATACCCGCCGGTTTCTCAAGGATTCCCGTCTACGCACAGGGCATCGACGACATTGTCGGCGTCGTCCACGTCAAAGACCTGATGCGCGCCGAGCGGGAGGGGAGCGGCGAGACCGAAGTCGCGGCGGTGATGCGGGGCGCCAACTTCACACCCGAAAGCAAACGTGTCTCGGAGCTGATGCGCGAGATGCAGGCAGGCAAGTTCCATATAGCGATCGTCGTGGACGAATACGGTGGGACAGCGGGCCTCGTAACGCTCGAGGATCTTCTGGAGGAGCTCGTCGGCGAGATCGTCGACGAGTACGACACAGAGTTGGTGGGCCCCGAGACTCTCGCAGACGGCACTCTCGTGGTCGAAGCGCGCACCCCGCTCGACGACCTCAACGAGCTCCTCGAATCGCTCGGCCACCTGCCGCTACCCGAGAGCGACGACTGGGACACCGTCGGCGGACTTGTCTACTCGGCGCTGGGCCGCGTGCCAAAAGACGGTGAGACAGCGCAAGTCGCCGGTTACCGGCTCAGAGCGCAGGGCGTCCGTGGAAGACGGATCGGCTCGGTACGGGTCGAGGTCGAGGAAGGAAACGACTCCGCTGGTTTGCTGAGCGGCGAGGGTGGCAGGAGTTGAGATCAGGCTTTGCTGCTCTTGTCGGCCGCCCCAACGTAGGCAAGTCGACGCTGCTCAACCGGATCCTCGGCACGAAAGTATCGATCACGTCGCGTGTGGCTCAAAGCACCCGGACACAGGTGAGGGGAGTCCTGACCCGGCCCGGCGCGCAGGTGGTATTCGTCGACACCCCCGGCATCCACAAACCAAAGACGCTGCTCGGCGAACGCCTCAACGACGCGGCAGCCGACGGCATGGGCGGCGTGGACGTCACGCTCCTCGTAGTCGACGCTACGGCGTCGGTCGGCCACGGTGACCGCTTCGTAGCGAACATGACACCTGCAATGACGATATGCGTCGTCAACAAAATCGACTCCGCACAGCGCAAGGACGTCCTCGATGCACTCCGGGCAGCCGACGCGCTCGCTCTCTTCCAGGAGATCTACCCGGTGTCGGCGAAGACCGGCGAAGGCGTCGAAGCGCTGGTCGAGGAGGTCATCGGCCGGATGCCCGAAGGGCCGCTGCTCTACCCGCCAGACATGGTCAGTGATATCCCTGAGGCGCTGTGGGTCGCGGATCTGGTTCGCGAACAGCTCTTGGCGGTTACGAGGGAAGAGGTGCCGCATTCGATTGCATGCAGGGTGACAGAATGGGAATGGCCTTTGATCCGCTGCGAGATTCTCGTAGAGCGCGACTCCCAAAAGCCGATAGTAATAGGCCGGGGAGGTCAAACCCTCAAAGAAGTCGGCAGTCGGGTCCGTGCTCAACTGTCGCCCGGCGCCTATCTGGAACTGTTCGTAAAAGTCGACCCGAACTGGCAGAGCCGGCCGAAGGCGCTCGACCGCCTGGGTTACTGACAAATCGCTGCTACTGGCAGGCTTCCGTCACTGGCAAATCCCGGCGGCGTGGCATCACCGACCCCCGACCCCGGCTGATCCGGGCGGTACCCCCTCCTTGGAGGCTTCCCGGGTGAGAGCGAGAAAAGCCTCCACTTCACTCCTGTGGCGTGTGCGTCTCATCGGCGGGAGCGCCCCGATAAGCGTCCAGCGGTAGCGCGCTCGTGCCAGGCGGGTGTCGAAGACGGCGACCACCCCTCGATCCGCGCGCGACCGGATGAGCCTTCCCGTGCCCTGCGCCAGCATCGCCGCAGCGCGCGGCAAATCGATCAGCTCAAACGCGCCCCTGCCTGCCTTGGCGCGTCTCGCAACAAGCAACGGATCGTCGGGACGCGAGAATGGGATGCGGTCTATCGTCACCAGCGAAAGCGACGGGCCGGGCACGTCGACACCCTGCCAAAAGCCCATCGTGGCGAAAAGGCACGAAGTCTCGTGCGAAGCGAAGCGTGCTACCAGCGCCGGTTTGGGCAGGTCGGACTGAGTGAGGATCTCCCACTCGACTCGCCGCCCGACTTCGAGCGCGGCGCTGCGCATAGCACGCCACGAGGTGAAAAGCGCGAGGGTACGCCCGTGCGCCGCATTGATGAGCTCGACGAGCTCGTCGTGCATGGCCGCCTCGAAATTCGTGTCCCTTGGATCGGGAAGCTGAAGCGGGCAGTAAAGGAGCGCCTGTTCGTCGTACTCGAACGGGTTTCCGACGTCGCGCTGGTCGAACGACCCAGGGGGAAGCCCCACGCGTTCGGCTAGTCGCGGAGGGATCGTGGCGCTCGTAAGGATGGCGGTGGGAGCGTCCTGCTTGCTCCAGAGCCGCTCGTGAAGCCGCGCCCCTACGTCGAGCGGAGCGACGCGCGCGAGGTGGCCTCCCGAAGCTTCCTCGACCCACGCGACGTCGTCCTCGGATACCCCGAGAATCGTCTCCAGGTCACTCTGCAGGTGCGTCAAAGCCTTCTCCGCCCGAGCGAAGCGGGCGCCGGCCCCCGGCTGAACCTCGCCCGGGGAACCGGCCGACGCAGAGGAACCGGCCCCTACCTGGCTGCCGGGCGCTCGCGCTGACCGGCGAAGCTCGCCGCCCAGGCGTGCGAGGCGCTCGCGGATCAACGTCATGCGGCTCACGACGTCCGCTTCGAGGGGAGTAGGGATAGCCCGGCCGGACCACGAACCGGCGACCTCGTCGAAGATGACGGCGCACTCCTCTACGGCGATAGCCGCCGACGGGTCGTCGATGAGAGCCCTGCAGGTGCGACCGACGCTGGCGAAGCGTCCGCCGCCGAGCTCGACCCCGAACGCCGCAGTAGCGATGTCCTCTAGCTCGTGGGCTTCGTCAATCACGACGACGTCGTGAGCTGCGAGAAGTTCCCCGTCGGAGGCGAGAGACGTGGCGTAGAGGTGCGTGTTGACGACCACGACGTCTGCGAGGCCCGCCTGCTCCCGGGCCTTCTCCGCGAAGCAATCCCCCCCGGACGGGCAGCGGGTGGCGCCGGGGCAGTCACGGTAGGAGACGCTCACCTGAGCCCATGCAACGTCGCTCGGTTCGAAGTCGAGCTCGGCCCTGTCACCTGATGTCGTCCGATGCTCCGCCCAGTCCGCGAGGCGTTTTACTTCGCGCCCGAGGACACCGAGCCCCGAGTCGGGAGGAGCGGAACCGGCTGCGGCCGGGGCGGAGCCGACCAGACCGCCCTCGAGGGTCAGCTGCTCGCCCGACGTGGTCAGCTCGCGGACGCGCTGGCGACACGCGTAGTTGGATCGGCCCTTAAGGACTGCGAACTCGAAAGGAACGCCCAGCGACTCCGCAAGCGCCGGAAGGTCCCGGGTGGCGAGCTGATCCTGGAGCGCTTTCGTTGCGGTGGACACCACGACTTTCGCTCCCAGGGCTAGGGCCGGGACCATGTAGGCGAGGCTTTTTCCTGTACCTGTTCCGGCCTGGACCACCAGGTGGCGTCGCTCGTCGATGGAAGCCGCGACAGCCTCCGCCATTTCCCGCTGGCTCGGGCGCTCCTCGCTGCCGGGCAGGCTGCCGGTGGCTTTCGCCATGGCGGCCTCGACGAGGGATTTAACAGACGGCTTGGTCACGAGCGAGGGTCCGGCCGCGCGAGTGGGCGTCGTCGAGGGTCCGTCATCGTCGAAGAGTCTGACGCAAATCACCTTTGCGGGCTACCGTGACAGGCGTGGACCCCGACGCGATCGACTACCGGCGGATACCGCGCCACGTCGCGTGCGTCATGGACGGTAACGGAAGATGGGCCACCAACCAGGGGTTGCCTCGCACGGAAGGCCACCGCGCCGGGGAGGAGGCGCTCTTCGACGCTGCGTGCGGGGCCCTGGAGCTCGGGATTCGCTATTTCACGGTGTACGCGTTCTCCACGGAGAACTGGCGCCGGCCCCACGAAGAGGTGCGTTTCCTCCTCGATGTCATCGCCGACCAGCTGCTGACGCGCCGCCGCGACGACCTGCACCGTATGGGGGTGCGCATCCAGTTCATCGGCCGGCGAGACTGGCGGGTACCGCGCTGGGTGCTGCGCCGGATGGACGAGGCCGCGGCTCTGACCGCAGGGAATCGCGCGATGACCCTGACGGTTGCGTTCAATTACGGCGGCAGAGCTGAGATCGTCGACGCGGTGAAGGCCATCGTCGAAGAAGGTATCCCGGCCCGGCGCATCGACGACAAGACGCTGCGGCGGCATCTCTACCAGCCGGAGCTACCCGACCCGGACCTCGTGATCCGCACTTCTGGCGAGTTCCGGGTGTCGAACTTCCTGCTCTGGGAGCTGGCCTACAGCGAGCTGGTGTTCACTGACGTCCTGTGGCCCGATTTCCGCAGAAGCCATCTTGGCGATGCGGTACGCGAGTTCCAGTCGCGCGACCGGCGCTACGGGAACGCGGGCGTCGAGCGAGACGACGCCATACCTTGACCGCCAGCCCGCTTGGGGGCCGATAGGTCGTGGCCCTCTATCGTGAAGAGGCGGTTGTACTGAGGACCTACAAGCTGGGCGAGGCCGACCGGATAGTCGTGCTCATGACCGCAGGGCGCGGGAAGGTGCGCGCCGTGGCGAAGGGAGTGAGACGCACGAAGAGCCGCTTCGGCGGCCGCCTCGAGCCCCCCAGTCATATCAGCCTGCTCGGCTTCGAAGGGCGCAACCTTGACGTGATCACCCAGGCAGAGACGGTCGAGGCTTACGGATCGATCCGCCGCGACTTCGAGCGGACGACAGACGCCGTCGCCCTGGTCGAAGCGGCCGAGCAGATCGGCCGTGAGGGCGAACCTGATCCAGGACTGTTCAAGATGCTGACGGGAGCGCTTCGCACGCTCGCAACGGCGACGCAACGGCCTGCCCTCCTCGTCGGGGCGTTCTACTGGAAGCTGCTTGCGGCGGAGGGGGTGGCCCCCGTCGTGGACAACTGCGTGTCGTGCGGGGAGCCGGAGGTCGTCAGCTTCGACATAGCGAGCGGGGGGGCGTTGTGTCGTGAGCACCGCCAGGGGATCCCGCTGGACGCGGCGACCGCCGAAGTGGTGCGAGAGATCCTCGGCGGCCGACTCGGGGATGCTCTGTGCCGCCCGGCCGGTCCCGAAATTTTCGCTGCGTCGCACCTGGCGACATCGGCGCTGGAGGCTCATCTCGAAAGGCGGCTGAAGGCGGTTCACCTGATGGGGGGAGCAAGCTAGCCTTGGCCGCCATGTCGGTCGAGATGGACGAGATAGTGAGGTTGTGCAAGCAGCGGGGTTTTGTGTTCCCCTCGGCCGAGATTTATGGCGGCTTCCGATCCACATATGACTACGGGCCGCTCGGGGTGCTGATGCTGCGAAACGTGAAGAACGCATGGTGGCGTTCGATGGTGCAGCTACGCCACGACGTGGTCGGCCTCGACGCAGCGATACTCTCCGCGCCGCGGATCTGGGAGGCGTCGGGACATCTGGCGAATTTCACCGACCCTCTGATCGACTGTCGCAATTGCAAGGAGCGTTGGCGGGCCGACCACTTGGATGTCGACCCGGACGACGGAGAACTGCACTGCCCCAAGTGCGCGAGCACCGATCTGACAGACGCGCGGGCCTTCAACTTGATGTTCAAGACGCACGCCGGACCGGTCGAGGACGAGGGCAGCGTCGCTTACCTGCGGCCGGAGACCGCCCAGGGGCACTTCGTCAACTTTCTGAACGTGCTGCAGACGTCGCGCAAGCGGCCGCCGTTCGGCATAGCGCAGGTCGGCAAGTCTTTTCGCAACGAGATCACGCCGGGAAACTTCGTGTTTCGAACGCGTGAGTTCGAGCAGATGGAGCTCGAGTTCTTCGTCCCGCCCGGTGACGCTGCGATGTGGTTCGAACACTGGTGCGCCGAGCGCCTCGCCTGGTACGTGGATCTTGGCATCCCAGCGGAGATGCTCCGCTTGAGGGCGCACGAACCCGAGGAGCTGTCGCACTATTCGGCGGGCACCTCCGACGTGGAGTTCGCTTTCCCTTGGGGTTGGGGAGAGCTGGAGGGTATTGCGAACCGGACGGACTTCGACCTTAAGGCTCACGCGGCGGCGAGCGGCGTGAAACTCGAGTTCTTCGACCAGGCCACGAACAGCCGCTACGTGCCGTACGTGATCGAACCGGCCGCCGGCGCGACGAGGACGATGATGGCTTTCCTGATCGCGGCCTACACCAAAGACGAAGTCGGCGGCGAGGAACGCACCGTGCTGCGCCTGGCGCCGCGCATCGCTCCTTACCAGGTGGCGGTCCTGCCGCTATCCAAGAAGGAGTCCTTGTCGGCGGCTGCTATCGAAGTCCTGGAAGTGCTGTCGTCGCGCTATATGTGCGACTTCGACGAGACGCAGTCGATCGGTCGGCGATACCGCCGCCAGGACGAGATCGGAACGCCCCTTGCGATAACCGTCGACTTCGACACGATCGAGGACAAGGCGGTGACCATCCGTGACCGTGACACGACCGAGCAGGTCCGGGTGCCAATCGACCGGCTCCTGGAAGAGGTCGGTTCGAGGCTTGGAATGTGAGCCTTGGAGTGCGACTTAGACTGTAGGCATGTCCTTCGTGTACGCCTTCGACTACAAGCACCGCAAGCCTCCGATGCAGATGAAGGACCTCCTCGGCGGCAAAGGGGCGAACCTCGCCGAGATGACCTCGGTGCTTGGTCTGCCGGTTCCGCCTGGGTTCACGATCACCACCGACGCGTGCCGCGCGTACATGACCGGGGGTTGGCCTGACGGCCTCGACGGCGAGGTCGCAAAACAAGTGAGACGCCTGGAGAAGGCGATGGGAAAAAATTTGGGCGACGCTGCTGACCCGCTTCTCGTAAGCGTACGCTCCGGTGCGAAGTTCTCCATGCCAGGGATGATGGACACGGTCCTCAACCTCGGTTTGAACGACGCGTCGGTAAAAGGGCTTGCAGAGCAGACGTCAGACGAGCGCTTCGCCTACGACTCGTACCGGCGTTTCATCTCGATGTACGGCCGCATCGTGTTGGGCCTTGACGGCGCGCACTTCGACGAGCCCTTCGAGCGGGCCAAGCGCGACGCGGGAGTTTCCAACGACGCCGAGCTGTCCGCCGGAGCTCTAGCTGGCCTGTGCGAGACCTTCAAGGCGGTCGTCGAAACCGAGACCGGCGAACCTTTCCCCCAGGAGCCACAAGCCCAGCTTCGCGGTGCTATCGAGGCGGTCTTCAGATCCTGGAACGGCGCGCGGGCCGTCGCCTACAGGGTGCGTGAGCGCATCGCCCATGACCTTGGGACCGCTGTCAACGTTCAGTCGATGGTGTTCGGCAACCGTGACAACACTTCAGGAACCGGGGTCGGCTTCACCCGCGACCCGGCGACCGGGGCGAGCGGCGAGTACGGCGACTTCCTGATAAACGCGCAGGGCGAGGACGTGGTCGCAGGAATCCGCAACACGCTGCCGCTCGCGGAGCTCGGGCGGATCTTCCCGGCGATCTTCAAGGAACTGAAGGACATCTTCGCCAGACTCGAAGCGCACTACTGCGACATGTGCGACACCGAGTTCACGATCGATCAGGGCAAGCTGTGGATGCTCCAGACTCGAGTAGGCAAACGCACCGGACGCGCCGCTCTTCGCATGGCAGTCGACATGACCCGCCAGCGCGGCTGGAAGATCAGCCGGGAGGAGGCGGTGACTCGTGTGAGCGCAGAGCACCTCGACCAGGTGCTGCACCCGCAGTTCGCGGAAGAGCCGGCGGTGGTTCTCGGTAAGGGACTCGCCGCTTCGCCGGGTGCAGCGGTCGGACGGGTGGTCTTCGAGGCCGACGAAGCGGCCGAGGCAGCGGAGCGCGGCGAGAGGGTGATCCTGGTGCGCAACGAAACCTCCCCCGAGGACGTCCACGGGATGATCGCGGCGCAGGGAATCCTTACCACTCGTGGCGGTCTCGTGAGCCACGCGGCGGTCGTTGCGCGAGGCTGGGGCAAGCCAGCGGTCGTCGGAGCGGAGGCACTGCGCATCACCGGTGGCCGATTTGTCATCGGCGACCGGACCGTCGCGGCCGGCGACTTCATATCAATCGACGGCAGCACCGGCGTGATCGCCCTCGGAGAGGTTCCCCTCAAGGACGCGAGCCCGCCCGAGGAGTTCGACACGATCCTCTCGTGGGCCGACCAGATCCGAAAAGGGCACCTCGCCGTGCGAGCGAACGCCGACAACGGTCCCGACGCGGCAAAAGCCCGCGAGTTCGGAGCGCAGGGCATCGGTTTGTGCCGCACCGAGCACATGTTCCTCGCCGACGACCGCCTGCCGATCGTGCGCCGCATGATCCTGGCGTCGAGCCCGCAGGACGAGGCGGCGGCGCTGGAGGAGCTAAGGGTCGCCCAGAAGCAGGATTTCGTAGCGATACTCGAGGCTATGGACGGGCTGCCGGTTACCGTGCGCCTCCTCGACCCGCCGCTGCACGAGTTTCTGCCCTCCACCGGAGAGCTGGAGATAAAGGAGGCCAGCTCGGGGCTGAGCGACGAGGAGCGTCAGATGCTCGCCGCGGCTCGCTACTGGCACGAGGCGAACCCGATGCTCGGCACCCGCGGCGTTCGCCTCGGCGTGATCAAACCCGGGTTGTACGCGATGCAGGTGAGGGCACTCCTCGAAGCGGCCGCCGAGCGGGTCGCCGCCGGGGGCAAGCCGAAGGTCGAAGTCATGATCCCCCTTACCGTCACACGCCAGGAGCTCGGACTTGCCAGGTCGTGGGTGCAGGAGGCGATAACCGAAAGCACCAAAGGGCTTCGCAGGAAGCTCGACGTCGCCATTGGGACGATGATCGAGACACCCCGGGCCGCGGTGCGCGCCGACGAGATGGCCGAGGAAGCCGACTTCTTCAGCTTCGGGACGAACGACCTGACGCAGATGACGTTCGGTTTCTCCCGCGATGACGTGGAGGGCCGGATGATGGCCGCCTACCTCGCCCTGGGACTTCTCTCGCGCAACCCGTTCGAGACCATCGACCAGACGGGCGTCGGGCAGCTGGTACGCGATGCCGTCGAGCGGGGCCGCTCCGCCAGGCCTGACATCAAGTTGGGCGTCTGCGGCGAGCACGGCGGCGATCCCGAGTCGATCGACTTCTTCTACAGGGTCGGTCTCGACTACGTGTCGTGCTCACCGTTCCGGGTTCCTATCGCTAGGCTCGCTGCCGCCCAGGCTGTGGTGGCGAACCGCTGAACGTAGCGGCGAGTCGTAGGCTCGGGCTGTGGGGATAGTCGACGAGGACATCGCCAAGGTCAGGGCCGCCACCGATTTCGTCGCCGTGGTCAGCGAGCACCTTGCTCTGCGCCGGGTCGGGACCCGCTGGAGCGGGCTTTGCCCATTTCACACGGAGAGATCCCCGTCCCTTTCAGTCAACGCCGAGCTCGGCCTTTACTACTGCTTCGGGTGCGGGGCCAAAGGCGACGCCATTTCTTTCGTCCGGGAGATGGACCACCTCGACTTCGCCGACGCCGTCGAGAAGCTCGCTAAACGGGCCGGCATCACCCTTCGCTACGACGAGGCATCCGGCGGCCAGGACCGCCAGCGGCGCAATCGCACCCACGAAACGCTCCAGGCGGCAGTCGCGTGGTACCACGACAGGCTCCTGTCCTCCAAGGACGCAGCCCCCGCTCGCGCCTATCTGCGTCGCGAGCGCGGTTACGACGGCGACATCGTCCGCCGGTACAGCCTCGGCTGGGCGCCAGCCGGCCGGGACGTGCTTGTGCGCAGCCTCGGGGTTCCGGCCGCCGCTTTGGTCGATGCGGGACTCGCGACCTTCGACGGGCAAGGCCGCTACGTCGACTTCTTCCGGGGTCGGGTCCTGTTCCCGATCTTCGAGCCGGGTGGCCAGCCGGTCGGCGCGGGGGGGCGCCTGCTTCCGGGCGGGCAGGGCCCCAAGTACAAGAACACGGCGAACACCACCGTCTACGACAAAAGCCGGACCCTCTACGGGCTCAACTGGGCGAAGAAGGCCATCGTGGAGCGTGGCCGGGTCGTGGTGTGCGAAGGGTACACGGACGTGATCGGCCTGCAGCGAGCCGGGGTGCACGAGGCGGTCGCAACCTGCGGTACTGCGCTTTCCGACGGGCACGTCAAGGCGTTGACGAACTTCGCCCGGCGTATCGTCGTCGCGTACGATGCTGACGCTGCCGGCCAGGCAGCAGCCGACAAGTTCTACGCCTGGGAGTCCCGTTTCGACGTGACGATCAGTGTTTTGGACCTTCCTTTCGGGACCGACCCGGCTGACGCGGCACGTGCTGATCCGCAGGGGCTTCTCGCCTCGATCACCGCAGCGACCCCGTACCTGGGTTTCAGACTGAACCGCTTGTTTGCTGCCAGCGACCTTTCACACCCCGAGGGGCGTGCCCGAGCCGCGGGTGAGGCGATGACGATGATCGCCGGCCATCCGGATCCGCTGGTGCGCGACCAGTATCTGATGGCCGTTGCGGACAGATGCCAGGTGCGGCCCGATCGGCTCCGAACGATGGGTTCACCGCCCGTCGATAGGCCGGTCGCTGTGAGGCGCTCCGCCCCTTCGGCGGTCGGGGGCCCGGAGATGGAGGCGCTTCGCCTGCTCGTGCAAAGGCCCGACGACATAGCTCCTCAGCTTCACGGCGTCATGTTCGCGCCTGGCCTGGCAGCCGAGGGATACCAGGCTCTAAGCGGCGCCCCGGACGTCTACAGGGCGATCGAGGGCGCTGCGCCGCAGGTCGCGGAGCTTTTACAGCGAGCCGCGTTGGACGAGTCGGACGCGGAGCCTGACGACGTCGTGAACCTGCTTTTGGAACGGGCGGTCGACAGGGAGCTGGCGACGCTGAAAGCGGAGATGCGCCGTGCTTCGCCGGCCGACCAGGCCGCCTACTCTCCGACGATCGCATGGCTGAAGCTCGCAGCGGAGCAGATCCGAAGCGACGACTCCGACGACCGCAGCTTCGCCCGCGAGGCGTCGGAGGCGCTCGTAGGGTGGCTCGTCGCACGGCGCATGGACGCTCCGGAGCTCGAAGCAAGCGCGGGTCAGGACCAATGACAGGCGCGCGCAGCGGCGACGGCGGTCCTGCCCGGGTGGACGAGCAGCCGGCCGGCGACTTTCCTGAGAGCGAGTTCGTGGCTTTGCTCTTGGTCGGACGCGAGCGCGGCTACCTCGACGCCGACGACCTTCTCAGCGTGCTCTCGGGGGTCGAGCTCACGCCGGAGGTGATCTCGTCTGTCGGGGCGCGCATCGCCGCGAGCGGCATCGAATTCCGGGGGGATTTCGACGCCGCGGACGCCGCCGATGCGGGCGATGTCGGAGCCGGTCCCGCTGCTGCTGTCCGGCGGCAGCCGGATCGTAAAGCTCTGCCGGGCGATGCTTCAGATGGACCTTCGACGCCGGGCGACGAGTTGACCGTCGCAGCGTCGGAGGGAGTTGGCGCGACTCGGCCACGCCGGCGCGTCCAGAGGCCCCGCAGCGCCGACGCCGACGCGTTCGAGGGCTCCGCAGGCGGCGAGGACCCTATCAGGATGTACCTGAAGGAGATCGGCAAGGTGGCCCTGCTCACGTCAGCCGAGGAGGTGTCGCTGGCACGACGTGTCCAGGCCGGTCTCGCCGCGACCGAACGCCTTGCCGTGCTCCGGGAAGGTCCCGACGGGCCGCCCGAATCGACGTTCGTCGACGACGAGCGTGTCCGTTTGGAGGGCCTGGCGGCCAAGAGGGTTCTGATCGAAGCGAACCTGCGGCTCGTTGTGTCGATAGCCAAGCGTTACCGCAACCGCGGAATGGCCTTCCTGGATCTGATACAAGAAGGAAACGTTGGTCTGATGAGGGCGGTCGACAAGTTCGACTACTCCAAGGGCTTCAAGTTCTCTACGTACGCGACGTGGTGGATCCGCCAGGCGGTCAGCAGGGCGATCGCGGATCAGGCCAGGACCATACGCATCCCGATCCACATGATCGACACGATCAACTCGGTAATGCGGGCGCAACGCCAGCTTCTGCAGGACCTGGGCCGAGACCCGACGGTGGACGAGGTCGCAGCTAGCGTCGAGATGACCGCCGGGAAAGTGCGAGACATCCTCCTTGCCAGCCAGGAGACCATCTCATTGGAGCAGCCGATGGGCGACGACGACTTCAGCCTGTTCGACCTTATCGAGGACTCTGCTGCGGTCGCCCCACTCGAGGCGGCTACCCAGGCGATGCTCAACCGAGCCCTCAACGACGCTCTGGAGGACCTCCCGGAGCGAGAGCGCAAAGTCCTCCGCCTCCGTTTCGGGCTGGTTGACGGGCGCATGCACACTCTCGACGAGGTCGGCAGGGAGATCGGAGTGACACGCGAGCGAATCCGTCAGATCGAGATCAAGACGTTGGCGAGGCTTCGCAACCCGATACATTCGGGGCATCTGCGGAGTTATTTAGAGCTGGAATGAGATCCGTCCTCTGGGAGGCCCGGAGTTCCCCACGAGTCCCGCTCCGGTTTTTCCTGGTAACGTTTGGGCGTCCTTCCGGGGTAGCTCAATCGGCAGAGCGGGTGGCTGTTAACCACTAGGTTGGGGGTTCGAGTCCCTCCCCCGGAGCGTCGTGTACAGCGTCGACTTCTACTTCGATGTGATGTGTCCGTGGGCGTACCAGTCCGCGAAGTGGATCCGTGCGGCGCGCGAACAGCGCGAGATAACTGTGACCTGGAGGTTCTTCTCGCTGGAGGAGGCCAACCGTGAGCCCTCGAAGAAGCACCCGTGGGAGCGGTCCTGGTCCTACGGGTGGTCGATGCTGCGTGTGGCAGCCCTGCTGCGACGCCAGGAGAACGGGAACGACGCCGTCGACGCCTTCTACCGGGTGGCCGGGAGGATGCTCCACGAGGAGGGCCTCAAAGTGCACACCCCCGAAGGCGTGGCCGTGGTGGTGGAAGAGATCGGCCAGGACACGAGCCTCGTTGCGTCAGCCCTCGCGGATGACTCCACCAACCAAGAAGTGAGGGACGACCACGAGGCGGCGGTCGCCCGCGGCGGCTACGGCGTGCCGACTTTGGTGATAGACGGCGCTGACACGATCTTCGGACCGGTGGTAACGCCGGCTCCCCTCGCTGAGCAGGCAGGGCGGCTCTGGGATGCCGTCGTCATGTGGAGGGAGTTCCCTCATCTCTACGAGATGCGCAGGCCGAAGACTGGAGAGGACTGGGGCCACATCGAGTCAACTTTTTCCCCCTATTTGAAAGCACGCGACTGGAAAAGCATCCAGACGCCGGTGCCGTGAGCGCTACGTCGCCCGGCGCCGGGCTGCGGGCGGACAGCTCGGCTGCAGGCCTGAAGGCGCAGCTCGACGAGGTCTGGGCAAGCTTCGGCGCACTCGGGCGCGACATCAGCGACGAAGAATGGACCTTGCAGACAGCCTGCCCCGGTTGGAGCGTCGCCGCACAGTACGCGCACGTCATCGGTACGGAGAGCTCGCTGCTCGGTCGTCCGGCTCCGCAGGTCGGCACCGGTGCTGTGGCACACGTCCGAAACCAGATCGGAGGCCTGAACGAGGCTTGGGTTGCGTCCTTCGCTGCGACGTCACGCTCAGACGTGCTCGACGTCTTCGACGAGGTCACCGCGCGCAGACGGGAAGCTCTGGCTGGCATGGGCGAGGACGACTTCAGCACTGCGTCCTGGACGCCGGTCGGCGAGGCGGACTACCGACGTTTCATGCAGATCAGGGTCTTCGACTGCTGGGTGCACGACCAGGACGTCCGCGACGCGGTCGGTCGACCCGGGCAGCGCTGCGGTTCTGCCGCTGAGCAGTCCGTGGACGAGATAGTGCGCGCCACCGGCTACGTGGTAGGCAAACGCGGCGGGGCCCCGGCGGGGTCGTCGGTGAGGATAGCGCTGACCGGCCCGGTGTTCAGGGAAGTGACCGTGACCGTCGTCGACGGGCGGGCCAGGGTCGTCGAGGGTGGACAGGCGACACCAACGGTCACCGTCACGCTTTCCTCTGACGCCTTCACGCGACTGGCCTGCGGTCGCGTCGAGCCGAGCGCCGTAGTCGACGGGGGCGCCTTCGGCGGCGTCCAGATCGCCGGCGACATAGAGCTTGGCGTCCGGATAGCAAGAAATCTTGCTTTCACGATCTGAGGCGCCGCAGTCTAACCTGTCCAGCTATGACGGAAGTCACAGCATTAGGAACTTCATCAACCACCCCCGACATCTTGCGCTACTGGGCGTCGCAGCGCCCGGCGCATCCGGCGCTGCGATTCGAAGGAGGCGAGCTCACCTACGCGGAGCTTGACGCCAGGTCCAATCAAGTGGCTCAAGCTTTGGCTGCGGAGGGGGTAGGCCACGGGGAGCGTGTGGCGTTCCTGGACAAGAACAGCCCGGAGCAGGTGGAATTGTTCTTCGGAGCAGCGAAACTGGGCGCGGTTCCCTGCCCGGTCAACTACCGGCTCGCCGCGCCGGAGGTCGCCTACATCGTGTCTGACAGCAGGGCGAAAGTATTCGTCGTCGGCGAGGAGTTCGCTGCGCTCGCCGACAAGATCTCCGGGGATCTCGAAGGCGTGCGGATCGTGACCACCGGGGCTGATTACGTCAGCTGGCGCGACGGCTATGCGAGCGACGATCCTCACGTTCCTTCGAAGCCCAGCGATGTCGCCTACCAGCTCTACTCGTCGGGGACCACCGGCCTTCCCAAAGGCGTTCAGCTCACGCACTCGAACCTGACCTCCGGCATGGAGTTGTACCCGCAGGCGATGGGTCTGGGTCCCGACTCGGTGAGCGCGGTGCCGATGCCTTTGTATCACATCGGTGGGGGCGGCTGGCTGCTCGCCGGTATATCCCAAGGGGCTACGAGCGTCTTGATACGTGACATAGTCCCTGACCGTTTCGTCGATACGATCGTGCGGGAGAAAGTGACCCACGGCTTCCTCGTACCGGCGGTGCTTGGTTTCATGCTCGCCGTGCCCGACGTTGACAAGAGAGACTTCTCGGCGCTGCAGGCTCTGCTCTATGGTGCCTCGCCCATCTCGGAGAAGGTTCTGGCAGCCTCGCTGCGCACATTCGGCTGCAAGTTCGTCCAGGCCTACGGTCTCACCGAGTCGACGGGCACTGTGATCTACCTGCCTGCAGAAGACCACGATCCTGACGGCCCCAACCGCCACCGCCTGCGTGCTGTCGGCATCCCGATTCCGGGTGCCGAGGCGAAGATCGTCGACTCGGCCAGCGGCTGCGAAAAAGACACCGGAGAAGTAGGCGAGATCTGGGTCAAGGGCCCGACTGTGATGGCCGGCTACTGGAACATGGAGGGCCAGACTCGGGCCACGATCACTGCGGACGGCTGGCTTCGTACCGGCGACGCCGGGTATCGAGACGCCGACAACTACTTCTACGTCCACGACCGGGTCAAGGACATGATCGTCTCAGGCGGGGAGAACATCTATCCTGCCGAACTTGAGAACGCCATGATGGCCCATCCCGGCGTCGGCGATGTCGCGGTCATCGGGATACCGAGCGAACGCTGGGGCGAGACGCCTCTCGCCATGGTCGTTCGGTCGGCCGGATCGGACGTCACCGAAGCCGACCTTCTCGCCTTCTGCCGAGAGCGCCTAGCGGGATTCAAATGCCCGTCCGGTGTCGAGTGGCTGGACGCTCTACCACGCAACCCGAGCGGCAAGGTGCTGAAGAAGGACCTGAGAGAGCCCTACTGGCAGGGACGTGCTCGCCGGGTGGGCTAGACGCGCTAGTGCTAGTGCGGATCGCCGGTCATAGGTGCAGACCGCACTCGGTCTTCTCCGAGTCGGCCCAACGGCCGGAGCGGGGGTCGTCGCCTGGTGCGACCGGGCGAGTCGTCGGGGCACAGCCGATCGAAAGGTAGCCCTGCGACATGAGGGGATGGGCAGGGAGGTCGTGTTTGTCCATATAGGCCGCAATGTCGTCGTCGGTCCAGGCGGCGAGCGGGTTCACCTTGACCATTCCGCGGTTGGCGTCCCAGGCTGCGATCGGAGTGTGGCGGCGTGTGTCCGCGTCGACACGCTTGAGCCCGGTGACCCAGGCGGCGCGTCCGGCAAGGGCGCGCTCCAGCGGCTCGACTTTTCGTAGCTCGCAGCATCTTTGCGAACCGCACGGCCAGGCGTTGGCTTCGTGGCCGGGTTCGAGGACGCGCAGATTGAGGTTGTAGAGGTGACGTACCTCGTCGACGTATCGCAGTGTCTCTGGGAAATGCGCCCCCGTGTCCAAGAAGACGATTTCTACCTTCGGATCCGCCTTGACGGCAAGATCGACCAGAACCGGGTCCTGGAACGAACAGGCGACCGACATTGCCCCCTCGAAGCGCTTGATCGCCCAGGCGATTATCTCGGATGGCTGCGCCGACTCGAACTCGACGGATCGCCAGTCCAGCTCATCTTGAAGCTGGGACGGTGCCGTCGAGGTGGTGGGAGAGGTGGCCGATTCCATGAAATGTCCTTGTCGTGGTGGGGTGGCCCGAGTGCGGTGGGAGGAGTTTCGTAGGACAATCATAATAGATGACTAATGTGATCGGGATATTGATATATTCATTGAGTAAGCGGAGGTGCATGTCACCTCTGAGAGCGCTCAGCCGGCCGCACCCTCGGCCGGCCCTGAAGTTCGGATAGGAAGCCATGACGATCACGTTCCCCCCAGTCGAGGAGCCCGCCCGTGTGGCAGCTCCTGCAGAGCGAGGTATTACGACAGGGCGACTTACGACAGGGCAGGGAACGCAACAGGGGCGAACCTTGGATCACCTCGACGCCCTCGAAGCCCACGCCGTATTCGTTGTGCGGGAGATCGTGGCCGAGTGTGAGCGGCCGGTGCTGCTGTTCAGTGCCGGTAAGGATTCGGCGGTCCTGTTGCACCTGGCGGACAAGGCGTTCCGGCCTGGACGTATCCAGTTTCCTCTCCTGCACATCGACACCGGGGACAACTTTGACGAGGTCATCGCCTTCAGGGACAGCCGGGTCGCCGAGCTGGGCGTGGAGCTCGTCGTGGCTTCGGTGCAGGAGTCGATCGACGCAGGTCGGGTAGCTGACCCCGGGCCGGGTCGCTCTCGGAACCGCATCCAAAGCGTAACGCTATTGGACGCGATAAGCGATCGTGGCTTCGACGCGTGCTTTGGCGGCGCGCGACGCGACGAGGACAAGGCGCGTGCCAAGGAGCGGGTTCTGTCCTTCCGAAACGGTTTCGGTCAGTGGGAACCAAGGACGCAACGCCCGGAGCTTTGGCAGCTCTACTACGGGCGGGTGAACCCCGGGGAGCATCTTCGGGCGTTTCCGCTGTCGGATTGGACGGAGCTCGACGTCTGGCGCTACATCGAGCGCGAACGGATCGAGCTCCCGTCGATCTACTTCGCACATCGCAGGCCGGTCGTCGAGCGAGACGGGATGCTGCTGGCCGTATCGCGGTCAGTCGTGCCCCGCCCCAGCGAGGCCGTCGAGGAAGCCATCGTTCGCTTCCGGACAGTGGGCGACGCGACGTGTACTGGGGCGGTCCGCTCGACGGCACGCACCCTGGCCGAGGTGATCGACGAGGTAGAGACCTCACGGGTGAGCGAACGCGGGGCGACAAGGGCCGACGACAGAGTCTCGGAAACGTCGATGGAGGACCGCAAACGGGAGGGCTACTTCTAGGTGGCGCAGGTTCGGGACGGGTCGACGTCGCAGCTCCTGAGGTTCGCAACCGTCGGGTCCGTCGACGACGGCAAATCGACGCTGATCGGTCGGTTGCTTCACGACACGAAACAGCTTGCCGACGACCACATCGAGGCCCTGTCGACTGCCAGTCGGCGTCGTGGCTTTGCTGAGGTCGATCTGTCGTTTGTAACCGACGGCTTGAGAGCGGAGCGCGAGCAGGGGATAACCATCGACGTCGCCTACCGCTACGCCTCCACCCCGCAGCGCAAGCTCATCATTGCCGACTGCCCCGGCCATCTCCAGTACACCCGGAACATGGCGACCGGTGCGTCGACAGCGGACCTTGTGGTGGTGGTGGTGGACGTGTCTGCCGGCGTGCGCGAGCAGACCCGGCGACATTTGTGCATAGCCGCGCTGCTCGGTGTGCGCCATCTCGTGGTCGTTGTCAACAAGATGGACCTCGTGGGCTGGGACCGCAACGCCTTCGAGCCGGTCGTGGCCGAACTGGAGCGCCTGGCCCGACGGCTCGGCGTGGAATCAGTCGTTGCGGTGCCGGTGTCAGCGCTTCGCGGTGACAACGTCGTGGAGAAGTCCGCAGAGGCCCCGTGGTACGAAGGCCCGACCGTCCTAGACGCGCTGCACCAAGCCGACGCGGGCGTGTGGGCCAGTGGCAGTGGTGGTCACGGGTCGGCACGCCTTGCCGTGCAGATAGTCTCGCGACGTCCGGGCGGCGGCCGAGCCTACGCCGGGATGCTGAGCGGCAGTTCGCTGCGTCCGGGTGACGAAGTCGTCGTCCTGCCGAGTGGGCGTCGCAGTGTAGTGGTGGAACTTTCGACGCTTGACGGCCCCGTGGTGGAGGCGCTCCCCTCCGAATCGGTTTCAGTCGTCCTCGCAGATGACATCGACGTTTCGCGAGGCGACGTGATCTCGGCTGCGGGAGGTGCTCCAGTGCCGACGAATGAGATCGAGGCTGTCGTGTGCTGGTTCGGCGCCGAGCCGCTGCGGACGCGCCAGCGGTATCACATCAAGCACACAACGCGCGTCGTCATGGCTGAAGTGCGGGCGGTTGAGTCGCGCCTCGACGTGGAGACGCTCGCTTTGGACGGCGCCGAGTCGCTCTCCGACAATGAAATCGGGGTCGTTCGCTTCGTCATGGCAACCGAGCTGGTTGCCGACGCATACTGCGACAACCGTGTCACCGGAAGCTTCATAATCATCGACTCGAACTCGAACGTGACCGTGGGCGCCGCCATGGTCGGGCCCCCGTTCATCAGGGCAACCGTCGGCGCAGCGTCTGACGATTTAGGGGCGCTTTCCCTCCTGGGCGTCTGATATGCGGCGTGACACGGACCTTCCAAAGCGCGCCTGGACCTGAGCGGCCAAACCCGGAGCGAGAGAACCGAGGGTCGCTCCGACCTTCAACGACAAGGGGGCGACGTCGATCTCGGCGCGATTCGAGCGGATCGCCCTCACTACGGCTGCCGCTACCTGCTCGGGGCTGACCGTGCCGACTCCCCGAGGAAGTGACGCTCCCGTGTCGGCGAACATGCCGGCGTCACGGACGAAGCCCGGGAAGATCGCGGAGCAACCGACCCCGGTGCCGTGCAGGTCGGCGCGCAGCCCGGCGGCAAAACCGCGTAGCGCGAACTTCGTGGCCGAGTACACAGAGCCCCCCGGTGAGGCGACCTTTCCTGCGAGGGAGGATATGAATACAAAGTGGCCGCTGCGGCGCTCCAAGAACCCGGGCAGCAAAGCGCGGGTCATGGCGATCGGGCCGGCCAGGTTGATCTCAAGGACGGTGTCAATCTGGCCTTGGTCCCAGGTCCGGAGTTCGCCTGATCCGGGGAGGGCGGCGTTCAGTACAGCGACATCCACCGGGCCGGCTACTTCCAGCAGCCGTTCGAGCTCGCTCCGCTTCGAAAGGTCAGCGACGATGGGCTTCCCTCCGGTCGTCGAGGCCAGCGACTCGAGCAGAGACTCGTTGCGGCCTGTGAGAACCAGGCGGCATCCCTCGACGGCCAAGGCGGTGGCTGTCGCTCTGCCGAGTCCTCCGGTAGCGCCGGTGAGAAGGACAGCAGCGCCGCGGAGTTGTGTCATGGATAGAAGCTAGCCGCCCACTGCTAGCGTGAGGTCGGTGCGAGGCCGACAGTTGCTGCGCGTCTTATCCCGCTCTTGGAACGCTGCACGATGAACGGCGCCGAAGCCCTGCTGCGCACCTTCGTATCCTCCGGTGTCGACACCTGCTTCATGAATCCGGGCACTTCGGAGATGCACTTCGTGGCTGCGCTCGACCGCGTGCCTGAGGTGCGCGGCGTCCTGACTCTGTTCGAGGGCGTCGCGTCGGGGGCGGCGGACGGCTTCGCCCGGATGGCCGAGCGGCCTGCCTCGGTCCTCTTGCACCTCGGGCCTGGACTCGGCAACGCTGTAGCGAACCTGCACAACGCAAGGCGCGCGGCCAGCCCGGTCGTCGCAGTGGTCGGTGACCACGCCACCTTCCACGAGCGTTTCGACGCGCCACTGCAATCCGACATCCACGCGCTTGCCTCCAACGTGTCGGGATGGGTGAGCCGTCCGGGCAGCGTCGAGGAACTTCCCGGTGCCGCGGCCGCGGCTGTTGCAGCCGCCTACGGCCCTCCTGGACAGGTGGCGACGCTCGTCCTGCCAGCTGACGTCTCGTGGTCCGAAGGCGCGGAGCCGGCCCTCCCGGCGTCGCGTCGCGTTGCGGGCGGCGTCGACGTGGAAACGTTGCGCTGCGCCGCGCAAGTGTTGCGCAGCGGCAAGCCGGCGGCGTTCCTGGTCGGCGGCCCTGGCTGTCGCTCCGAGGTGCTAGAGACACTCGGCTCCATCGCATCTGCGACCGGCGCGAGGGTCATCTGCGAGACCCTTCCCGCCCGGATAGAACGCGGTGCGGGACGTTTCGAACCTGAGCGCCTCGCCTACCTTGCCGAGATGGCGCTCGCTCAACTTGATGACCTTGCACACCTGATCCTGGTCGGCGCCCCTGCGCCGGTGTCGTTCTTTGCTTACCCCTCGAAGCCGAGCTGGCTGACCCCGCCGGACTGCGAGGTTCTGCGACTTGCGGGTCCTGGTGACGACTGCTCCTTGGCCGTTTCATCGCTGGCGGAGGCGCTAGGCGCGCCAAAGCGTGGGGCAGCACCGGCGTCGCGTGCCGCCGAGCGTGCGCGCCGGGAGGTGCCCGAAGGCGGCCCGCTCACCTCGGAGGCTGTCGGCCTGACGGTCGGAGCGCTGCTCCCCGAGGGGGCGATCGTCTCCGACGAGTCGATAAGTTCGGGGGCTCATGCTTGGGCCGCGAGCGCGGCGGCCCCCCCTCACGACTGGCTGGCGCTCAGCGGTGGTGCCATCGGGCAGGGCCTGCCTCTCGCGCTAGGCGCAGCGGTTGCCTGCCCGAATCGCCGGGTGCTCGCGCTGGAAGCCGACGGCTCGGCGATGTACACCATCCAGGCGCTTTGGAGTATGGCGAGGGATGGTGCTGATGTCACCGTGGTGATCCTCTCCAACCGCAGCTACGCGATACTAAACATGGAACTGAAGCGAGTCGAGGCGGACGGCGATGGCGTGCGCGCCCGGGAGATGCTCGACCTTAGACGTCCGGATCTCGATTTCGTGTCGCTGGCTGCTGGGATGGGAGTCCCCGCCCGGCGCGTCACTGATGCCGCGGGGTTCGCCCAGGCGATCAGGGAGTCGTTCGCGACGCCCGGACCTTCGCTGATAGAAGCGGTGATCGTTCGCTAGACGCTAGAGCTAGAACGTAGGTTTTCCCGGACAGCTTCGCGCGCACCTGCGTGGCGCCTCCCTGTCGAAGCTCCGCCATTGACCGTCAAATTGAGCACCCTTGCTGCCCCGTAGGTAGCTAAACGAGTCGAGTGGGTGGCAGAATCGGATTTCATTCAGGCATTCAGGCATTCAGCCATCTAGGGATCTAGGCATTTACGCTAGAACAGTGTTGGTGGGCGATACTCCAGTCCGGGTGACTCTGAGGACCACGGCAATGGCCTCCGACGGCCGCGCGATAGCCCGTGACGCCGACGGGAAGGTGGTCTTCGTCGAGGGAGCCCTGCCCGACGAGACTGTGGTTGCGCACATCACCGAGGACAAGTCATCTTTTCGCTCCGCTGTCATAGACATTCCATTGGAGGCGTCCCCGGACCGGGTAGAACCCCTTTGCCCATACGTGGCCGAAGGCTGCGGGGGTTGTCGCTGGCAGCACGTCGAGGTAGACGCGCAACGACGGCTCAAGGAAACCATGATCCGCGAGTCTCTGCGTCGAATCGGACGGACCGTTAGCCTCCCCGACGGAGGTGTCGAGCCAACCGTGGAGCTTGCTTCGTGGCAGTTTCGCACGACTGTCCGGGCAGGGGTGGCTGCAGGCCGACCCGGGTTGCGCCGGTTGCGCTCGAACGACATTGTTCCCGTAGACGACTGCCCTGTCGCGACTCTCGCAGTGTCAGGCATGCTCGGCTCGCTCAAGTTCCCCGGTGCAGACGAGGTGCTATTTCGGGCGGGGGAGCGCACCGGCGAGCTCATGGCGCGTCCTAATCCGCTACCGTCCGAACCGGGATTGCCGCGCGGTGTGTCGGTGGGCCAGATCCACGAGTGTGCTGCGGGAAGGACTTGGAGGGTGTCGGCGGCCTCTTTCTTCCAGACCCGACCGGACGGCGTAGACGCGCTGGCGTCGATGGTCCGAGACAGCGCGGCGGGCTTGGATGGTGCAGGTCGGCCGGACCGGAGGGGTCGGGCGGTGGACTTGTGCAGCGGAGTCGGGGTGTTCGCGGGGGTGCTAGGGGAAGCGGGCTGGACGGTGACGGCGGTGGAGGGTTCGAAGTCGTCGGTCGGCGATGCCGAGAAGAACCTGGCGGGGCTCCCAGTCGAGATCCTACGAAGCAGGTTTCAGGACTGGAAGCCGACACGGGCAGATCTTGTGGTGGCGGACCCGAGTCGTGACGGGCTCGGTCGGCCCGGAGTCGCCGTCGCAGCCGGGACGGGCGCGCGCCGTGTGGTGCTAATAAGCTGCGATGTCGCCAGCTTCGCCCGAGACAGCTCACTTCTGGCCGACGCCCGATACCGACTTTCGTCTCTCACACCGATCGACATGTTTCCCCACACGCCGCACGTCGAGATCTTTTCAGTCTTCGATCGGGTCGCGCAGTAAACAACCGGTGTGCGGCTGCGCTTCGTGAGGCGCTCAGATCCGCTCCAGCGTCCCCCCGTCGAAGAGCGCAGTGGCATCGAGGTGGTCAACGTCAGCCTGCATCTCTGCTTCGGTGGGCGTCGGGCCGGCGTCGAGGGCTGCCTCGAGCGTCGGGCGGAGAAGGTCCATGTCGCTCGAGGAGTTGAGGAATACCTGCGCGTTCGACAAGACGAAGCGGACCGCTCGGCCGAGTTCGTCGCCTGGAGGCAGTGGCTGGTACCAGCTGTGGCGACTACCTTCGTGGTCGGCCGGCCAACGCCGGCGCGCCAGCGACTTGATCGTCTGCACGGCGACGTCGCGCTGTTCACAAAGCTCGAGGAGCGCGTCAAGCTCGGTTCGGTACGCGGTGTTTGCGAGCATTGTGAAGTTGTAGGGGAGCAGGACCGAATCGAAGTCGTATCGCTCCAGGCTCTTCCGGTGCATCTCGGGGATGCGCAGGCCGTGGCCTGTCACGCCAACGAAGCGGGTGAGGCCCTCCTCCTTGGCGTCGATTAGAGCTTCGAGTGCTCCGCCAGGCCCCATCGCCTGACTCCATTCTTCTTCCTCAACGAGGTTGTGCAGCTGGATCAAGTCGACGGAGTCGACGCCGAGGCGCTCGAGGGAGCGCTCAAGGCTGCGCCGGGCCCCTGGTGCGTCGCGCTGGCCGGTTTTGGTGGCGAGAAACACTTCTTGGCGGTGAGCGCCGAGCCAGGGCGCCAGGCGAAGTTCGGACTCGCCGTAGTCGGCGGCGGTGTCGATGTGGTTGATGCCGTAGGAGGCGGCGACCTGAAGATAGTGGTCGGCTGTGGCTTGACTCGCCCGTCCCAGGCCGGCCGCTCCGAAGATGACTCTCGAGCTGCGATGACCGGTGCGCCCGAAGCGGGACCTCGGAACGTGTGCCGAGGTCCCCCCTTCGGCTTCGGTCTTGCCACTGTCGTTTCCTTCGTTGTCAGCCATCAGCCCACCATAGAGCGAAGATCACCCTCGATGGCGCCCAACATGCGTTCTATGCGTTCCTCGCTCACAGGTAGAGCTGTACCCATGGACTGCGCCCAAAGCGACACGCGCAGCTCCTCGATCAACCAGCGGACTTCAGCCAACGACGCCGGAGATCTACGAACGCGACTGTCGACCAGCCTGTTGTAGCGAAGCGACAACTTGTCGATGACAGCCTGGCGGGACTGGTCACGTTGAAGGT
>JAKBBS010000206.1 GCA_021808425.1 Actinomycetes bacterium
CAGTGGCGTGGGAGGGACCGTGGCCGGCGGACCACCCGGTGGTAGCGGCCACCGTCGAGCGGACACTGCTTCGCCTCAGTTCCGGACTTCTCGTTCACAGGTACTCCGAGAAGTTCAACGACGGCATCCCCGGCCCCGACCTCCCCGACCTCGAAGCGACCTTCATGGCGGTCAGGGCCCTGGCGTCACTGCGGCGATGGGAAGACGCGCACGAACGTATGGAGGCTGCCGTAGGGACGATCTCGAGAAGCGGTCCCGGTGTGCTTGCCGAGACTGCCGACCCAGCGTCCGGGGTCACCTTCGGCAACCTTGCGTACGCTCCGGCAGCCGTCGCCCTGCTCGAAGCGGCCGTCGCCCTGTCAGGCGGGCCCCGCTGATCCGGTAACTTGCTTCCGGTGAGCGAATCGGCAATCCTCGTCGAACGTCTCGGCAAGTCGTTCGGCTCCGTCGAGGCGCTCTGCGGCGTCGACCTGGAAGTCCCGCACGGCACCGTCCTCGGCCTTCTCGGTCCGAACGGCGCCGGCAAGACGACAGCCGTGCGGATCATGACGACCCTCCTTCGCCCCGACTCCGGCCGGGCGATCATCGAAGGGCGCGACGTCGTACGCGAACCGGACGCCGTACGTCACCTGATCGGCCTTGCAGGTCAGTCCGCCGCCATCCGGGACGAGCTGACCGGCCGGGAGAACCTCGAGTTCACCGGGCGCCTCTACCACCTTCCCCGCAGTCGATGCCGTGAGCGGGCGAGCGAGCTCCTCGAACGCTTCGACCTCGCTGACGCCGCCGATCGGCAGGCCAAGACCTATTCCGGGGGCATGCAACGCCGGTTGGACCTCGCCGCAAGCCTAGTTGCCGAGCCTCCCGTCCTCTTCTTGGACGAGCCGACCACAGGTCTCGATCCGAGGAGCCGTCTCGGGATGTGGTCGGTGATCCGCGACCTCGTCTCTGGGGGAACGACCCTGCTTCTCACCACCCAGTACTTGGAGGAGGCGGACGAGCTCGCCGATCAGATCGTGGTAATCGACCACGGGACCGTCATCGCCTCGGGCACTTCCGATTCGTTAAAAGACCAGGTCGGCGGCGACGTCATCGACTTCGAAGTCCCGGACCGCACTATGCTCGACGAGGCGGGACGCTGCGTGGCTGCGCTGTCGGACTCACCGCCAATCGTCGACACTGCGAACTCCCGGGTGACCGTACGGATCGGCCGGCGCGGCTCGCAAGCCCTCATCGACGCGGTGCGCCTCCTCGACCAAGCCGGGATCCGAGTCGTGGGGTTGGCGACGCACCGGCCATCGCTCGACGACGTATTCCTGACCCTCACCGGCCACGCCGCTAGCGCGAACGCGGAGGACTCCAAATGAGCCAAGCTGCACCTACCCTGGCGGCCCCCCGAGGCCAAGTCAGTTCTCTGCAGCGTTTGCGTTGGGCGGTTGTCGACTCAGGGACACTCATGCACCAGAACCTCCTTCGGTGGGTTCGGACTCCTGCCTACATCGTCTTCACCGTGATCCAGCCCGTCATGTTCATGTTGCTTTTCCGCTACGTGTTCGGGGGCGCGATCCACGTTGCTGTAAAAGGCGGCTACGTGAACTACCTGATGCCCGGGATCATCGGCCAGACCTGCGGGTTCACGAGCTTCTCGACGGCGATATCGCTAGCGCAGGAACTGCAGAAAGGCTCGATTGACCGGCTGCGTTCGATGCCGATCGCCCGTTCAGCGGTGCTAGTCGGCCGCCTCGGAGCGGACCTGATCCGCCTTGCGCTGACGATTGCCGTGCTGATCGCCACCGGTTACCTAGTCGGTTTCCGATTTGACAACGGGGTCGGCCCCGCTATCGCCATGTTCGTGTTCGCCTTGGCGATCGGATTGGCAGTTGCGACCGTGTCGGCCTTCACCGGCCTCGCAATCCGAGACGAGGAATCCGTGCAAGCGTTCGGGCTGATCTGGGTGTTCCCCCTCACTTTTGTCAGCTCCGCCTTCGTGCCGATTCAGAGCATGCCTGGGTGGCTCCAGGCTTTCGCACGCAACCAACCTTTCACGGTGTTCATAGACGAGCTGCGGGCTCTCGCTGTCGGCGGGCCGCTCGTATCGGGGGCGTGGCAGAGCCTCGCCTGGATGATTGCAATATTCGCGGTGTTCACCTGGTTGGCAGCACGCGCCTATCGCCGGGTGTAAACGCGGGCGCCGGGTGTCAGCGGCTGTTGTGCTACCAGTTGCTCACGAGTTCGATCAGCGTCCTGGTGGCCCAACCCGTTGCGCCCCGGCAGATCCACCCGTCGTCGGCATCCGCCCACGCCGGGCCGGCGATGTCGAGGTGTGCCCAAGGCCGACCGGTCGCGAATTCGGCTAGGAACAGCCCGGCGATTATCGCTGAGGCGCCAGGGCCGGGCGCAACGTTCTTGATGTCGGCCACGTCCGAGTCGAGGTGTTTGCGGTAGCCGCGGTGAAGCGGCAGCTCCCAGCACGTTTCGCCCACGGTGCGCCCGGCTTCGAGGACTCTGGCGACGAGCGCCGGGTCGCTTCCCATGACCGCCGCTACCCTGTCACCGAGGGCGACCCTCTGGCCACCCGTCAGCGTCGCAACGTCCAATATGGCGTCTGGTTCCTCCTCCACCGCCAGAGACAACGCGTCTGCGAGTACGAGGCGACCTTCGGCGTCGGTGTTCAGCACCTCGATCGTCTTTTTGTTGCGCGCAGTCAGCACATCGCCAGGGTGTATCGCCGTTCCGCTCGGCATGTTCTCGGTGGCGGCCACCCACGTAACGACTTCGACAGGAACCTTCAGCCGGGCGAGAGCGACAGTGGCGCAGATCACTGCTGCGGCGCCGCCCATGTCGTCTTTCATCGTCATCATCGATGCAGCCGGCTTGAGTGAAAGGCCACCCGAGTCGAACGTTATCCCTTTCCCCACCAGATGTACCCGAGGAAGCGCTCCGCCGTGCCCTTTCGAGGCCACCGCTGCCGCGCCGCGACCCTTGGACGACGCGTCCGGACTGTATTGCATCCGGATCAGCCGCGGCGGCTCGGATGCGCCAGCGGCCACACCTAGAAGGCCGCCGAGCTTCTCCTTGGCGATGCGCTTCTCGTCCCAGACGTCGACGTGTACACCCGCTTCCTCACCGTCTAGCACCGCCAGGCGACTGAGCTCCCGCGGTGTCAGCTGCCGGGCGGGGCAGTTGACCAAGTCACGCGCCCGGCATGCCGCCTCCACGGACGCCTGGCCCTTGCGCAGCCCTTCGCCGGCACCGCTGCCGGCGCTCACCACAGTCAAGCGCTCGACTCGGTCCGGCTGGCTTCGCGAGGCCGGCGCACCGATGTAGCGGTAGTTACCGAGGCCGAAGCCTTCGACTACGGCCCTGACCGCCTCGCCTGCCTCGCCTCCGGTCGCTTCGAACGCAGCCGTCAGCGTCGTCGTGACGAATCGCGAGTCGCCTGCCTGGCGGCCGAGCGATGCGGCCGCCCTGCGAAGATCGTCGGCGCCTACAGCACCCTTGGCCCCGACACCCACCGCAACGATCGTCCCGCCGTCCGGCGACGGGAACGCCTGTGTCTGACCCGGGCGACCTTCGAACCGGCGCTGCGCCAGGAAGGCCCTGTCGACTTCGAAACCGCCGCCCTCAGGCACCGACAGGTCGGCGTACACCGGCACGCCAAGGACACCCCGACGCTGCGGTATGCGCCGCGCTAACGAAGCCGCAGGAACTCGGAAATTGCCTTGCTCGCCATGCTCACCAGCCTCAGGAGCGCTCACTTGGCCGACCCTGCCTTCCTCGAAAGCAGGGAGGCCCCGTCCTCCTGCCATCGCGCCATCGTCCAAAGCAAGTCTGAAAGGCGGTTCAGATAGATCGCCACTTGGCTCTGCGACAGGTCCGCCGAGTCCGCCTGTGCCGGGTCGCCCGGCTCGCTCATCGCAACGATCGCTGCTCTCTCTGCACGTCTTGTCACTGAGCGTGCCACATCAAGGCCTGCCGCAACCCTGTTGGCGCCCGGAACGACGAAATCCTTGATCGGAGCGAAACGTGGGGTGATACGGTCGATTAGCCCTTCCAGACCCTCGACCATCTCATTGCTCACCATCGTGGAGCCCGCCGTGAGCTTGCGCCGGTTCTGCGAAGCGGTAGCCACCTCGGCCATCGCTACGTACAGGTCGCGTTCGATTCCTACGAGGATCTCGTCGAGCTCCGATCCCGGCTCAGCCTCGGCGCGCACAGCCCCCAACGCCGCTTGTGCCTCGTCGATCGCGCCGTTAGCTTCGATGGTCGGAGACGTCTTCGCGACGCGGCCGCCGTAAAGCAGCCCTGTCGTACCGTCGTCTCCGGTGCGGGTGTAGATCTTCATCGAGTCGTCGAGCCTAACCGCACGCCGTCTACGTAAATCGCCCGCCGATCCATCCCGTCTACTGAAGCGGCGAGGCGAGCGGCGAAGCTGCGGGTTGCGGACCGCTCGACGGCACGCCGAGATCGTTCAAGGCATTCCGCATGATCGTCGCAAAGGCCGGCCCTGCGGCCTGCGCGCCGTAATCGGGAGTGTCGAAGATGGTGACCACTATCGCCACCTGGGGATTCTGAGCAGGCGCGAATCCGGCGAACGTGGCGTCCGTGCGGTTCATCACGTAGCCATTCGGGCCCAAGAACTGTGCCGTACCGGTCTTGCCTGCCACCGCGTATCCGCTCACCTGAGCGGATACGCCGGTTCCAGCCGAGACGACCTGCTCGAAGATGGACGACATCTGCGCGGCGACACCCGACGACACGATTCTTCTTGGCGCCGGTTGTGCAACCGGGTGCGTGTTACCGTGGGGTCCGATCAGCGACGAGACGAGGTGCGGTGCTACGTAAACCCCGCCGTTGGCGATTGTGCTGTAGGCGGCGGCGAGCTGCGCAGTGGTGACCGAGATGCCCTCCCCGTAGGACATCGTCGCAAGATCAACCGGTTTGATTGTGGCTTCCGGCTTGACAATACCGGCTGCCTCTCCGGGAAAATGCACTGGCGTAGTACTGCCGAAGCCGTAGGCGCCGAGGTAGTGGTAATAGGTTGGCGCACCGATGCGCTGCACGATTTCCGTCGCCCCGATGTTCGAGGACTGGGCGACGATTCCCGTAACGCTGAGAAGTTCCGTCCCATGGGGCTCCGCGTCGTGAATGTAAACCCCGTCAACCGGATAGGCGCCGGGTATCGTGAAAACTTGATCCGGAGTCGTGGCGCCAGTTGCCAGAGCAGCTGACACCGTCACCAGCTTCATCACGGACCCCGGCTCGTAGACCTGGGTGAAAGCGGCCGGAGTCGTGGATTCGACCGGTTGGATCTCACTGGTCGTCTGACCGCGCGGAAGGATTTTTCCTCCCGAACCGATCGTCACCGGTACGGCAGCTGCCTGACCAGACGCAGTCTGGGTGCTCGCAGGTCTGGTCAAGTCCGCGACGGCCAGAAGTGCGCCGGTGTGCGTGTCCTCCACAACCGCCGTAGCGCTCACCGCGTGACTCGCTACCAGCGCCTGGGCAAGCGCCTGCTCGGCTTGGTACTGCAACGCGCTGTCGATCGTCGTCACGACGTCGTCGCCCGCTGCGGGGGGTTGGTCGCGGATGACACCGTTCGGGACAGCCTGGCCTGACGGGTCGACGACCTCAACCAGTTGGCCTGGCCGACCCTGCAACGTCTTGTTGTAAGCGTATTCGAGGC
>JAKBBS010000207.1 GCA_021808425.1 Actinomycetes bacterium
GCCTCGAATACGCTTACAACAAGACGTTGCAGGGTCGGCCAGGCCAACTGGTTGAGGTCGTCGACCCGTCAGGCCAGGCTGTCCCGAACGGTGTCATCCGCGACCAACCCCCCGCAGCGGGCGACGATGTCGTGACGACGATCGACAGCGCGCTGCAGTACCAAGCCGAGCAGGCGCTTGCCCAGGCGCTGGTAGCGAGTCACGCGGTGAGCGCTACGGCGGTGGTGGAGGACACGCAAACCGGCGCGCTTCTGGCCGTAGCAGACTTGACCAGACCTGCGAGCACCCAAAATGCGTCGGGCCAGGCACCTGCGGTACCGGTGACGATCGGTTCGGGGGGAAAAATCCTTCCGCGCGGTCAGACGACCAGCGAGATCCAACCGGTTGAATCCACGACTCCGGCCGCGTTCACACAGGTCTACGAGCCGGGGTCCGTGATGAAGCTGGTGACGGTCTCAGCTGCTTTGGCAACTGGCGCCACTACCCCGGATCAAGTTTTCACGATACCCGGCGCCTATCCGGTCGACGGGGTTTACATTCACGACGCGGAGCCGCATGGCACGGAACTACTCAGCGTTACGGGGATCGTCGCTCAGTCTTCCAATATCGGGGCGACGGAAATCGTGCAGCGCATCGGTGCGCCAACCTACTACCACTACCTCGGAGCCTACGGCTTCGGCACTTCTACACCGGTGCATTTTCCCGGAGAGGCAGCCGGTATTGTCAAACCGGAAGCCACAATCAAACCGGTTGATCTTGCGACGATGTCTTACGGGGAGGGCATCTCGGTTACCACGGCGCAGCTCGCAGCGGCCTACAGCACGATCGCTAACGGCGGGGTTTACGTAGCACCGCACCTTGTGTCGTCGCTGATCGGACCCCACGGTAACACCCACCCGGTTGCACCACCGGCGCCAAGAAGAATCGTGTCGTCGGGTGTCGCTGCGCAGATGTCGTCCATCTTCGAGCAAGTCGTCTCGGCTGGAACCGGCATTTCCGCTCAGGTGAGCGGCTACGCGGTGGCAGGTAAGACCGGCACGGCGCAGTTCTTGGGTCCGAACGGCTACGTGATGAATCGCACGGACGCCACGTTCGCCGGATTTGCGCCTGCTCAGAACCCCCAGTTGGCGATAGTGGTCACCATGTTCGACACTCCCGATTACGGCGCACAGGCCGCAGGACCGGCTTTTGCGACGATCATGCGGAATGCTTTGAACGATCTCGGAGTGCCGTCGAGCGGTCCCCAACCCGCAGCTTCCCCGCTCGCCTCGCCGCTTCAGTAGACGGGATGGATCGGCGGGCGATTTACGTAGGCGGCATGCGGTTAGGCTCGACGACTCGATGAAGATCTACACCCGCACCGGAGACGACGGCACGACAGGGCTGCTTTACGGCGGCCGCGTCGCGAAGACGTCGCCGACCATCGAAGCTAACGGCGCAATCGACGAGGCACAAGCCGCGTTGGGGGCTGTGCGCGCCGAGGCTGAGCCGGGATCCGAGCTCGACGAGATCCTCGTTGGGATCGAACGGGACCTTTACGTGGCGATGGCCGAGGTGGCTACCGCTTCGCAGAACCGGCGCAAGCTCACGGCGGGCTCCACGATGGTGAGCCATCAGATGGTCGAGGGTCTGGAAAGGCTAATCGACCGTATCACCCCACGTTTCGCTCCGATCAAGGACTTCGTCGTTCCGGGGGCCAACCGGGTTGCGGCAGGCCTTGATGTGGCACGCTCAGTGACAAGACGCGCAGAGAGAGCAGCGATCGTTGCGATGAGCGAGCCGGGCGACCTGGCACCGGGGGACTCGGCGGACATGTCGCAGAGTCAAGTGGTGGTCTATCTGAACCGCCTTTCCGACCTGCTTTGGACGATGGCGCGATGGCAGGAGGACGGCGACTCCCTGCTTTCGAGGAAGGCAGGGTCTGCCAAGTGACCGCTCTTGAAAGCGGCGCGCCGGGCGAGCCACGCAATCTCCGAGTTCCCGCGGCTTCCTTAGCGCGACGCATACCGCAGCGCAGGGGTGTCCTTGGCGTCCCGGTGTACGCCGACCTGTCGGTGCCCGAGGGCGGCGGTTTCGAAGTCGACAGGGCCTTTCTAGCGCAGCGCCGCTTCGAGGGTCGCCCGGGCCAGACACAGGCGTTCCCGTCGCGCGACGGCGGGACGGTCATAGCGGTCGGCGTCGGGCCCAAAGGCGCTGTCAACGCTGACGACCTTCGAAAGGCGGCGGCATCGCTCGGCCGCCAGGCAGGCGACTCGCGATTCGTGACGACGACGCTGACGGCTGCATCCGAATCGACCGGAGGCGATGCAGGCGAGGCGGTAAGGGCGGTAGTCGAGGGTTTCGGCCTCGGCAACTACCGCTACATCGGGGCGCCGGCCTCGCGAAGCCAGCCGGCCCGGGTCGAGCGCTTGACTGTGGTGAGCGCGGGCAGCGGTGCCGGCGAAGGGCTGCGCAAGGGCCAGGCGTCCGTGGAGGCGGCATGCCGGGCCCGTGACTTGGTCAACTGCCCCGCCCGGCAGCTGACTCCGCGGGAGCTCAGTCGCCTGGCGGTGCTCGACGGCGAGGAGGCGGGTGTACACGTCGAGGTCTGGGACGAGAAGCGCATCGCCAAGGAGAAACTCGGCGGCCTTCTAGGTGTGTCCGCGGGCGCATCCGAGCCGCCGCGGCTGATCCGGATGCAATACAGTCCGGACGCGACGTCCAAGGCCCGCGGCGCGGCCGGGGTGGCATTGAAAGGACACGGCGGAGCGCTTCCTCGGATACATCTGGTGGGGAAAGGGATAACGTTTGATTCGGGCGGCCTTTCGCTCAAGCCGGCTGCGTCGATGATGACCATGAAAGACGACATGGGCGGCGCTGCCGCAGTGATCTGCGCAACCGTAGCTCTCGCCCGGCTGAAGGTTCCCGTCGAAGTCGTTACGTGGGTTGCCGCCACAGAGAACATGCCAAGCGGCACGGCGATACACCCTGGCGACGTGCTGACTGCCCGCAACAAAAAGACGATCGAGGTGCTGAACACCGACGCCGAAGGTCGCCTCGTACTCGCAGACGCGTTGTCTCTGGCGGTGGAGGAGGAACCAGACGCCATATTGGACGTTGCGACACTGACGGGTGGCCAGAGAGTCGCCCTCGGTGACAGGGTAGCGGCGGTCATGGGAAGCGACCCGGCGCTCGTCGCCAGAGTCCTCGAAGCCGGGCGCACCGTGGGCGAGACATGTTGGGAGCTGCCGCTTCACCGCGGCTACCGCAAACACCTCGACTCGGACGTGGCCGACATCAAGAACGTCGCGCCCGGCCCTGGCGCCTCAGCGATCATCGCTGGGCTGTTCCTAGCCGAGTTCGCGACCGGTCGGCCTTGGGCACACCTCGACATCGCCGGGCCGGCCTGGGCGGATGTCGACGACGGGTGGATCTGCCGGGGCGCAACGGGTTGGGCCACCAGGACGCTGATCGAACTCCTCAGCAGCTGGTAGCACGACAGCTGCTGATACCCGGCGCCCGGTTTTACACCCGGCGATAAGCGCGTGCTGCCAGCCACGTGAACACTGCGAATATTGCGATCATCCAGGCGAGGCTCTGCCACGCCCCCGATACGAGCGGGCCGCCGACTGCGAGCGCTCGCAGCTCGTCTATGAACACCGTGAAAGGTTGGTTGCGTGCGAAAGCCTGAAGCCATCCAGGCATGCTCTGAATCGGCACGAAGGCGGAGCTGACAAAGGTGAGGGGGAACACCCAGATCAGCCCGAACGCTTGCACGGATTCCTCGTCTCGGATCGCGAGGCCGGTGAAGGCCGACACGGTCGCAACGGCCAGGCCGATCGCCAGGGCGAACACGAACATGGCGATAGCGGGGCCGACCCCGTTGTCAAAACGGAACCCGACGAGGTAGCCGGTGGCGATCAGCACGGCAATCGTCAGCGCAAGGCGTATCAGGTCTGCGCCGAGGCGGCCGACGAGGACCGCTGAGCGCGCGATCGGCATCGAACGCAGCCGGTCAATCGAGCCCTTCTGCAGTTCCTGCGCGAGCGATATCGCCGTCGAGAAACTGGTGAACCCGCAGGTCTGGCCGATGATGCCGGGCATCAGGTAGTTCACGTAGCCGCCCTTTACAGCGACATGGATCGCGCCGCCGAATACGTAGCGGAAGAGCAGCATGAACATCACGGGCTGGATCACGGTGAAGACGATGTAGGCAGGAGTCCGAACCCACCGAAGGAGGTTCTGGTGCATGAGGGTTCCCGAGTCGACAACCGCCCAGCGCAAACGCTGCAGAGGACCGACTTGGCCTCGGGGGGCCGCTAGGGTGGCTGCAGCTTGGCTCATTTGGAGTCCTCCGAGTTCGCGCTAGCGGCGTGGCCGGTGAGGGTCAGGAATACGTCGTCGAGCGATGGCCTGTGTGTCGCCAACCCCACGACTCGAATCCCGGCCTGGTCGAGGAGGCGCACCGCGTCGATGAGGGCCTGCGAGCCGCGCCGGCCGATCCGTACTGTCACCCGGGAGTTCGCTCTGTCGACGACAGGCGGTGAGTCCGACAGCGCAGCCACGCAGCGGCCCGCCTCGTCGAGCATGGAGCGGTCCGGGACTTCGAAGTCGATCACGTCGCCGCCGACCTGGTCTTTTAACGAATCGGAGGTGCCCGAGGCGATGACGGTCCCGTGGTCGATCACCACGATCTGATCGGCCAGCTCGTCGGCCTCTTCCAAGTACTGGGTGGTGAGAAGAAGTGTCGTTCCCCCAGCGACGAGGTCGCGGATCACCGACCACATCCCGAGGCGGCTCCTCGGATCGAGACCCGTGGTCGGCTCGTCCAAGAAGAGGACCGGAGGCTCGGCGACGAGGCTTGCAGCGAGGTCCAGCCGGCGCTGCATGCCCCCTGAATAGGTCTTCGCCTGGCGATCGGCGGCGTCAGCGAGGTCGAAGCGCTCGAGGAGCTCGCTCGCCCGCTCGCGGCATCGACTGCGGGGAAGGTGGTAGAGGCGCCCGGTGAACTCCAGGTTCTCCCGGCCGGTCAACTCGTCCCGGATGGCGGCGGACTGTCCTGCAAGGCCGATCAGGTGACGCACGGCGTCCGGCTCGCGCACGACGTCACGACCCTCGATGATCGCCCGGCCGGAGTCGGGGCGAAGGAGGGTCGTCATGATCCGCACGGCCGTCGTCTTGCCGGCGCCGTTCGGACCGAGAAGGCCGAGGACGGTGCCGTGCGGGACTTCCAGGTCGACGCCGCAGAGCGCCTCCACGGAGCCGAACGACTTGCCGAGACGCTCGACGAGGATTGCCGATTCGCTCACCGGATGCAAGTTACCGGATCAACGGGGGCCGCCTGACAAGGCTACCGCCGCTTCGAGCAGGGCGACAGCCGCCGGAGCGTATGCAAGGTTGCCGAAGGTGACCCCGGACGCCGGGTCCGCAGTCTCGGCCAGCACACCGGGACCGCTTCTCGAGATCGTCCCTACGGCAGCCTCCATACGTTCGTGCGCGTCTTCCCATCGCCGCAGTAACGCTAAGGCCCTGACCGCCAGGAAGGTCGCTTCGAGGTCGGGGAGGTCGGGGCCGGGAATGCCGTCGTTGAACTTCTCGGAGTACCTGTGAACGAGAAGTCCGGAACTGAGGCGAAGCAGTGTCCGCTCGACGGTGGCCGCTACCACCGGGTGGTCCGCCGGCCACGGTCCCTCCCACGCCACTG
>JAKBBS010000208.1 GCA_021808425.1 Actinomycetes bacterium
CATCACGATCGACAACGCGAGGAGGAGTCCGTCGGCGACGGTCATACCCGCTCCAGTCCCCAGATCAACCCGAGCATCACCGCTACGAAGGCGATGACAGCCACCACAACCAGAATGTCAGCCATGCATTCGATCATCGCCAGTCTTCGGGTAACAATGGGGTGGACACAGCCGCGGCTGGGGTGAACAAAAGGTGACCGCCAACAAAAAGTTCCACCGGTAGTACGAAACCGTACCGTACTGTGGAGTCCATGGAGCAGGTGCTGGTGGCAGCGAATCGAGGTGAAGCTCGTGAGCAGGAGATCCTTGACATCACCCTGGATCTGATCGGCGAGGTCGGATACGAACGGATGAGCATGGATGTCCTTGCTGCTCGAGCCCGGGCCAGCAAGGCCACCCTGTACCGTCGTTGGCCGGGCAAAGCCCAGCTAGTAGCAGAAGCCGTCCGTCGTCGTAGCTGCGCCATCAGCTTCGGGACGCCCGACACAGGCAGCCTGCGAGGTGACCTGATCGCAGCGATTCGCGAGAAGCGCGAGGTTCTGACGGGCCAAGACGGCCCGTTGTTCGTCGGTTTGATGATGGCAGCTCAGAGCGATTCGGAGTTGGCGTCGCTTCTACGTGAACAGTTCAACTCCGACAAGCCGGCGGTCACAGAAACGTTGATTAGTCGTGCGATTGCCCGCCGCGAGGTTCCCCCAGGCACGAACGCTGCCCTAGTCACCGAGATAGTCCCAGCGCTCCTCTTGACAAGGCTGCTGGTCACGGGCGAACCACTCGACGACGCCTACCTGGCTCACGTCGTCGACGACATTGTGCTACCGACCCTGCAGAGGATCCCGCCTCCCAATCCCTAGCGCATTGCGCGCCTTTTTCCGCAAGTTAACTACGACCACAGGAGTACTCAATGAGCTTAACGACGCGCGCCGAGACGGATGTAGCGACAAATCCGGCCGACCCTCAGACAAACGGTCAGGACCCCAAACGCTGGCTGGCACTGGCGATTATCGCGGTCTCTCAGCTGATGATCGTTCTTGACGGGTCGATTGTCAATATCGCCCTTCCGTCAGCCCAGCACGCCCTTCACATCTCGACTGCGAACCGCCAGTGGGTTATCACCGCCTATACACTCTCGTTCGGAGGTCTCCTCCTTCTTGGCGGACGCATCGCTGATTATCTCGGCCGCAAACGTGTGTTCATCGTCGGCCTGGTCGGCTTCGCGACCGCATCGGCGATCGGCGGACTCGCCCCGGACGCCGCAGCCCTCTTCGGGGCCAGGGCGCTGCAAGGTGCATTCGCTGCGTTGATGGCGCCGGCGGCCTTGTCGCTGATCTCGGTTACTTTCACCGAGGCTCACGAACGCGCTCGGGCCTTCGGCGTGTACGGAGCTATCTCGGGTGGTGGCGCCGCAATAGGCCTCATCGCCGGAGGCATCCTTACACAGTACGCCTCCTGGCGTTGGTGCCTCCTGGTGAACGTACCCGTCGCAGCTTTCGCCGCCAGCGCAGCCCTCTACGTCGTGCGAGAGAGCCGGCCCGAGAAATCGCAACGCCACTACGACATCCCAGGCGCGTTCACAGCCACTCTTGGCCTCGTAGCACTCGTCTACGCCTTCACCAAGGCGGAAACCAGCGGGTGGCTTTCTGGGAGCACACTCGGTTTGTTCGCCGTAGCATTGGCCCTCCTAGTCACCTTCGTCGTGCTGGAACTTCGATCCGATCACCCTCTGCTTCCGATTCGAGTCGTCGTGGACCGCAATCGCGGAGGTTCATACCTCACCTCGCTCTTGGCAGGTCTCGCGCTGTTCGGGATGTTCCTCTTCCTTACCTTCTACCTTCAGGGGACGCTGCAGTACTCGGCTCTCAAATCTGGCTTCGCTTTCCTGCCCTTCTCGCTCGGCATCATCATCAGCGCCACGGTCGCAGCACAGCTCCTTCCCCGCTTCGGCCCGAGAGCCCTCATGGTGACCGGGATGCTGATGGCCACCGCAGGGTTGATCCTCTTCACAAGTATCGGCGTCCACTCCAGCTACCTGACTCACGTCTTACCCTCGATAGCGATCATCAGTCTCGGTATGGGGCTCGTGTTCGTTCCTTTGAGCAGCACTGCGCTCACTGGCGTCGACGAGCGCGACGCCGGCGTAGCGAGCGCCCTCGTCAACACGACCCAGCAAGTCGGCGGGTCTCTCGGCACGGCACTGCTCAACACCGTCGCCGCAACCGCTACGACCACCTACCTCCGCTCGCACGGCGCAACTGCAGCCACAAAGGCAGCCGGAATCGTGCACGGCTACAGCGTTGCGTTTACCCTGAGCGCAATCCTTCTCGGGGCGGGGGCGCTCACCGCCTTCCTGCTGATCCGTCCGAACAGCACTAACGACGCCGCACACGGCGAACTAGCTCTTGCCACCGCATAAACGAGGCTACGCTCAATGCAGGCAAGGAGGAACTAATGGCCCGGGTTAGCACTTATCTCAACTTCAACGGCGACGCCGAGGAGGCCTTCGAGTTCTACGCCGGAGTGTTCGGCACCGAGCTGCTGGCACCGATCCAACGTATGGGCGACGTGCCGAGCGACCCGAACCGGCCGGCGATGCCAGAAGGCGAGAAGCGCTTGGTGATGCATGCCGAACTCCCGATCCTGGCCGGCCATGTGATCATGGCTACCGACATCGTGGAATCTATGGGCCACGAGCTGAGAGTCGGCAACAACACCACGATCAACCTCGAGCCGGACACCCTCGCCGAAACCCAGCGGCTCTACGACGCCCTCGCCGAAGGGTCGAGCGAGGGAATGCCACTGACCGAAATGTTCTGGGGGGCGACATGGGGTACTTGCCTGGACCGCTTCGGGATCCGGTGGATGTTCAACTTCGTGCCGGCGGCCAGCTAGCGCCGGGCGACGCCCCGTACGGGGGTCCGGACGTCGAGCTCCCATCCGTTCTCCCTCCCGGAGTCGTATAACTCATGTGCGACCTGTCCGAGTTGGTGCAACGCGGGGCTTGACCAGTTCGAAGCGTGTGACTGGGCGGCGGGGTCTTGCTGTGAACGTTGTCGCTTGGGCGGGCGCACTGCTGCTGGTGCTCTCCGCAGCCATACATCTTCACTTGTGGTCGCAGGGATACAAGGAGATTCCCACGATCGGTGACTTGTTCGTAGTCCAGGGCGTCGCCGGGATCCTGCTCGCGCTTGCGATCGCCGCCTTGCGCCGCTTCGCACTTCTCGCCGCAGGTGCCGTGTTTGCCGTCGGTACCATGGCCGGGCTCCTCGGCTCGCTCTGGTTCGGCCTGTTCGGCTTTCGGGAGAGCATCCACGCCCCTTACGTGGTGACCTCGTTGGTGATCGAGGGGGCCGCGTTTGTGGTGCTCGCAGTTGCGGCATTCTTCGCCGTCCCCGCCGGGCGATAGGAGGTCACACCGAAGTCCTAGTATGAGGTCCGGTCGAACCCCGAAGGAGAGGTCGGCACCTAGGAGGGACGCATGACCGGTGTGCGAGTGTTGGTCGGAACCCAGAAGGGGGCCTTCACGTTGACCTCAGACGGCCGGCGCGCCGAGTGGGAGGTCGAAGGACCTCTCTTCGGCGGGTGGCAGGTCTACCACGTGGCAGGATCGCCTGCCGACCCGAACAGGATCTACCTGTCGCAGACTTCGCAGTGGTTCGGGCAAATTCTCCAACGCTCCGACGACGGCGGGAAATCGTGGAATCCGGTCGGCAACGACTTCCGCTCCACCACCGAGACGGGAACGCACCAGTGGTACGACGGAACGCCGCATCCGTGGGAGTTCGCCCGAGTCTGGCACCTGGAGCCTTCCAGCGACGACCCCGACGCGGTCCTGGCCGGCGTCGAGGACGCAGCGCTCTTCAACTCCAGCGACGGCGGCGAAAGCTGGGAGGAGCTTGCGGGGTTGCGCACGCAGCCGTCGGGTCCGGCCTGGCAACCCGGGGCAGGCGGGATGTGCGTCCACACGGTCCTCGTCGACCCGTCCGACCCGAGTCGACTGCACGTCGCGATCTCAGCAGCCGGCGTGTTCCGCTCCGACGACACAGGCGCAACTTGGCGCCCGGCGAACCGGGGCCTGCACTCGACCGGGATCCCCGACGACGACGCCGAGGTCGGCCACTGCGTGCACCGCATCGCCCGGCACCCGTCGAGACCCGACACACTTTTCATGCAGAAGCACTGGGACGTGATGCGAAGCGATGACAGCGGAGATTCCTGGCGAGAGATAAGCGGGGACCTGCCCAGTGACTTCGGCTTTCCGATCGCGGTGCACGCCCACGAGCCTGACACCGTCTATGTGGTCCCGATCACAAGCGATTCGGAGCACTACCCGCCCGAGGGGAAACTGAGAGTGTATCGGAGCCGCTGCGGCGGCAACGAATGGGAGCCGCTGACGATAGGCCTGCCGCAATCAAACAGCTACGTCAACGTCCTGCGCGACGCTATGGCTGTCGACTCCCTCGACTCGTGCGGGATCTATTTCGGCACCACAGGGGGCCAAGTATACACCTCCCCTGACGCGGGTGACACGTGGACGGCGATAGTACGAGACCTGCCGCGGGTGCTGTCGGTAGAGGTTCAAACCCTTCCATGATCAGGGTAGTCATCCCCCAGCACCTTCAGACGCTGGCCGCCCTCGGACGCGAGATCGAGCTCGACGTACGCGAACCGGTAACCCTCGAGCGGACCTGCGACGCTTTGGAGGAGCGCTACCCGGTGCTGCGCGGCACGTTTCGCGATCGTGTCACCGGGAAGCGCAGACCCTTCATCCGCTTCTACGCTTGTGAGGAGGACCTCTCACATGAGCATCCTGACGCCGTGCTGCCCGATCCTGTGACCGCAGGGCGCGAACCTCTCTACGTGGTAGGAGCCATGGCCGGCGGGTAGATCGGCACCACCGGCAGCGACAGCTCACGGCGGGAGAGGAATCGACTGTGCGAAATGGAAGACGTCGTCGGGGTCGACCGCCTTTTTTACCTCCTGAAGGCGGGCAAAGTTGGCCCCGTAGTATGCCTGAGCCCAGTTCGCCAAGCCGGGGTCGATGTAGTTCTGGTAGGCGGCCCCGCTCACGTAAGGGCGAAGCTCGCGATACCACTCGTCGAGGAAGGACTGTGACGACTTCAGCGACGCCTCTGGCGTCCCTGGCGAGAAGTCGACGTTGTATTGCGCAGATGCCATCGAGGATCGATGGACGAACGCCGTTGCGCTAGGCGCCACACGATTGATGGCGCCACCCCACGAGTCGTAGCCCACGGCAGCGTTCGCGGCCACCGAGTGCCGCTCGACGATCCCGGAGATGACAGCGGCGACTCCCGCGTCGCTCAGCGAGTGGTCGAGCAGGTCGGATTTAGCCAAGGATGGCTGGCGATACAGGGACCCACCTTGACTTATCAGATGGCATGCCGATTGACTCAAGGTTGCACAGCCGCCCTCGACGTACATGGCGTGACCGAAAGGGACCGTCGCGACGTTTCGATACGACGGTGATCCCCCTACCGCAGAGGTTAGTGCTGTCAGCAGTGGCGTCAGATCACTCGGCGTACCTGACCACACCCCACCGACACCTACGGTCGGCGACGGCGAGGAAGCAAGGCTTTGAAGCAGGCAGTTCGACCACAGATCTTCAGGCGCCGGCGGCGCCCACTCCATCCAAGCCGCCAAGACTTGGGAGACCAAAAACAAAGG
>JAKBBS010000209.1 GCA_021808425.1 Actinomycetes bacterium
GCCGGGCCCGTGTCGCGGACAATGTCGGTCTCGATAATTCCCGGAAGCAACGCGTTCACGGTGATTCCGAGCGTTCCGACCTCTCTCGCTGCAGACTTCACCAGCCCGTTGACAGCGTGCTTCCCCGTCGAGTAACCCGCAATACCCGGCTTGCCGAGCTTGCCTTCAACCGACGAGGTGACGATCACCCGTCCCTCTTGGCGTGGGATCATGTGCTGCAAAGCGCGGCGCATCCCCCAAAACACGTGGTTGATATTCCAGTCCATCTCGAGATTCCACTCTTCGTCGGTCATCGATGCCACCGGCGCAGTAGCCTCCACGCCTCCGGAGTTGAGGCAGCAGATATCCAGCTTCCCGAAATGCTCGACGGTGAAATCGATCAGGCCTTCGACGTCACCTTGCTTGCGTGCGTCGCCAGCGTAGAAGGCCGCCCTCTGGCCAGCCCCCATCTCGGCGAGACATCGCTCGCCTTTGGCGTGGTCGCGTCCGTTGACCACGACGCTCGCCCCTTCGGCGAGAAACGCGTCTGCCATCGCCCTGCCGATGCTCCTTGTCCCGCCTGTTACGCATGCGACTTTTCCGTCGAGCTTGCCCATGTGTTTCGCTCCTTTTCGGGCTGTTAGTAAGGCGACGTGCCGCCGTCGATTGATATGAGAGAGCCGGTGATTCCACCGCCGGCCTCGGAGGCCAGCAGCAAAGCGACTTCGGCGACGTCGTCCACCTCGTTCAGTCGTTTGATCGCCGACTCGTTTGCGAACGTCTCGAGCAGTTGCTCGTAGCTGATCCCCATCGACGCCGCAGCTCCTGGCCCCTGGCTTCGCATCTCGTCGGTCTCTATGGCACCGGGGCAGAGCGCGTTGACCGTGATGCCGAGCGTCCCGACCTCGCGCGCCACCGACTTGGTGAGACCACAAACAGCGTGCTTGGCCACCACATAACTCGCTATTCCGGGCTTGCCCATCTTGCCCTCGACCGAGCTCATGGTCATGATGCGACCCCACCCGTTCGGGATCATGTGCTTGAGCGAAGCCCGTACCGTCCAGAAGGTGTGCCAGAAGCTCCAGTCGAGCGCCTCAGCCATCGCCTCGTCGGTCATGTCCACGACCGGGGCGTAGTTGCTCCCGCCGCCTGCGTTCGCCACGAGGATGTCGATCCTCCCGAAATGCTCGACCGTCTCCGCTACGATCGCCTCGCAGTCAGAGCGCAGCCTGACGTTACCTGGCGCGAAGCGCGCGCGGCCGCTTCCCCCGGACTTGGCGAGCTCCTCGATCGCCCGGGCTCCTTTCTCAGGATCCCGACCGTTGACGACGACGTCGGCGCCTTCGCGACAGAACGCCCTCGCGATGGCAAAGCCGATACCCCGGGTCCCGCCTGTCACGCAGGCCACGCGGCCTTCGAGAAAACCCATCTCCCCTCCCTGGTAGAGCTGCTACTGATGATTATTACGAATGTCACTGTTTTATCCAACCGGTCAGTTTATAGGGCCACTCACCATCCCGCACATCGAGCCAACATCTCCCTAACCGGTCCCGCCTGCCATCTTGACGATCACAACTTGGCGAGGTGCCAGGAGCTTCAAGGTCCAAACTGTTGGAATATGATACTGACCGGTCGATTAGCATGCGAATTCGACGGGCCGGGAGACCCGCGTGGTAGGCGAATCGCAAAGGCCGCGTCGACTGACCGGGCCTGTGGAATACAAAGCATAGGGGGATCAACTACATGAAGGACCGCTGGATCACCGACTGGGCGCCGAGTGAGCGCTGGCCTCACTACACCCGTGCCAACTCCGGCGAGGTGGCGCCCACTCCGGTAAGCCCGCTGAGCGCTACCTACACGTGGGCGAACGCGATATGCCAGGGTTGGCGCGACGGTTACGTCCGGACCGGTAACTACTCGATGGACGAGTTCGATCGCGCTCATCCCGAGGCAGCCGGGTTCTTCGGCGGCTACATGTACATCAACCTTTCGAACGTCCGGATGCAAGGCGTACGCAACCCGGCCGTCACAGTCGAGCAGCTTGACCTCGCGTTCTTCGGAGACCACCCCGACGTGCCGCCCTACGACGCCGACCCCCGCGACGAGCGACCCGACCTCACACCGAAGATCCTCGCCCATCTTGGGTGGCTGATGTCGACTTCCTCGTGGCCCGAGATCGACGCGGAACGCGCGCAGACAATTACGCTTCGAGCCGAGCGACCCGACCTCGCAGAGCTCGACGACAGCGCCCTGTTAGGTCGCGTCCGCTCACTGCAGGCATTGATAGCGAAGCTCTTCGAAAGCCACACCCTCAGCTCCAGTGGCTCAGGGGTAGCGCCGGGAATCCTCTACGCAGTCGGTCAGGCGATCGGTAATCCTGCAGTGCCGATGAAGCTCGTATCAGGTCTAGGTGACGTCGACTCGGCCGAGCCGAGCGTGCGCATGTGGGACATCTCGCGACTCGTTCGTAACTCCGAGGAGCTGACCAGCCTCTTCGACGCTGGCGTCGAAGATCTGATGGAGCGTCTCGCTTCGTCGGAAACCCCAGATGCGACTACCTTTCGCGCCGCATGGGAGCGTTTCATCGTCGACTTCGGCTCGCGCTCGGCGAACGAGTACGAGTTGAGTGCCGAGACTTGGGAGACCAAGCCGAAACTCGCCTTGGCAACACTGGAGCGAGTTCGCCTCCAATCCGACGGGGAAAGCCCTGCGGTCAGGCTCCGCCACCGCGTCGAGGAGCGCAAGGCGGTCACCGAAGAAGTCAGGGCGCAGCTGGTCGAGCTCGGCAACGACGAGCTCGCTGGGCAGTTCGAGGCGGCCCTTGTAGCCGCAAACCAGCTCGTGTTTCGCGAACGCACGAAGACGAACCTCATCCGGGCGATCCACGAAGCAAGAATGACATTCCTCGAGCTGGGACGTCGCCACACCGAGGCCGGGAACCTCCTGCGTACTGCAGACGTCTTCCAGCTCCTCGACGACGAACTCGAGGACTTCGTCGACGACCCCGGGGTCTTCACCGACAAGCTGGCATCGCGTGCAGCCGAATGGTCGGAGCTTTTCGGGCTTGAACCCCCATTCATCATCCGCGACGGGAATGTCCCTCCACTGGGCGAATGGCCCCAACGCGGCGCGTCCCACGTGGCGCCGCTAGCGAGCGGGGAGGCCCTTCGCGGGGTTGCCGGATGCCCCGGGAAGGCGGTGGGTCGAGCGCGGGTGATCATGGAGGTCGGCGATCCCGGGGACCTCGAACCTGGAGAAGTTCTCGTCGCCCCGGTGACAGACCCCGGGTGGGCGTCGCTTTTCATGGCAGCTGCCGCCGTTGTAGTCGAGGTCGGAGGCCAGATCAGTCACGCGATCATCGTCAGCCGAGAGCTTGGCCTGCCTTGCGTGGTGTCGGCGACGGGAGCGTGCCGCGCCATCCCCGACGGCGCGCTCGTAGAGGTGGATGGAGATTCCGGCACCGTCACCGTGCTTGAAGTGCCGGCCTGAGACGCCGGGACCCGACGGGCGTTATCGACCGTGCCGAAAGCCTCACCGAAGCGAATCGGCCGTCCACCGTCGTCCAACGCGGCGGCCACACGGATGCGCATCATCTCCGTCGCTGCCGAGCTGTTCGCGCTCAAAGGGTACGGGATCGTAACCAACAAAGACGTCGCCCGGGCGGCTGGGATCAGCACCGGCGCCCTCTACTACTACTTCTCGTCGAAACTCGATATGTATGTGGAGGTTTTCTGGTCCCTCCAGGCGCGCGTCGACGAACGAATCGACAGAGCCATGAAAGGCGTAGACACCCTCGACGGTCGGCTCCGGGCGATCCTTGAGGTCGCGTACTCACTCAACGCCGAGGATCCCTCCATCGCGCGCTTCCAGGGCACCGCCCGGGTCGACAGGATCAGGCACCCCGAGCTCCAAGAGGCAATACCGAACCCCCCTGGCGAAGGTGCCCGCGTCATGGAGCGCCTGATTGCCGACGGGGTCAAGACCGGCGAAGTCACGCTGGAGCGCCGCAATCAGGTCAGAGCCGTGGTGCGGACCATTTTCGTCGGACTGATCGACTCGCAGTCCGACGACCTGGAGCGCCATCGCCAGGCGATCGACGGCCTGATCGCGCTTCTGGACCACAAGCTGCTGGTCCCGGCCCGAAAAGCACGGGCCTGACCAACACACCACAACCGCCCCTCCGCGTCCGGCCGGGAGCCACGGAAGGCTTGCGGGCGGTAGCGTCTCGGGCGTGAACGAAGGATTCGGCTCCATGCGCCACCTCGCCGGTCGCTTCTTCGGGGCCTTGGACCCGCGAGGTCCTTCCGCCCCGCTCGAAGCGTGGGCGCAAGGATTCCTGCTCGCCGGGGAGCGCGAACTGTGGATGCAGATGTCGGGGCCCGACCGCCGGCACGCTGCGGGCGTCGCTCGCAAGGCCGCGTCGCTTCTAAACGACGGGGGTCCCGCTCCCGACCGGACGGTGATGGCGGCAGCCCTGCTTCACGATGTCGGCAAGCTTCGTTGCGGACTCGGCACTTTCTCCCGAGTCGCAGTGACCCTGGCCGCTATGTCGTTAGGCCGGGAGCGTCTGGCGGAGATCCCGCCGGAGCCCCGGAGGTGGCGGGCCCGGGTAGGCGAGTACCTGAACCACGACCGCATCGGAGAAGAAATGCTGAGCACGGCAGGATCGGCTGCGCTCACATCGACGTGGGCTGGAGAACATCACCGTAACCGTCAAAGCTGGGTTACACCTCCGAGGATCGCCGCAGCCCTTAACGAGGCCGACGGCGACTGAACACTCCGACTTGAGCGCCCTACGGGCTGTTTAACGAGACGAAACTGCTCAGCGGCGTCGCCTCGCATGCTGGCCACGGCCCGCTGCGCTCGTCGCGGACCGGTAGGCCTGCCAGCGGTGCCAAAAGACGAACACGATCGCAGCGACTACGACCACCCCGATCAGGTAACCGGCGTAGCTCACGCCGTGCATGATCTTCTGGTAGCTGCCGCCCACCTCGTAGCCGATCAGCGCCATAGCCCCGTCCCACAAAAGTGAACCGGCGGCCGTCAAAAGTCCGAAGCGGACGAGAGGCACCTCGGCGACACCGGCCGGCAAGGCGACGAAGTTGCGGACGACCGGCAGGAGCCGGCTTCCGAAGACGCCCCAGCGTTCGTGGCGGGAGTACCAGCGCTCCGCACGGTCGAGGTCTCGGTGGCTGAGAAGGATGTAACGCCCGTAGCGGTCCACGAACGCCCTACCCCAGAAGCGTCCGACCAGCCACGCTATGTACGCGCCGATGATCTCTCCTACGACACCCACGAGGATGACCGCCCCGAGGTTGAGCTTGCCCTCGGCTGCGAGCACACCTGCGAAGCCGAGCGTCAACTCCGAAGACGTTGGCACGCAGGCAGATTGCAATATCGACAGCACGAAAATAGCTACATAACCCGCGGACGAAACGAACGAGGTGAAGTTCAAAATGGCGAGCACGCCGCAAGGTTAGACACAGAGCGCCGCGACCTGTCAGCACGCACCGCAGGCGAACCTTTCACCATTCCAATGACAACGCGCCGGGGCGTCGCATACGAGGTGTCTCCGGGCGCTACCGTGTTGACCCGTGCCCTCCGACAAAAGAGCCCGCCAGCGCGCTGGGCGCGCAACCCGCATGGCCGAGCTACAGCAAGCCCAGAAG
>JAKBBS010000210.1 GCA_021808425.1 Actinomycetes bacterium
GCTGATCCTGATCTAGGCTGATCGGCGTGACCGAAGCACCGCCAGTCGAACTCATACCCTCCGGAAACCCCGCCGACGACGATCAGATCGAAAGCGCTGTGGCTGCTTTCCGTCGCCAGATGGACGGTCAGGTCTCCGTATCTGCAACCGTTGTCCAAGACGGCCTGCTCGAGATCTGGGGGGCTCTACCGGACGGGACTGCCCGCGTCGAAGTGGAGCGATGGCTGACCGAGACGCTAAACCGGCACCTGTACTCGGTTAGCGACATCGACAGCCGGCTCGACACCGTCCTCGAAGGGCAGGCGTAGACGATGCCCGAGGGACCCCCGAACCCGAGGCAGAATGTCGAGTTCGCCAGCAACGGCGGCGTGGCATACGGATATCTGGCCCTGCCCGAATCCGGGAGCGGACCTGGTGTCGTGGTGATCCAGGAATGGTGGGGTCTCACATCCCACATTGCGGACATCACGGACCGCTTCGCCCGGGAGGGTTTCGTCGCTGTGGCGCCTGACCTCTACGGTGGCGCAACGACCCACGATGCGAGTGAAGCCGGTGAAATGATGTCGAAGCTGCCGGTCGAGCGCGCCACGCGTGACCTAGCAGGGGCGATCGACTTCCTCCTCGGGCGCGACGAGGTGCTCGGCGGCTCAGTGGGTGTAGTCGGGTTCTGTATGGGCGGCGCGTTCGTACTTCGTATGGCGGCCGAGCAGGGTGCCAAGGTGGCCGCTGCTGTCCCGTTCTACCCTGTCGGTCCGCTACCCGAGGACTACGCAGGGCTACGCGCTGCGGTGCTGGCGCACTTCGGCGACCAGGACGCGTTCATGGACCCGAATGCGGCGGCGGCTCTCGAAGCGTCGTTGCGTACCGGTACTCCGGCTGAGGTCAAGATCGTCCGCTACCCAGCAGGGCATGCTTTCTTGAACGACGAGAACCTTCTCGGAACATACGATCCCGAAGCCGCTGCTGCCGCCTGGGACGCGACGGTTTCGTTCCTAAAGGACCACCTCTCCTAGGCAGCCAAGCCGACCCGACGGCGCGGTGACTGTATGACCGGGCGACACCCGTCGTGCTATCATTGCGAGCAGGAGGTGGTAGAGCGTGGCTGCGATAAGTGTGCGCGACCTGGATGAGGAAGTTGCCACCCGGTTGAAGATGCGGGCTGCGCGCCACGGTCTGTCGATGGAGGCCGAAGTGCGGGCGATCCTCACGGATGCAGTCAGAGACGGAATAGATGAGGAATCGAACCTCGCCGATGCAATCCGGGTGCGCTTTGCAGCGATTGGGGGGGTGGAGCTCGAGAATCCTGCTCGCCAAGACCTGCCCAGGGCGGTTGATCTTCCGAAACTGCCGTGATCGTCATCGACACGAACGTCATCTCTGAGATGATGCGCAACGAACCCGACCCCGACGTCATCGCCTGGGCCGCCTCGGCAGGGCGGTTGCATACGACCGCGATCACCCTCGCCGAAGTCGACTACGGCCTTGCCCGACTGCCTGAGGGACGCCGCAGGTACCAGTTGACGGCCATAGCCGCTGGCGTGTTCGCAGACTTCGACGACGTAGTTCTGCCCTTCGATTCTCCTGCTGCTCGCCGATACGGGACGATCGTGGCTGGCCGCGAGAAGTTAGGTCGCCCAATCGCAAACGCCGACGCGCAGATAGCTGCGATATGTGCTTCCCGGCAAGCGCTTCTAGCTACGCGAAACACCGCAGATTTCGAAGCAACAGGCGTCACCGTGATCAACCCGTGGCAAACAACCTAAGCCGACCTTGCGGGCGGAGCGGGGCTTTGAGCCGCTCTGGCGGTGCCTAAAACCGTCAAATTTGGTCAGGATCTTGAACTCAGAAAAGTTCTGTACCAAAAAGTGCGTTTCATGAGCGAGGGCTGGTACAGGATTTTTTGGGAACGAAGATCGTGTACCAAAAGGTGCGAAAGAACGCTTCAAATGGTCAGGCTGTGTCAGGCCCGCGAAGATCCTGGCCAAATTTGACGTTTTCGAAGCGCACGATTAGACCAAACAATATAGATTGGGACTAATCGATCACCACGCTACGGCGTACAGGCCACGACTGCCTGCATAAGGCGGCTGAGAGACTGTCATAGACGTAGCGGTCCCACTCGAGCGCTACTGCCGAAAGAAGCAGGGGACTAGACAGCCGTCGCGGACCACCTGGAGGAGCTTCGCGTTACTTGCAATCTGACCTCGAAGGTCTCCGAGAGGGCATCCCCGGTGATGACCTCCTCCAGGGGACCTGCGGCCATCACCGTCCCGCCACGAAGAAGGAGCGCATGGGTGAAGCCGGACGGGATCTCCTCGACGTGGTGGGTGACCATGACCGTAGTCGGCGACGAGGCGTCGGCCGCCACCTGGCCCAGGTAGCTGAGCAGCCGCTCCCTGGCGCCCATGTCGAGGCCGGCGGCGGGCTCGTCGAGGAGAAGCAGCTCCGGCTGCGACATGAGCGCTCGGGCGAGCAGCACCCGCTGTCGTTCCCCCTCCGACAACGCCCCGAAAGGTCGTGCGGCGACGTCCGCGATACCTGCGCCGGCAAGTAGCTCCCCGGCGCGGAGGCGATCGGAGCTGCCGTAGGTGCCCCACCACGGCTCTAGGGCACCGTCACGCCCCGAAATCACTACTTCAGATGCACTCACGGACGGGATGATCTTCTTCGACAGCGAGCTCGAGGCCACGCCGAGGCGCCGGCGCAGGACCCGCACGTCGACGCGACCCAACCTCGACCCGAGGATCTCGACCGTGCCCCGCGTCGGGTGGAGGTATCCTGATGCGAGCTCGAAAAGGGTCGTCTTACCCGAGCCGTTCGGGCCGAGAACGACCCACCGCTGGTCGCCGAAGACTTCCAAGTCGACGGAGTCGAGCACCCTGAGACCCGGCCGGTCGAGGTCGACGGATTCGAATGCGAGAGCAAGCTTCTTAGCAGCAACCATCGCCGGAAAAGCTACCGTCTGGCGCGAGACCCGAACTTTTTTCAAGGATGTCCTATGGCCTCACCCGCACAGACCATCACAACACTTCTCGAACCGGCGTTCGCCGCGCTAAGCGAAGGATCGGACCCGATGCTGCGACCGTCGAGCCGGCCGGGCTTCGATTTTCAGGTGAACGGGTCCATTGCGTTAGCCAAGAAGCTCGGACGCCGACCGCAAGAGATAGCGACCCTAGTGACGTCGGGGGTGGAGCTCAAGGAGGTCTGCGACTCCGTCGAGGTCACCCCCCAGGGTTTCGTCAACCTGCGAATGGACGACAATTTCCTCGCCTCGTGCGTGTCCGAGGTCGCGGCGGACCCGCGCCTCGGAGTCGACACAGCCGCCAACCCCCTCACCGTCGTGGTCGACTACTCGTCGCCCAACGTCGCGAAAGAGATGCACGCAGGAATCCTGCGGACGACCGTGATCGGCGACTGCTTGTGCCTGCTGCTCGAACACGTCGGGCATCGAGTGATACGGGAGAACCACGTCGGGGACTGGGGCACTCAGTTCGGGATGCTGATCGAGTACCTGCTCGACCTAGGCGAGGCGGAGGGAGCCCACGAACTGTCCGTCGGGGACCTCGACGGTTTCTACCGGCGCGCCCGAGCGGCCTTCGATGCGTCCCCCGATATGCAGGAACGATCCCGCCGGCGCGTCGTGGCGCTCCAGTCCGGCGACCCAGAGACGCTGCGCCTTTGGGGGATCCTCGTCGACGAGAGCGTCGTATACTTCGAGGACGTCTACGCGAAGCTCGGCGTCAAGCTCACCCGGGCCGACATAGTGGGGGAGAGCTTCTACAACCCGACGCTTGCGCAGGTCGTAGCTGAACTGGACGAGAAAGGGCTCCTCGTCGAAAGCGAAGGCGCGAAGTGCGTGTTCGTGGACGGCTGGACGAGCCGCGAGGGCGAACCACTGCCGTTGATCGTCCAGAAGTCCGACGGTGGCTACGGCTACGCGACCACTGACCTCGCAACGCTACGTGATCGCTTCGGCCGCCTCGGCGCCGACCTAGCCGTCTACGTCGTCGGAGCCCCGCAAGCGCAGCATTTCGCGATGTGCTTCGCGGTGGCAGTCAGAGCGGGGTGGTTGCCGTCGCTCGAGCGTGCAGTGCACGTGGCTTTCGGGAGCGTCCTCGGGGCGGACCGCAAGATGTTCAAGTCCCGGGCCGGGGCCACGTTCAAGCTCGTCGACCTGCTCGACGAAGCCGTGCAGCGCGCCGGCGACGCCGTGTCCGCAAGGTCGTTGGATCTGGGCGAGGCGGAACGCGCGAGCGTCGCTCGGATGGTCGGCATCGGCGCCGTCAAGTACGCGGACCTCTCCACGGACCGCCTGCGTGACTACGTCTTCGACCTGGATCGCATGGTTAGCTTCGACGGCAACACCGGCCCGTACCTGCAGTACGCCCGTGTCCGTTGCCTTTCCATCTTCCGAAAGGCGGGGCTCGACCCGGCCGACTATCTGGGCGGCGAAATGACAATCCAAGTCGGCCATGAAGCGGAACGCGACCTTGCGTTGGCGCTGACAGGCTTCGGGGCCGCGACGTCGGCCGCAGTTGAGTCCTGGAGCCCGCACAAGCTGTGCGCCTACCTCTACGAGCTAGCCGGCCTTTACACGACGTTCTTCGAGAACTGTCCGGTCCTCAAAGCACCCGACGAGGAGACGAAGAGCAGCCGGCTCGCCTTGTGCGCGCTGAGCGCCGCTGTCCTCGGCCAGGGACTGTCGCTTCTCGGCATCGAGTCACCGGAGCGGATGTGACAGCGCCCGGGGCACCCCGGATCGCTCTCGGACCATCGGAAACAGCATTCGCCGTCGATGCGCTACGAGCCGGAGGCGGGGAAGTCGTAGCACTCGGCGACGAGCCGGAGGCGCTCGTATGGACCTCGCCGCGCCACGTCGACGAGCTCAAAGGGGTCCTCGCTTCGACACCGACGCTGCGATGGGTGCAGCTGCCCTTCGCCGGCGTGGAACGCCACGTAGCCGCAGGGCTGATCGACTCCTCCCTGGTGTGGACCTGCGCCAAGGGCAGCTACGCGAAGCCCGTCGCGGAGCACGCTCTGGCGCTGGCCCTCGCAGGTCTTCGTCGCCTACACGAACGGATCGTCGCCACGTCGTGGGGCAAGGAAGCCGGCACGTCGCTTTACGGCGCCGAGGTAGCGATCCTCGGCGGCGGGGGCATAGCCGTCGAACTGCTTCGCCTGCTCGAACCTTTCGGCGTCCACGCGACCGTCGTCAGGCGAAGCCCCGAGCCGGTAACAGGAGCGGAGTCCACCGTCGGGCCGGAGTCGAAGATCGAAGCGGTACGCTCGAAGCTCGTAGTCTTCGTGGCACTCGCCTTGACAGAACAGACCCGCGGTATCGTCGACGCCGCGACCATGGAGGCGACCGGGCCGCGAGGCTGGCTGGTCAACGTCGCCCGCGGAGCCCACGTCGACACGGCCGCGCTGCTCGACGCCCTCGACTCCGGGACACTCGGAGGGGCAGCCCTCGATGTAACCGACCCCGAGCCGCTACCCGACGGGCACCCGCTTTGGTCCGCCCCGAACTGCATCATCACGCCGCACAGCGCAGATACCTGGGAGATGATCATGCCCCTCTTGGCCGAGCGGATCCGGACCAACGTCGAGCGATTCGCCGC
>JAKBBS010000211.1 GCA_021808425.1 Actinomycetes bacterium
TCACCTGCTTCTCAGTGGACCGCAAAGTGGGTGTCAAGTTCTCCACGAACGGCACGACCATGACACCCGCACGCGCCAGGCGCATCGCCGCCATGGACTACGTCGACGTCCAGGTGTCACTCGACGGTGTCGACTCCTCCACCAACGACGCCCTTCGAGGCGCGGGTAGCTACGCTGCGGCGCGCCGTGCGATGGACAACCTCGCGTCGAGCGGTTTCGCTGACTTCAAGATCTCAGTCGTCGTCACCGCTGACAACGTCGCCCAGCTGGATGGATTCGCCGAGATGGCTGCCAGCTACGGTGCCACGCTGAGGCTGACCAGGCTGCGGCCGTCGGGACGGGGGGCTTCGGTCTGGGAACGACTTCACCTGAGTAACGCCCAGCAGGTCGCCCTCTACCACTGGCTCGCGGAGCGGCCCGACGTGCTGACCGGGGACTCATTTTTCCACCTCTCGGCGCTCGGCGATCCGCTTCCCGGGCTCAACCTTTGCGGCGCAGGGCGGGTGGTCTGCCTCATCGACCCTGTAGGCGACGTCTACGCCTGCCCGTTCGTCCTACACGACGACTTCAAGGCGGGAAACGTCCTCGACGGGGGCGGCTTCGCCCGGGTGTGGAGGCGCTCGGACCTCTTCGCGTCGTTGCGCGAACCCCAGGCCGCCGGGGCTTGCGCTTCGTGTGGCTCCTACGACTCCTGCCAGGGGGGCTGCATGGCAGCCAAGTTCTTCACCGGGCTGCCGCTCGACGGACCAGATCCGGAGTGCGTCAGAGGCCAGGCGGAACCGCTTCTATCGTCAGTTGTCGCCGGAACGGCGCCGTCGCCGGGACCCGGGCATTCCGTTCCCGTGCGTCTCGGGTCGTCTCGCAAGGTCGGGGTGCCGGCATAACCGGGACCGGCCGACACATGCCGAGCACGAAAATGCTCGGCGATCTCACATGGACCGACGTCGCCGAATTTGGCGCTGTCAGTGTCATTGCCGTTCCTGTCGGTTCAATCGAGCAGCACGGACCGCACCTGCCCCTTCAAACCGACACTTGTATCGCAGCGGAACTGTGCCGGCGGCTCGCGTCTCGGCGGCCTGATGTCGTCGTCGCCCCCGCCATCAGCTACGCGTCTAGCGGCGAGCACGCCTCCTTTCCTGGGACCCTGTCGATCGGCAACACTGCGCTCGAGTCCCTCCTAGTCGAGCTAGGCAGGTCGGCTGACTCGTTCCGGGCGGTGCTGTTCGTGTCAGCTCACGGCGGGAACCGGCTGGCGATCGAAAGGGCAGTGCGTCTTCTCGTAGAGGAGTCCCGCCAAGTCCGGGCGTGGCATGTGACAGCGCCACCGGACGGTGACGCGCATGCAGGTCACGTAGAGACCTCGGTGATGATGACGCTTCGCCCGGAAACTGTTCGTGCGGTCCCCGCTGCCGCAGACGGCTGCAGCGCCCCGCTCGGCGACGTGATAGGAACACTCGTCCGCTCCGGTGTCGGTGCGCTCAGCGCTAACGGCGTCATCGGCGATGCTTCCCGCGCGTCACCCCAAGCCGGGGAGCGCTTCCTCGACACGTGGGTCGACTACCTCGAATCTTCCATTCATGGCTGGCCCTTGTGAGCGGACCCGCCGCCTCCAGCGATTCGACCGCCGCCCAATTTCCGCGCTCACCGGTCGCACTCGTCACAGGCGCAGGGCGTGGGATCGGTGCCGCCACCGCCCGTCGCTTGCATCGCCTCGGCTGGAACCTGGTGCTCGTCGACCGCTGCGCAGACGACCCCCTGCTCGCCTATCCCCTGTCGACACGCGACGAACTCCAATCCGTAGCCGCCGACTGTGGAGGCCCGCAGCGCTGCGAACCGGTGCTCGGAGACGTGCGATCCCAAGCAGACCTCGACAATGCAGTGGCAGTCGCAATCGGACGCTTCGGCGGCCTGCACGCCGCCGTGTCGGTGGCAGGCGCAATCGCTGGTGGCGCCGAAGGATGGAACACCTCGGAGGACGTCTGGACTGCGATGTTGTCGGTCAACTTAGAGGGGCCCTGGCGGCTCGCGAAAGCCGCGCTTCCTGCGATCATCTCCAACCCCGAGCCCCGCCGCGGGCGCTTCGTCGCTGTAGCGTCGACAGCCGGGACAGTCGGGATGCCACTTCTGAGCGCATACAGCGCCGCGAAGCACGGTTTGATTGGATTGGTCCGCAGCCTCGCCGCTGAGCTTGCCCCCTACGGCATCACAGCTAACGCGGTGGCGCCCGGCTCGACGTCAGGTCCAATGCTCGACGCGAGCGCGTCGATCTACGGCCTTGCGTCGCCGGAGGAGTTCGTGCGACACCACATGCTCGCCCGCCTGATCGAAGCAGACGAGCCGGCAGCGCTCATCACTTGGCTGTGCGGTACCGACTCCGGTGCGCTCACCGGGGCAGTATTGGCGGTCGACGCCGGGATGACTGCGAAATGAGCCGCTGTGGAGGCGCGACACCGTGGTGACGGACCCTCTACCGCCAGGCTTTCGGCTGTCCCTTGCTCGGGGTGTGCGCCGGCCGCTTCCGACGGTGCTCATAGGCGGATCACCGACAAGAGTTATGAGACTTTCTGCTCGGGGCACCGCCGTGCTCGAGCGGTGGCTCGACGGCAGCCCTGTCGGTTCGGATCGAGGCGAGCGGATGATGGCACGACGGCTAGTCGACTCCGGCGTCGCCGACCCGATTCCCCCGCCCTTAGACGCTCAGACAGCGGGCCTTCGCTGCGCCATTGCGATACCAGTTCGAGACGACCCGGCAGGCTTGGAAGCGACTTTGCGGTCGATCTCCGAGACGGCGCCATGGGCGCCGGTAGTGGTAGTCGACGACGGTTCGAAAGCGGACGCGGGAGCGGCGGCGCTTCGGGTGTTGCGGCGACTGGTGTCAGGCGGACCGGCCGCCGCCCGCAACACGGCTTGGCGTAACAATGTCGGGGCCGACAGGCCCGACATTGTTGTCTTCGTCGACGCTGGGGTTGTGGCGACCCCGGGCTGGATCGAGGGGCTTCTGGCGCATTTCGCGGACCCGGCGGTAGGCGCGGTAGCGCCGAGGGTTCGCGCAAGGAGCGGCCCGCGATCGTCCACGTCGATCTCGATGTACGAGCGCCACCGATCCCCGCTTGACATGGGGCCGGACGCTTCATTCGTGCGACCCGCGAGCCGGGTGCCATATGTCCCTACGGCTGCCTTGGCGCTGCGGATGACGGTGCTCGAGGAGTTCGATGGCTTCGACGAGACGCTCCGCTTCGGCGAGGACGTCGACCTGGTATGGCGTCTTCACGAGGCCGGGTGGCGTGTTCGCTACGAGCCCGCCGCAACCGTGACGCACCCCGATCGCGAGACGCTCCCGGCGTGGATACGCCAGCGCTACAGCTACGGGCGATCGGCGGCTCCCCTCGCCTCACGCCACCGGTCGGCGGTCGCGCCTCTTGCGGTATCCGGCTGGAGCTTGGGGTTCTGGTGGCTGGCCAGCTTAGGCCGCCTGCGGGCAGCATCCGCCGTCGCAGCGTTCACCTCCGTCGCTCTCGCCGCCAAAGGCACCCACAGGCGCGAGAAACCGGCACGTGAGACGCCAGCCCGTCAGCGAGCACTGGCGGCCGAGCTGGCACGCCTCGCCCTAGTCGCCAACTTGCGTTCCGCCGCCCCCATAGCAAGCGCCCTTCGACGCGCCTGGACGCTACCCGCGGCGGTCCTGATCGCATTGTGTTGGCCGAGGATGCGACCCCGTAGCCGCCGCTTCGCCAGCCTCTTCGCGACCGCCATCGTGGTGGCGCCCGGCGTATCGGACTGGTGGCGGCACAGACAGGACGGGATGGGACCGCTTCGATGGTGCTCGATGCGGATCGCAGACGATTTCGCCTATCAGGCGGGCGTGTGGGCCGGCTCTTTCGACTCACGATCCGCGGCAGCGCTCGCGCCCCGGTTTGGAACGGCGAAGGTCACGAGCTCAGCAGCGAGGCCGGTGTAGCCGCTGGGCGTCAGTTTGGTGAGCCGCTCTGCTGCCTCCGCTGGCAGGTGGAGCTGGGCGACGAACTCCCTGACCTCGGCCGGTCCGACTTCGCGCCCCCGCGTCAGCTCTTTTAGACGCTCGTAGGGCTCCGCTATGCCATGGCGGCGCATGGCCGTCTGGATAGCCTCGCCAAGCACCTCCCAGTGACAGTCCAGGTCAGCAGCCATGGTGTCGGCGTCCGGGGTCACTTTCGCAAAACCCCGTCGGGCGGACGTGATCGCTAAGCCTGAGTGGCCTAAGGCGACCCCGACGTTGCGCAGAGCGGACGAGTCGGAGAGGTCGCGCTGCATACGCGAGACCATCAGCTTGGAGGCGAGATGCTCGAGGAGCGCCGATGAGACGCCAGCGTTCGCTTCGGCGTTCTCGAAGTCGATCGGATTCACCTTGTGCGGCATCGTCGACGACCCGACTTCGCCGGCAACGACACGCTGGCGGAGATACGAGCGGCTCACGTACTCCCACATGTCCCGGCAGAAGTCGAGGAGGATCGAATTGAATCGCACGATGGTATGGAACAGTTCCGCGACCGTGTCGTGGGGTTCGATCTGGGTTGTGAGAGGGTTCCATTCCAACCCGAAGCTCTCGACGAAGCGTCGTGAGAGGCTGATCCACTCCACCTCCGGGTATGCGGCGACGTGCGCGCCGAACGTGCCGACCGCACCGTTCCATTTCCCGGTCAGTTCCAGCGAACGCACACGCTGCACCTGGCGGGACCAACGGTGGCAGAACACAGCGAGCTCCTTGCCGAGCGTGGTGGGAGACGCGGGCTGGCCGTGGGTGTGCGACAACATTGCCATATCTGCGCAACCGGCCGCCACGGCGGCAACATCACCGATGAGGCTTTCCGCCTCGGGAAGCCACGCCTTCGCGATGCCCTCGTTTAGCATCAGAGCGTGGGCCAGGTTGTTGACGTCCTCGGAGGTAGCGGCGAAATGAACGAACTCTCGTTGCGTTTCGCTCCAGCCGATGGCGGCGAGCTTCGCCTTGAAGAGGTACTCGACTGCCTTCACGTCGTGGTTGGTGCGCGCTTCGATGCGCTTCACTTCGGCGACGTCGTCGGGTCCGAAGTCGTCGACCCAGGCGTTTAGGACCGCCGCCGTGTCATCGTCCAAGGGTCCCAGCTCGCCGATCGCCGGGTCGGATGCGAGGGCGAGGAGCCATCGCACCTCGACTTTGAAGCGCTGGCGGATAAGCCCTTCCTCTGAGAACGCCCCGGCGTATGGCGCCATCTGGGGGCGGTATCGGCCGTCGAGCGGCGAGAGAGCCGACGGGTTCGGCGATGCTGACGGGCGATCGCCGGGCGACATATGAGCCGAGCCTAGACGAGACGTCCTGACGCTGAAGCAGAGATGAAGACCGAGCGACTTCGCCAAGCCAGGTGATCGGACTGGACGACGGGTGCCACCTCGACCACCATGGTCGTGTGCGTGGATCCGGGCGACCCTTCGACCAGGACGAGCCGCCGTCGGACAGCGTCGCGCCGAGGGCCACGTCGAAGCGCCAGCCACCCGCGAAGGCAATCTTCGATCAAGACTCCCAATCCGAAGTGCCAGCGGCTCCGAGCGTCGCGGAACGACCCCGACCAGCAGCGAGGCCGGCGCGGGAGCCCGACGGAA
>JAKBBS010000212.1 GCA_021808425.1 Actinomycetes bacterium
CGTCGACCTTGTCGCCCGCCGCAAGCACCTCGACAGAGATCTCGTCGCCAACCCCGATGCCGTCCGTATCGTCGAGGCGCAGCTCGACGAGACGCTTGCCGGGGTCAACACCGGCAGCAGCGAAGTGGCCGGCCTCCGGCTTGTTCAGCCGCTGGACCTTCTTCTGGCCATAGGTGACCTGAAGGGCGCGGTAGCCATCCCTCTCGGGGGTCTTGACCGCTACGACACGAACCGGGTCTACCCGGACGATCGTCACCGCTACGACGCGGTTCTGGTCGTCCCATACCTGGCTCATGCCGACTTTCTCGCCGACTATCGCTTTGGATGGCACAGCTGGACTCTTTCCCTTTGGGCTCGTGGCGGAGGCGTGGCGCAGAAACAAGAGCGCCGACCTCACACGCGGATGTTCCGCTCAGCTAGCCGGGCGGAACACTCGAAATGACTTTTCGCTGCGGGGTCTCCTCAGCACATCTGCTCAGCATGAACAGGAGCGCATCGGACACCCGCAGACACGGTTTGTACGACGGGTCTCGAGTATAGCGCCCACGAGGCGATCCCGCGCCAGGCGGGTGTTTCGGCGCGCAGGCGCCAAGGGATCGGTCAAACTTGGGGGATGCCGCACTCCTTCGCTCCTCCCCCGGCGCCTTTCGGGGCGTCGAGTGCCGTCGCCCCCCGGGTCACGGAGATCCGTGCGGAGTTGCGCTTCGACGCAGCGTCGGCCGAAGCGAGAGCAGTCGCCACCGTCGACTTCACGACCGGGGCGTTCGACGGCAAGCCCGCCCTCGACCTTCGCCAGGAGCTCCTTTGGGTGCGCCTGGACGGCAAGCAGGTCTCGACAGACGACTTCGCACCCCAGGACCTGGGTGCGGGGTGGGCTGCGCGCACCCGGGTGCTCGACGTCGACCTGCTTCCGGACTCTCGTCACCGCCTCGAGGTCGGCTACGAGCTGGCCACGCCGGACTGCGAAGCCGCCAAGCCGATTGGCTGGACGAAGGGCGGGCTCGACTTCGACATGTGGATGTCGGACCTGTACCCAGGGCGCTACCTGGAGATGTGGGTGCCGGCCCCGTTGATTCATGATCGCTTTGCTTTGCACCTCGACATCACCCTCGACGGTGTCGACCGGCCCCACAAGCTCGTAGCGAACACGGGCGGTGTCGACGCAACCCCCGGGGGACGACATTGGTCCCTCATGTATCCCGCTCACTACACCGCCTTGTCCCCGATGCTCGTCATCGCACCGGCAGAGCGGCTCGAGACGAGACGGAGCGCCCTTCGGATTCCCGGCAGGAGCCGATCGCTCGGACTCGTAGTCGCCCAACTGGCCGACGCAGGCGCCGACCTCGCAGCATGCGAAGCCGACCTGGCCGCCTGGTTGTCCTATCTCTCCGCGCGATACGAGCCGTGGCCACACGGTGACACCTTCTGGGCCCTCATTTGGGGGGCTTCGCGTGGCATGGAATACGACGCGGCGACGACGACGTCGGTGTCGGCGCTCGAACACGAGGTGTTCCACAGCTGGTTCGGCCGGGGAGTCAAGCCGGCCCGAGCCGCGGACGGCTGGATCGACGAGGCGCTCGCTGCCTGGTCGACGTCCAGCCGGCGGTCCGAGAACCCGCGCTTTTTGACCGAGGAGCTCAGCTTGGACGATCCACCGGTGGAGCTGTATCCCCCGCACCCGTGGGCGCGCAACACGGCGGTCGGCGCCTACAGCGACGGCGTCCGGCTTATCGGCGGGATCGCGCACCTTATGGGCGGGGCCGACCGGATGCGGGCGGCTCTGGCCGACTGGTACCGGGCCAACGCAGGAAAAATGGCGACCACCGACGGGCTCGCAGCTCACCTGAAAGCCTGGTCGGGCCTCGACATCGGACCCTGGTGGGCCCGCTACGTACACGGACGAGAGTAAGGAATCAGAGGTGGCGACATATCAGCTCTCGTCGCCGAGTCGACACCGATCAATTTAACACGCTAGACATCTAGACATCTAGACGTCTGTAGCTTTATCTGCTTATTATCGGAGATGCGGCGTTTCGCAGTCGTCTCAGATCCTGATTCGCCCTCATCCCGACCCCGCACGAAGCGGGTTGGAGCTGGGCTTCCCCTCTACAGGGAGGTCTACGACGCTCTGGAGGAGATGGTGCTGCGGATACCCCTCGGGGACGAGGCGCCTCTGGCACCCGAGAGCCAGCTAATGGCCACCTTCGGGGTCAGCCGTGGCACTTTGCGTAGGGCCCTCGACGAGCTCGTTCGCCAGGACCTCGTACGAATCGAACCCGGTCGAGGCACTTTCATCGTTCAGGCCACGAAAGTCCGCTGGTTGGTCTGGGACCGCCTTGTCGAGGTCGCCAGACCTGACTCACGTTTCGACTTGGACGTGAGCCGGTTCGTCCCGGACTTCGAAGGCCGGGAGTTCTGCGACGCGCAAGTTCGGACCCTTCCCGCCTATGCCGACGCAGATGTCGTCTTCATCGCGCCCGACAATTCCTTGGAATCAATGCGCCTCGACGCACTCCGCCAGGGCAAGCGACTGATAGTTCCCACCTTTGGACTTCGCCGAGGCCTGGTGATCATCCACGGCTCGAGCCTCGGACCGGCTGACATTCCCCTAGCCGCGACCTTGGACGGGATGGAGCGCTTCGGTGCTGTCCTCGCCTTGGACGACCTACGTCGTTTGGATCCCGTCGGGGTCGTCCTGACAGGAGCGGTCGCCGTGACAAGGCGAGGACTGCACTTCGGAGGTGGGGACGGCTTCTTCGATCTCGAATGGGGTCTGCTGCGACATTGCGGCTTGGCCAACCCAACTACCCCGGTCGTGGCGGTGGTCCACTCCTGCCAAGTTCTCGACGTCGAGGTTCGCCGAGGGCCCCACGACGCCGTCGCCGACCTTATCGTCACTCCAGGGGAGGCGATTCCCGCTAGGCCACCCCTGCCGAAACCCGACGGGCTCCTTTGGGCCGAGATCCAAGCCGGAGCCCCTCGTTCCCAGGCGTACGTTTCGGACCTGCTCTCCGAAATCGCGACGGCCAAACTCGGTTCGATCCAATATCAAGATCGGGGGCGTCGGTGAAGCGCACTGAAGACTCGACGAGCGAGTACCGCAAACGGATATGGGCGGAGCTCGCCACGGTTGCCCGGCCGGACTCGAGGTTTCACTGGGACTTCTCGTCGTTCATCGCGGACTTCAAAGGCAGCGAAGAGTGCGCCCGGCGCATACTCTCCCTCGACTCCTATCGTGTCGGCGGGGCGGTCTTCATCACGCCGGACAACAGCACCGAGGCACTGCGGGCTACGGTCATAGCCGACGAAAGACCTGTCCTTATGACCACCTACGGGATCGGCCGGGGCTTCTTACTCCTAGGAGCCGGGTCGGTGCCGAGTGGCCAGGAACCCTACGCAGCCACGTTGGACGGCATGGATCGCCTGGCGCGACCGGTCACGCTCGGCGAGATAGCTTCCGGCGAACGACTACGACTGCTCGTTACCGGCGGCTCAGCGGTCAGCGCCAACGGAATCCGCTTTGGAAAGGGCCACGGGTACTTCGATCTGGAGTGGGCGATGCTCAGTGAGATCGGCGCCGTGGATGCTGCAACTGAGATCGTATGCGTGGTCCATGACTGCCAGGTGGTCGACGAACCGCTAACCGGCGCTGACCATGACGTGGCGGTCGACTGGATCATAACCCCGACCCGCAGCATCCATGTCACAGCTCCCGGCAGGAAGCTGGGGCAGGTTCGCTGGGAGATGCTGGAGCACAGTCCCCTCGCTCAGATACCTCCGATTCGGGAATTGCAAGCCGGCATCCGGACTCCTCGGCCGCAAGCACGACTTCCGATGTGCTCCGACAGCACCTGAGAAACAAGGCAACGACCCGCACAAATACAGAAAGGTTGATGGCATGTCCGACGCCGTCTTGAAAGCACGCGCCCAAGATTCGATCCTTGAAACTCACGGGATCGATCTAATTCCTGTAGCGGAACGCCATGGTCGCCCACGCGACCTGTTTGGCATGTGGATGGGCACGAACCTGAACGTGTTCTACGTAGTCAATGGCGCAGTCGTCATTTCGCTGGGACTGTCTTTTGCTCAATCGGTTCTCGCCATGGTGCTCGGCAACCTAGCCTTCGTGACCGTTGGCCTAACCAGCCTGCAAGGACCGAAGACCGGAACGTCGACCTTTACTGTTTCCAGGGGTGCCTTCGGACCAAACGGGGGTAGAGGACTTTCCTTCTTCAACTGGATCACCTTGGTAGGTTTCGAGGCTTCCGGTCTGGCGTTGATCGTGCTCGCTGCACTCGCAATCTTCGCCAAAGCCGGGATATCGTCGTCGAGTGGGCTGAAGATCGGGCTCATAATCGTCGCGGCGATCATTCAGGGGCTCCTTCCTTTGATGGGACACGGCCTCATAGTTATCTTTCAGCGTCGGCTGGCTTGGGCTTCCACGCTCCTGTTCGTGGTGATGGCCATTCTTGTAGCGCCGAAAATTCACCTCGGGGCCGTCTCCAAGAGCGGGACCTGGGAGGATTTCACCTTGGCCATCGCACTAATTGTGTCCGGGGGTGGCCTCTCGTGGGCGAATACCGGCAGCGACTATTCCCGGTACCTGCCACGGGAGGCCTCAGCGAAGCAGGTCCTGTGGTACACGACAATCGGTGGGTTCGTTCCTGCAGTGCTGCTCGAAGTATTGGGAGCAGCGATCGCCTCCGTCGTGTCATCGGCAAGCGATCCCATCGGCGGCATACCCAAGGCGTTACCGGGTTGGGTGGCAGTCCCCTACCTTGTCTTCGCTATCGTAACTCTATTCGCAGTGAACTCTATTGACCTGTATTCGTCCGGGCTCACCCTGCAATCACTTGGACTTCATATCACACGATGGAAGTGCGTGATCGTCGACAGCGTAATTTGCACAGTGCTTTGCTTTCTGGTCATCTTTTCGAACTCGTTCAACACTTACTACACCGACTTCCTCGGTTTGCTCATCCTGTGGCTTGCGCCGTGGTTCGCTATCTACATGGTGGATTGGATCCTACGCCGAGGCAACTATGACCCCGTGGCGCTCGTCGACGAGTCGAGTCGCGGTCGCTACTGGCGAAACCACGGGGTCTTTGTCCCAGGTGTGCTCGCCCAAGTAATCGGGATGGCGGCTGCCTCGATGTGGATAGACAGCTCCACTTTCGTTGGTCCGTTGTCTGGGGCTACTGGTGGATCGGACTTCAGCGTCTTTATGGGCCTGGCCTTCGGCGGAATGGCCTATTGGATACTGGCCCGTAAAGTGGTCCGAGCTGAGACTGCGGCGATGGTCGACGCACCGTTAAGCGAGACGCGGACCCCGGCGACCCTGTAGCGGATCGGCTCGCGACGTCCAAGTCGCCTGCTTCTGCGGTAGATGGTTATCATAGTTTGACTGCACGTCAGCAGATACCGACCTCAGACTACAGGCGACTAATTGCACCCCTTAGAGGTGCCAACAGTGGAGGAATCCGACAGATGAACTGGTACTTCGACACCGACCCAGAGTTCCAGAAGCAGCTCGACTGGATGGACTCCTTCGTCACCGAGGAGATCGAACCGATCGACCACGTGATCGCACATCCCTACGACACGTCGGACCCGT
>JAKBBS010000213.1 GCA_021808425.1 Actinomycetes bacterium
TCGACGCAGAAGAACCCGCTTAGATCGACGGCTTCCGGCCGGACCAGGGCAATGCCTGCTCGATCTGGGACGCGATGCGGATCAGCAACGCCTCGTCCCACGGGCCTGCAACCACCTGGACGCCCACTGGCACTCCCCCTGCTGTCATGTGGGTCGGCAGGGAGATCGCAGGCTGGCCGGTCATGTTGAACCCAGCCGTCAACGCCGCCATCTGGAACACCTTGAGCGACGGTCCGGATCCGTCGTTGGCGTGCACTTCGGCGAGGATCTCACCCGTCTTCGGGGGCGTGATCGTCATGGTCGGCGATACCAGCAGGTCGAACTCGCCACCCCAGCGCGCCACCATGCGGCGAGTGAAACGCTGCAGGCGGTGCACTGCGTCCACATAGGTGAGGCTGTCAATGGCCGCCGCCGCCGCACGGGCCCTTCGAATGTGCGGCTCGGTCCTGTCCCAGTCGATGTCGTGGTAGTCCGCCAAGCCCGAGTTGACGACCGACATGAACGATGCCAGAAAATCGTCCGCCACGTCGAACGCGACAACCGAGACGTGGTGGCCGAGCTGCTCCAAGGCGGTGCCAACGCCGCGGACCGCATCGAGGCAGTCACTTGCCATCGGAAGGCCGAACGGCGAAGTCTCGATGAGACCGATCCGCAGGCTTCCAGGGTCGACGCCGACCTCCATCGAGTAGGGACGAACCGGTGGCGGGGCGTTATACCACTGGCCCCGGTCGAAGCCGCTGATCGCGTCGAGGACCGCAGCCGTGTCCGCGACGTCACGGGTGACGACGCCCTCGACCGAGCCACCCTCCCAGCTGTTGTAGTGCGCAGGAACGCGGCCCCTGCTCACCTTGAGCCCCACGAGCCCGCAGCACGACGCAGGGATCCGGATCGACCCTCCACCGTCGTTTGCGTGCGCGAGCGGGAACATCCCAGACGCGACAGCCGCGCCCGCTCCGCCACTCGACCCGCCGGGTGTCAGATCAAGATTCCACGGATTTCGTGTCAAGCCGTAGCGGTCGTTCTCGGCGACGGTTATCGGCCCGAACTCCGGGGTGTTCGTGCGTGAAGCGAGGACGAACCCGGCCCGCTCGAAGGCTTCCACGACAAGGGCGCTTTCGTCCGAGCGCCCCGCTGGCGCCCCCCAAGACCCGTAGGTGACGGGCCAGCCGGCGACTGGTGTCAAGTCTTTGATCGGTATAGGAACTCCGTGGAAAGCCGGCAGGTCGGCCGGCTCGACCCTGAGCACCGCGTCAGCCGCGTCACGGGCCTTCCGTCGGGCTTCGTCGTCGTCACGCCACACGACCGCGTTGACCTGACCGTTGAGAGAATCCACGCGCTCGAGGCAGGCATCGAGCACCTCCACCGGGCTTAGGGCCCGTTCCCGTATGGCTACAGCCAACGAAAGAGCAGATGCACCTACGACGTCCGTGTTCCCCATGGTCGAAACAATACCGCCCGCCCCGGTGCGCGTTTCAGAAGGTTCCCGGTACGTACAGCGTGGTAGTCGTCGGAGCCACCTTCACCGGCTGAAGCGGTTGGCCTTCGGCGTTTGAGCGCACGAAATGCAGTAGCAGTTCTAGGGTGCCCGAACTACCTACTCTCGCCACGGCGAAGTTCGGGGAGGGGATCTTCCACAACGAGAAAGTGATGGGTATTGCAGCACTCACGTCGATACCCCCTGCGACCCGCTCCGCGTGCAGCGCGAAGGTGACGCTGCGGGTGACACCTCGCATGGTGAGGGCCCCAGTCGCCGTCTTCGAGATGATGTGGCCTAGCGCCGGCAGCGGCCCTATGGACAGCGGATCAGCCAAGCTGAACGAACTGTGCGGGTACTTGTAAGTCTCCATTATGTAGCCGCGAAACTGTGCGTCGCGTGCGCCTTGGTCGGACTTTACCGTCGCCATGTCGACGCTGAAGCTCGCCGCTGTGACTGTCGAACCCGAGATCACCATCTCACCGCTGACCGCCGACGTGCGTCCCACAGCCGTGTGGGCCTGACCGAAGAGGTACTCGCCGACCCGGTAGCCGACCTGCGATCCCGCCGAGATCGTCCACGGTCCGCTCACAGGTCCTGGGGCCACCAGGCCTGAAGCAGCGCTCGCGACACTTGGGAGGCGTAGCTTCGCCGGCGCCGAACCCAAAAAGACGTCGAGGAAAAGGTAGGGCCCTCCCACCAGAACGAGAGCCGTGATGCCAAGCGCTACAGCCACCCACTTCACGGGGTACGTACGCCCAACCGGACGGTCGGAACCCACCCGTTTCATCCTCCGCTGGCCGACATCCTGCACCTCTCCAGTATCGCCTGCGATCCCACGTAGCGGTCACCGGGTGGCGGGGTCCGGGACGGACCTCCTTCTCTGCCATGACCGTGAAGCGATGCGAGGTCCCTAGTCTTGACGCCATGACAACCTCAGGGATCGCAGTCATCACAGGCGCCTCGAGCGGCATCGGCGCGGCGGCCGCTCGCCGACTGGCCTCCGACGGCTTCCAGGTCGTCCTCGGGGCGCGCCGGGTGGAGCGGATCACGGAAATCGCCTCCGAGCTCGCCAACGGCGCCACAGCGAGCTACCTCGACGTAACGGACCCCGCTTCGGTGGAGGAGTTCTGCTCGGCCGTCGGCGAGCACTGCAGACTTCTCGTCAACAACGCCGGGGGCGCACTCGGCCTCGGACCGATCGGCGAAGCCGACGAGAAGCAGTGGCAGACCATGTACGACACGAACGTCATGGGGCTGATGAGAATGACCCGGGCACTCCTCCCAAAGCTCATAGCGTCAGGAGACGGTCACGTGATCAACGTCGGATCGGTCGCAGCTTTCGAGCCCTACGCCGGGGGCGCCGGGTACAACGCCGCGAAGCACGCGGCGCGCGCCGTGACCGACGTGCTGCGTCTCGAGCTCGTCGGCAAGCCGGTGCGCATCAGCGAAGTCGACCCGGGCCTGGTCGAAACCGAATTCTCCCTGGTCCGCTTCGACGGCGACGAAGAGCGGGCCAGCTCCGTCTACCGGGGCCTTACCCCCTTGAGCGCCGACGACGTCGCCGACGTGATCAGCTTCGTCGCTACAAGGCCTAGCCACGTGGACATAGATCAGGTGGTGATCCGGCCCCGCGCCCAAGCGCGGGTGTGGCTGGTGCACCGCGAACCGTAGCGACTCGGGTGCAGTGGCACTACGGGTGGCTGGCGGAGAGGGGGGGATTTGAACCCCCGGACCCGGTCTCCCAAGTCAACTCATTAGCAGTGAGTCCGATTCGGCCACTCTCGCACCTCTCCTCTCCCACCACTGTAGTCAACGGGGCCGCGTTGCACGATGATCTCGGTACGCTAGGCGTTGCGGGTGGCCATCCCTGGCGTCGGGGAGATGACCGTGGCTTCTCTGGCCGACGTGATTCGCTCCAAGCGTGCCGCCGGACGACAGAAGGATCTGCAGGCGCTCCCCGCCTTGCAGAGACGCCTTACCGCACAAGGCCACCAGTCCCCTGCCTTTGAGCTCGGCGAACTGACCCAACGGACCGCAGAGCGTTTCGGACTCCACGGCCCCACCGCCGGCTCTTCCAACATGGAGGGGGGCGCCTGAGGTCTGCGCCGCCGTCAAGCGGTCGTAGCGAATACGAGTGGCCGGTGTGTTCCTGGCACTAAGCGGGATCCCTCGGCGGCGGACTCACCTTCAGTGCCTTGGCAGCGCAGCCTGCGGCGGCGGCGGCGACGACAAGTCTCGTCCTGTACACCCGGCTACTACGAGTCGGGTAGTGGTTGTACCGCAGCCCCTCCGGAGGACGTCTCGAGGTTGGTAACTTTATGATTTTTATCTAGATTTATCGAGAATAGATAAACCTGTATAGAAAAGATAAAGTTCGCGTGTGGACCCGATCCGGAACCCCTACACGCCGAACGCAGGGGCACAACCACCCGCCGTGGTGGGCCGCAATGCACAGCTCAGCAACCGGATCTAGATCGTGTCCTCACAGAACACGAGATTTCGACCACCAGCCTGTAGCTCTATCGGTTGTCGAAGAGCGTCGTCTCCGCCAGAGGAGGTGCACTGACTGGCTCATGGCCCAGCGAGCATCGGCGGGAACTCGGCCGACGTCTCCTCGAATTTGCGCCGTCCGTTCAGGTGGTGCCAATTCAGGCAATCGCGTACCATATTGCTGAGATCGCCGACGCTCACCGCGTCTTCACCTTGGGTGCCGAGGCCGCCGCTGCAGCCGAGCAATTGAGGGCGACCCTCTACGTGTGGGAAGGCGATCACGGCCCTGGCATCAAAGGCGCCGTGATCTCAGTCGGCGCTATATACGAGACCGTCACCCGATAAACGCGCCCATGCTCCGCTGTGATAACCGCTCCTATCGCCGACGTGAACGCCCATTCGGAGATCGGAGTTCTTTGGCACTTTCGGCCTGCTGAAGGGCGGCGGCACGCTGCCTTGCCGAACTGAGGAGAACGATCAGGTTCGTAGGTCTTCGACCGGCCACCTTGGATCGCCGTCCAAGATCTCGGGGGCGTCTGTCAAGAGCATCGCGCCGTGAGCAATCGCCGTGGCCACCGCAAAGGCGTCAGCGTATGCCACGGCGTACCTCGCCTTGATGTGGGCTGCCTCGAGGACGCGGACGTCGGTGGGCAGATCCAGCGTGACGCGCCGGCGAAGTTCCCGGACGACGTGACGAGCTTGACCAGAGCCGGCTCGGCGCTCGACGATGCAGGCCACCTCACCGAGGTTGATCCAGCTCATGACCGGGCGATGTCATAGCTGCCTCCACCCGGGCGGCAGCCGGCTCGTCACCGTCAAGCCAGCACAGGACCGCCCAAGAGTCGAGGCAATCGGTCAACGATCGATTTCGGACCGGTGGTCTGCCTCCAACTCGGACACGAGTCCTAACCCGGCCAACGACCCCCGCAGCGTCGGATAGCCCCGCACCGGTAGCAGACTTACTGCGTCGGCGTTCTCGTCGAAAGTGAACTCGACCTCGTCCCCGGGGCCGATCCCGAGCCGATCGCGAAGGTCTTTGGGGATTACCACCTAGCCCTTGGCGCCCACCCGGTGAGTCAAACCGTGGAGTATAACCGTGGAGTATAACCAAAATAGTGCCGGCAAGAGTTAGCGAAGAACCTCGAGCGCTCTGCGAAAGCAAACGGCGTGGATGTCGTGTTTCCGCCTATCGAGCCTTACGAGTCGGGATGCTCGACGTCGGGGACGGGCATAGCGTGTACTGGGAAACATGCGGAAATCCGTCGGGAACTCGTGCGTTGGTTCTACATTGAGGTGCAGGTTCAAGTTGCGGAGGTCAACTTCGGCGCCTATTCGACTCCAGGCGCCACCGGATCGTCCTATTCGATCAGGGCGGATGCGGGCGGAGCAGACCGCCCGTCGCCACAACGACCGATCTCTCTGCCAACAACACCGGCAAGCTTTCGACGAAATCGGGGGGCTCCGCCACCATCTCGGCATTGGGCGTTGGGTGATCTACGGTCATTCGTGGAGATTGACACACGGCTTGGCCGTGTCGGTCCACGACACTCAGCTTGATCGCCACGTCGGGGGCTCCGTCGGCGCGCGCACGCCAGACGACACTGAACCCGCTCGCTTCACGCCTGATAGTCCACTCCT
>JAKBBS010000214.1 GCA_021808425.1 Actinomycetes bacterium
GGCCTCGCAGGATGGTGGCCTTCAGCGAGTTGTTCTGCTCGTGCACCAGCCGGAACATCTTCGAGACGTTGTCGGCGGAGACGGCGACGCCGCTCACAGCTCCTCCGCCAGGCGACCCTCCATGCGGGCAAAGACCTTGTAGCCGATGGCGAACATCACGACGGCGGAGGCGACGAAGTAGGCGGTGGGCAGGAGCGGCGGCAAGGTGCCGTTGTACATGACGGCCCGGAAGGCCGTCGACATGTCGGTCATCGGGTTGATCTTGAGGATCGTGAGGATCAGAGGGTGGTGGCCGATCTGGCCGAGGGGATAGATGATCGGCGTCCCGTAGAACCACAGCAAGAAGAAAATGGCCATGAAGTGCTCGACGTCGCGAAAGTAAACGTTGATGATGCTGAACATCAGCGCCATCCCGCAGGCGAACACGGCGTTGACAGCCATGAGTAGCACCACGATCGGCAGGAAGGGCAGCACCCGCCACTGCCCGAAGACCACCAGGATGACAGTGAGCAGGCCCATCTCGATGCCGTGGGAGACCAGGTTTGAAAGAGTCGTTGCGGCGGGGAGCAGGTCGCGGGGGAAGTACGTCTTCTTGATGAGGTTGCCGTTGCCGATCAGGCTGCCGATTGATCCCATCACCGTGGACTGCACGTAGTTGAAAGGCAACATGGCGCACAGCAGGTACAGCGAGTAGATAGTCAGGCCGCTCGGCGTGCCCTTGACGGCGTGGGCGTGGAAGAAATCGAGGAAGACGACGGTGTAGACGAGGGTATTGACCAGGGGATTTACGAGCGACCAGGTCCATCCGAGGAACGACCGCTTGTACTTGGAGCGCAGCTCCCGCAAGGTAAGGTTGGCCAGCAGCTCCTTGGAGCCGCGGTACTCAGCGATGGTGGTCACGGGCGGCGAGTCTCTGCACCGACCCCGCCGACAGACGGGGACGACGGATGCGAGATCGGCATCTGGCCGATCCTAGCTGTCGACTCTCCCCCCGCTCCGGCAAGGGACCGCCTGGGTGGCCTGCGCACGCCCAGGCACATTCGGCGGATACCTCGGGTCCTTCGGATTTCGTCCGACCGGTGGTATGGTGCCATGAACTCTGCCGAACGAAGATGGGTCTTCATCGGACGCGCCGGCATGGCTAAGGGGTACAGTGGCACGCAGGCGGCGAGGAGGCAGACGACACCAGGGCGGGATGTTCGATCTCCTGCGGGCGGGTGCGGGCGCATCTTGGAGGAGTAGGGCGACGCGATGATCGATTCCCGCTTCGACCCCACACCTGCAGACGGCGCCGGTGACGCGTGGCTTGCTCAGCATGCAAGCGTGGAGGAGGCGTTCCGATACCACTACGTCAGCCTGCTCCAGCAGGCGGAGCGTCGGCTCGGGTCCCGTCAAGATGCCGAGGACGCGGTGCAGGAGGGCTTCGAGCGGGCATTCAAGGGCTACGCCGGCTTCGGTATCAACGGGGACTATCGAGTAGGTGCATGGCTGTCTCGCATCGTGCGGAACGTCTGCGTGGACCGCCTCGAGGGCCGTGAGAGGGAACGGCATCTCGTCGATCGGGTCGGTCGGCTCGTCGAGCCGGACCTCGATCCTGCCAGCTCGGTCGCCGACCCGCCGGTCCTCCGGGAGGTGCGGTCCGCTTTGGCGAGCCTGCCCACCTCGCAGCGCGACGCCTGGATCCTGCGCGAGCTCGACGGGCTGGAGTACGCAGCCGTTGCCGAGGCGGCTGGCATCAGTGAGGTCAACGCCCGAGCACGCGTCAGCCGAGCCCGCGGCTCGCTCCGGGCGCGGCTCTCCCGGCTCCGGGCATCGGTGGCCTGCATCTCCGGACCGGGGTTGGTCGCATGGGCTGCCAGCAGGGCGCGCCGTGCCACGAGTCATGGCGACCACGTCGCCTCAGGCGCCGCCGGCGCCCCCGGCGCCAGCCAGATGGCCAGTCAACTCGAGTTGAGCGCTTATCAGGTGGCTACTAGCCCTGTCGCGCAGTCGGTCATCTCGGCTGGTGGCTCGGTGCGCGGCCTGGTGGCTACCGCCGCTGCGGCGGCGACGATAGCGACCGGTGCGGCGGTGGCGACCGGCAGCGCCAGCCCGCAGCGGGTGGTTACGACTTCGGTGACGACACCCGCCGCTCTCGGCACCCCGCCGGCCGTCGGCCCGGATGTCTCCTCCTCCCTGCGGCCGGTGGTCGGCGCGACGCCCCCGACGACAGCGACACCCTCCACGACGTCCACCACGAGCATGTCCGGCGCCGTGACGTCGGTCCCTGTGCATGCCGGGCCCCCGGCCACCGTGACGTCGGTGAAGGTGGCACCTACTCCGGCTGGGCCTAGTTGGCTCCTGCCGGCGCTCGTCGCCGGAGGTGACAGCGGGTCCGACGGCAGCCGACCCTCGACCCCAGCTTCAGGGTCGACGTCGACTCCAGCTTCAGGGTTGGCCGGGACTCCTGGGCCGAGCACGCCGACGACGGTGACCACGACCACGGTCCCGCCGCCTGCGCCATCCTGTCCCTGGATATCCCCTCAGCTGTCCGCTCCACCGCCCGCTCCTGCCAGCTCCAGCGTCGCCGCGACGATCGTGACGCCCTCGGTCGACCTGACGTCTGTCGGATCCACCCCGGCCTTCGCCATCGGTACCGGCATGACGCAGGCGGGAATTAGCGCCGCCAGCGCAGTCTTCGTCGAGATGGAGGCTTGTACCCCGCCGGTCTCAGCGGCGCTGCGCCTCACGATCGAGTCGGACAACGAGACAGCGGTCGCCACCGGCGCGCTGGTGGACACCGTGGGCACCGACGCAGAGCCCGGGTATCTCTTCCGCGGCGAAGTGGTCCCCGGCGGGTCCGGGATGCCGGGTGGGTTGACCGGCTCGTTCGTCGCGCAGCTGGCGATCGACCGAGCCGCCAACACGGCGCAGCTCACCGTCGCCTTCCTGACTGACCCGGGTATCACCGCGCCCTAGCTCTGTCGTGGCTATGCTTCGGGCGCCCATCCTGTCCTCAGGCCCTATGCCGGAGTGCAGGTGGTGCACGTACCCAGAGATTGGCTGTCACAAACCAACCAAAGGTCAGGTTAAGAGAGCGTCGAGGAACCGCTAGGGCGGTCTCCCGGCATCCGGGATCGCAGTTCTGAGCCCGGGCAAGCGAAAACACCCTTCACGAACCAGCGATGCCGGGTCGGGCGGGGGTCCACAGCGGTCACCGACCGCACATCACAGGAGGCAATAAATGGCAGGAAGCGGAAGGCTCCGCAAACCTGGCGCTATCGTCGCAGCAACTGCGGCGTTCATATCGGTAGGTGGGCTCCTTGCGGTCACCGAAGGAGTGGCTTCGGCCGCGCCGACCGTCTCGCCCATCACGTTCTTCCCGCCGGGGGCTGCTGCTCCGCAGGTCGGGCAGGGCGGCACCGGCACCGTCCCCGATCTGGCGGTCACTGTCCAGGGCGCCGCCGCCGGCGACAATCTGGTGATCAACATCGCCCCCAACGGGCAGACCAACAACCCGACCGACCCCACCCGCCAGGTGAGCTTCGGCCCAGCACCCTCGGTGTTCGATTCGCTCGGCCCCAACGGCAACACCGGCCCCAGGTTCGCCGAGATACTCCAGACCAACCCTGGTGATCCGCAGGGCGTCACCGCCCAGGACGAGTTGATCCTCCACGTCCTCAGCCCCGCTACCGATGGCTCGGCTTACACCGTGTACGTCGGCGCGTCACCGCCAAACCTCGCGCCGCCACTGACAACCCCCTCCGGCACCGTCCCGGGGTCTGTTCCGATCACCGTCAACGCCGCCTCCCAGGCAGCGCTCGGCGCCATCACCACCATAGGGGTGTACGTCCCAGCTGGCGGTAATTATCAGCTGCTGACGACTCCGTCTCTGGCTACGGTCGGTACGGGCCAGATCATCGCCAACAACCCGTCGATCGCCATCCCTGACTCGGGTGCCACCAACTATCCGATCAGCAACGTGACCTTCACCGAGACTGCTCCCGGGCAGCTGGGTGCAGGCGCAACCAGCCTGGCCCCGGCTACGGTGACCCTGGCCCTGACCGCCCCTGTTGGCGGGACCGTGCAGACGCTGCAGTTCGATCCCTCCAGCCATCCCACCGTCACCGTCTCAGGCGGTACCGGGGCTGGCATCGGAGCGGCGTCGGTGTCGGGAGGCACGGTCCAGTTCAAGATCTACGCCCCCTCAACCCTGGCCCCTGCCAGCTACACCTTCAGCGGATTGGCGATCGACGCCATTCCCACGGCCAATGCCCTTCTGCCTGATGGGCCCATAGTCGGGACGCTGTCTAGCGCCCAGACTCCGCCTTTCGCGCCCCAGAGCTTCGTGGTGGCTGGCATCTCGGCCACCCCGCCGGCCATCGCCGGTGCGGACGCCGACGGGACGGCTATCGCCGCCCTGGATGCGCGGTTCCCGCATACCGGTGGTATCGGTACTTGCGTCCCCAATGGTGCCGTCGTGCTCGCCCGTGACGACAGCTTCCAGGACGCACTGTCTGCGTCGTTCCTGGCTCAGTACCTCCACACCGGCATCCTCTTGACGCCTTCTGGTTCGCTGGCCGCTGAGACGGCCAACGAGCTGAAGCTCCAGGGTGTCTCGACCGTGTACATCGTCGGTGGTCCGCTTGCGATCACTCCCGCTGTCCAGTCGGCAATTCAATCATTGCCGGTGTACGCATGCGGTGGGGCGTCGACGGTCTCGCAGAACACCAACGTGGCTACGGTCGTGGTCGCAGGTGCGAACGCTGACGGCACGTCCGCAGCTGTCGCCGAGTACCCGAAGTCACTGCCCACCAGCGACTACCTGAACCTGTCGGCGGCATTCGCCCACGCATCCAACTACAACGACACGACCGGCGCAGGGTCCAGCACGCCTCCTGGTATTGCTGAGAACACAGCCATCATCGCCTCGGACCAGAACTTCCCAGACGCGATGGCTGCCAGTGCTCTGTCCTATGCCGACGGCATCCCGATCATCATCACCAACCCGGCCTACCTGTCGACTGAAGCCCAAGGCGCCCTCACGGACCTCGGGATTCAGCAGGTGGTCCTAGTCGGTGGACCGCTTGCCGTGTCTGACACTGTCGAGGCGTCCCTGGCCAGCACCACCAGCGGAATGGGCCTCAGCGTGCTGAGGGTCGCCGGCCAAGATGCCACGGACACTGCGGTCAAGCTGGCCAGCTTCGAGACCAACACCGCCGCTCTCGGCATCAATCCTCCGAGCGGAGCTCATCCGTACGTGTTCATCGCCCGTGGCGACTTCTACACGGATGCGCTGGCCGCGTCCAGTGTCGTCGGTGGTCCGACTGTGCGGCAGCCGCTGCTGCTGACCGAGACCCCGAGCACGCTTGGCCCGTACCTCACCAGCTACCTCAACTCGGCTGGTGCCGCAGGCGCCACGTCGGTCATCCCCTTCGGTGGTCCGGTTGCGGTCAACCCCTCCACCATCTCCGCGGCCAACTCGGCAATCGCTGCCCGGTAACCGCATTCGCCGGCAACCAGATACTTGGTGACGGCGAAGGCATCAACTAGTGAATGAATGAGAAGGAGGGAGGAGCCCAAGGGCTTCTCCCTCCTTCTTGCAT
>JAKBBS010000215.1 GCA_021808425.1 Actinomycetes bacterium
CCTTGTCTCCGCCGCGCAGCAGATCTCTGCAGTGCGCAGCGGCGCCGCGGCCGGGGGCCTGTTCCAGCCGCCCACAGCACAGTCGTTGACACAGGTCGGCGGCCACGTGCTCACCTCGCTTTCTAATCTTCCCTACGCAGTCGGGGCGTTCTCGGCGACATCCTCGTACGTGGCGAGCCATCCCCAGGCTGTCAAGGACTTCTACGAAGCCGAGACCGCGAACCTCGCGTTCCTGCGGGCTCATCCGAAGCAGACCGAGGCAGCGATCGAGAAGTACAACCCGCAGACAAGCGCCGCCAACGCTGCAATCGCCTACAAGTTCTTCCTCAACGTCTGGAAGACGACGCCTGTCGTGACCACGTCGCTGATCCAAGCCGCTTTCCAGCGGGCGGCGAGCAAGGACAAGACGACGCCGCCGTCGAGCGTCACGAACTACATTTACACCGCCTCTTAGGTGACGTCCGAGTTCGAACGTTCGACGTACACCATCTCGACGAGGGAGAGATTCACTTGACGACACTGAGCGAACAGCGAAGCCGCCTCGACCGCCTCACCACATGCGATCTGAGCGACGCTATGGAGCGGATGGGCGTTGTCAGCTCCTCGATCAAACCCCAGTGGAAAGGCGCAGCCTTCCACGGGACCGCCCTGACCGTGTGGACCCGGGCGGGAGACAACCTGTTCGTGCACAAGGCACTCGACCTGTTGAAGCCGGGCGACGTGCTCGTCGTCAACGGCCAAGGCGACGAAACCCGCGCATTGTTCGGTGAACGCATGGCCACGAAGGCCAGGAATCATGGTGCGCTCGGCGTCGTCATAGACGGCGCGATCCGAGACAGGGACGCCCTTGAGAGACTCGGCCTCCCGGTGTTCGCCCGTGCGGTCACGGCCGCAGGCCCCTACAAGCATGGTCCCGGTCAGCTGAACGTCCCGATCGCGCTCGGCGGCGTCGTGGTACGGCCCGGCGACCTCGTATTCGGCGACAGCGACGGCGTCGTGATAGTCCCTCCCGAACGCCTCGACGAGATCATCGTGTTGGCCGAGGCTGCAGCCGACATGGAACCGTTGATCTGATGGGCCTTGATCCATCCGCCTTCGACCTGCGCTCTTGGCTGGAGCGCACCGAAGCCAGCGGCGACCTGCTTCGCCTAGAAGGCGTAGACGCATCACTCGAAATCGGGGCTGCGAGCCAGGTCAACTACCGGCGCAACCGGCCTAGGGCGTTGCTCTTCGACGACATCCCCGGGCACCCGAAGGGCATGAGGGTACTGACAAGCTCGCTGTCGAGTTCGTATCTCATGGGCGCCGGCCTCGGACTGGGCGAAGGACTTTCGGACCGCGACCTCGTCGAGGCTTTGCGCGGGAAACCCGCCCAGTGGACCGCCCAGGCGAAAGACTTCGCCGCGGTGTTCGTCGAGGACGGCCCGATCTTCGAGCATCGCCTGACCGGAGACGACATCAATTTCACCAACTTCCCTTGCCCCGTGTGGCACGAGGCCGACGGCGGCGCCTACATCGGCACCGGGTGCGCTGTGGTCACCGTCGACCCAGACAACGGGGTCCCGAACCTCGGCGCTTACCGCATCCAGGTCCAAGACGCCGGCCGTAGTGTCACTGTCAACATCGAGGCGGGCAAGCACGGATTCCAACACCTGAAGCGCTGGTTCGCCAAAGAAGGCAGGGCCCCGATCGCAGCGTCCCTCGGCCATCACCCGGTCCTGCTCGTCGTCGCCGGCACCGAGGTGCCGACCGGGATCTCGGAGTACGACTACGCCGGGGCGATCCTCGCCGCCCCCGTACCGGTTGTCGCTGCGCCTGTCACCGGGCTCCCACTCCCAGCCGAGAGCGAGCTGGCATTCGAAGGCTGGGTATACCCCGAGCGCACCCGCCCCGAGGGTCCTTTCGGCGAGTGGACCGGGTACTACTCGGGTGGCACCGCCGAAGTGCTCTGCGTCGACGTCGCGGCCATCTACCACCGCACCGACCCGATCAACCTCGGGGCGCCCCCGGGCAAACCACCGCACGACTACTCCTACATGCGCTCGGTAATGAAGTCGGCGATGGCCACGGACGCTCTCATCGCCACCGGCCTTGCAGGCGTGTCCGGCGTGTGGTGCCACGAGGCGGGCGGCGGACGGTCCATCATCGCCGTCGCCTTGGAGCAGCGCTACGCCGGCCACAGCCGCCAAACCGGCTATCTCGCCGCTCAGCATCCCGCCACCGCGTACATGAACCGCCTTGTGATAACCGTCGACTCAGACGTCGACCCCCGCGACCTGCACGAGGTCATGTGGGCCGTCTCGACGCGCTGCGATCCAGCAATCGACGTCGACATTATGCGACGCTCGTGGGGCAGCAGGGTCGATCCGCTCGGACGCCCCGGCGAGGCGAACTATAACAGCCGCCTGCTCATCGACGCGTGCCGACCATTCGAGCGCCTCGGCGATTTCCCTGCCGTGGCAGAAGCCAACACCGAATCATTGGACCTGGTCCGTCGGCGTTGGCCGGAGCTGGAAAGCTGACGACTATGGAGACCGGAGTAGCTGAGGCTGGGCGACCCGACGCCTCGTCGCGCGTCGACGAGGCGGCCGCCCGCTTCCCTCGGGTGAGTGTCGTCACGAGGATCGGCCTGCCAGATCTCCGCAGCGCTGCGGCCCCGGGGGTCGCCATTCCTCTGGACCCTGACGGTGCGCTTCGCGACCGGCGCACGCTCATGTTGGCAAGCATGAGAGACGACGCCGACCGGGCTCCCCTCGCCCAGCAGATCTTCGACGAGATAGCCATAGCGATCGTCGAGGGCCGTTTGAACCCGGGTGACAGCCTCAACTCCGTCGACTTGGCTCGACGGTTCAACACGAGCCGGACGCCTGTGCGTGAAGCCCTCGCCGACCTGGAACGCCAAGGGGCGATCGTCGTCCCGCCACATCGACGCCCGTACGTCGCTCACGTAACTCTCCGCCAGGCCAAGGACGTGTACGACCTTCGCGCTGCCCTGTTCACGTTGGTGAGCGACCTGATCGTCGAGTCGTGCCCGAAGACCCTTCTCAGTGAGCTTTGGCGCTGGCAGGCGGCGCTAGAGGCGGACGCTGCGCGCGGAGCCGTCGACGACTACTTCTGGCACAACGTCGGGTTTCGTCTCGTCGAGGTTCGCCTTGCCGGCAACGAGCAACTGCAGCGCATGGTCGGCATGCTCGGCATCCGGACTTTGCAGTTCCGTCATCTGAGCCTGTCGCAGCCGGGACGCCTGGAGCGGTCAGTTGAGGACCACCGTCGGCTGCTGATCGCCTACGAAGAGCAGGACAAGACAGCAGCGGCCGCTATGAGCCGGGGTTTGATAATGGCAGGCTACCGGGCGATCGTCCGCTCGGGGGTCATCGGCGCTTCCAATGCCGCTGCCGACGTTCGCATGGAGGATCCACGATGAGCAACCGCAGAGATATAGACGTCCACGCGCATGTCGTCCCCGAGCCGCTGTTGGAGGCGGTTCGTGAAGGCGAGCTTCCCGGCGTGACGAGCGACGGCCCTTCGATCGTCTACGGCCAGAGCCGTCTCGGCCCGATCGCCCCGGCAATGTTCTCCCTGTCGGAGCGCGTCGCGTGGCTGGACAGCGAGGGCATCGCCGAGCAGTGGGTATCGCCGTGGCTTGACCTTTTCACGTGGGCGACCTTTCCTGACGCCGAGCGGCGCCCGTGGGTGCGGGCAGTCAACGCCGCCCTCTGCGAAGAAACCAAAGCAAGCGCCGGCCGCCTACGGCCGGTCCCATTCGTCGACGTATCCGCGGGTGGCACGGCTGCACTCGACGACACGAACCGGGTCCTGTCGCAGATAGAGGCGCCAGCGGTGATGGTGAGCTCGGCTCCCCCCGGCCCTCCGCTCGCTTCCGACTCCTATGCCGACTTCTGGGCCGAGATCGCCCGCCAGGAGGTCACCGTCCTGTTGCATCCGCCGGTCAACGGGCCGTCGTGCGCGTTCACGTCCCCCGTCGTGCAGAACGTTTCGGGTCGCGTGATCGACGCGAGCGCAGCGGTTGTCGAGCTGATGATCGCCGGGGTGTTCGACCGTCTGCCGGACCTGGAGGTGATCGTCGTGCACGGCGGCGGGTTCCTTCCCTACCAGTCGTTTCGCCTCGACGGCCTCGTGCGCGCCGGGCTGCGTGACAAGACGGCGATGACCTCGTCGCCGTCGGACATATTGCGCCGCCTTTGGTTCGACACGGTCGCTTTGGACCCGTGGTCCATCGAGCTTCTCGTCCGACGCGTCGGCACCGATCGAGTGATGCTCGGAAGTGACGCCCCTTTCCCGATAGGCGACCCGCACCCGTCGGCGTCTGTTCGTATGGCCGACCTCCCGCCTGACATCCACGATGCCATCTGTTTCGGGAACGCTACGCGTTTGGCGGGGCGGCGGCAGCGTTCGACCGATCGGTCCGGCAATTGAGCGACGGGTACTCCTACATAGAACGCCCCTGGGGCAAGCTCGCCTACAAGGCGGCAGGGACCGGTCCGCCGCTGGTGCTGCTTCACTCCCTCGCGCTCAGCGCCGAGATGTGGGATCCGCTGGCAGGCGACATGGGCTTCGGCCGTCGACTGGTCGCCGTGGATTTGCGAGGACACGGTCGAAGCTCGTGGGACGGCGGCTCTTTCAGCGTTGAGGACATGGCCGGCGACGTCGCGTGCCTAGTCGACGAGCTCGGCGTAGGGCCGGTAGACGTCCTCGGCATGTCGATGGGGGGCACCGTCGCCGTCGCACTCGCCGCGGCACACCCCGAAAGCGTGGCGCACCTCGTGGCGTGCGACACCACCGCCTGGTACGGCCCTGACGCAGTCAAAGCTTGGGAGCAGCGTGCGAGCACGGCCGAGACGACACCGAGGGAGATGCAAGTCTCGTTCCAGACTGACCGGTGGTTCGGGGACGCCTTCCGTCGACACCACCCGGCGAGCGTCTCTGCCCTCGTCGGCATCTTCCTCAGGACCGCCCCGGCTTCGCACGCCGCCGCGTGCCGGGCGTTAGGCGCCTACGACGGACGCAGCACGCTCGAACGGGTGACAGCAGCAACACTCGCCGTCACCGGCGAAGACGACTCCGCTACACCGCCGTCGATGGGAGCAGCCCTCGCCGAGGGGATCTCCGGCGCCACGCATCAGGTGTGGCCTGGGCTTCGCCATTTCGCGGTCGTCGAAAGTCCCGCCCTCCGATACGCAGTACGTTCGTTCCTCTCGGGCGACACCGTCCCTGCACCGACCCCGCCCGCAAACTGCTGTGCGAACCCTCACGGTGCGATGAGGTCCGACGCGTGAAGCTCGCACCGTTTCGCTATCACCAGCCCTCCACGCAGGGCGAGGCGTTGGAGCTTTTGGGCGACCTGGGCGACACTGCCAAAGTACTCGCCGGAGGTCAAAGCCTGCTGCCGATGATGGCGTACCGTCTGGCGACACCGACCGACCTGGTAGACATCGGACGCATCCCGGAGCTTCGCGGTTGGGATCTCGACGACTCCGGCCTTCGCATTCGTGCGATGGCACGCCAGCGACAGATCGAGCTCGACCCGGACATCGGGCTGCGTTTTCCCGTCATGCACCACG